>JACCSX010000160.1 GCA_013812775.1 Tatlockia sp. | reverse complement strand
ATGAAACATCCAAATCCTAAGGACAGCATTGATTTTTCTTTGATCTTCAATCGCATTTCTTGAAAATTTATTAAATTATTGTCCATTACAAAATCTTGATATTGAATACTTAGAATCCAGGCACTAAATAAAAACCACAAAAAAGGGTAGATCAGGTGAATAAAGGGAACAAAAAATAAAATAATCATTCCAAGAAAACGGGGAATAACATATTTTAAAAATTGCATCTGCCGTTTGATAGTGCGCATGGTTATCTCTGTTAGCGATAAAGAGGGAATCTTGCTTTGGTAAAGTAAGATCTGCGCTTTTTCTGCTAATAAACCATTAAATGGGGCGGCTACTAAATTAAAGAGCACTGTAAACATCGAAAGAAATAAGAGAAAAAAACTAATAGCAAAAATAACTAAAAATAACCCACTGAGAAAGTGCAACCAAGAAGGTAGCTGATCGATATAATAATGAGAATAAGGAAAGGCATAGTGATAGACAAGATAGAATAATCCAATAAACAACAAAAAATTAAACATCATAGGTAATAAAATAAAGCGCTTAAGTCCCTTAGAAAATAAATGGCTAAAACCAGACATTAGATAAAACATACCTCTTAAAAAATCTGTCATGGGAAACATTTTTCTGCTGTTAAAATAGATATCGTAATTCGATTTTTAATCAATGGAATATAATTAGCAAGCCCAGAAGAGATCACTTTTAGATTTAAGTTCAGATTCCTAATCAGAATGAACTGAGGGTTAATATTTCTGTCACCAATTAAGTGACAAATATAAAATATTTATTGACAATCATGTCACATTTATATATCTTTAAGTTGTCACTTAATCATGGCAGCAAATTAAACATCAACTAAAAACAAGGAATTATTATGTTTACAAGACTAATACTGTGTGGAACCTTAGCCTTGGTTAGTGTTAACTCACTGCCGGTTTATGCTGGTAAAAATACTCCTATTGTCAGGCAATCACTGAAGGATTCTAATATCACCGCAACTATTGAAGGACTTTATTCAAAATCGCCAGTTCTTCGTAGGCAACCTATCACTGTAATAACGATTGAGCAGCAAGTCGTTTTAGCGGGGACTTTGGATTCCCGCCAACAATATGAACGAGCTGTAACCCTGGCATCCTCTGTTTTAGGCGTTGACGTCATTAATACCGATAATCTCGTCGTAAAAAGTTCTAAGGAACCGCTAAAAGATAGCTACTTAACAGCCAAGGTAAAAGGCATGTTTTTAAAAGAGAAACTTTTTGGATCCAAGGATATTGAATTATGGCCTATTGCTGTAGAGACAAAAGACGCAACTGTTCATCTAACAGGGCAAGTCAGAACAGAATTACAAAGAACCAATTTAATTAAACTTGCTCAGGCTGTACAAGGTGTAAAAAAGGTTGATTCAAACATCAACGTCAAAATCAGTTAATTAATCCGAAGATGGAAACGGGTTTTCTTTTTTACCTATATAAAATAGAAAGCAGCCAGAAATTATCTGGCTGTTTTTTTTATTGAACTTTCTTTTTGAGATTGTAATTTAACTCAAGATTGAATACTGTGAAGAGAGATATATAAAAGGATAGATATATGACAACCAAAAATAAAAATTCAAATACAACTAAAGTCAAAACCCTGCATGATGAGAAAATGATTGTAGGAGTCGGTGGTGATAGTCATCAGGTTGCAGGTCCTAAAGACGAGGTTTTAACTACGCAGACAGGTACTCCGATAGCAGATGATCAGAACAGTTTAAGAATTGGGGGAAATGGCCCTGCTCTTATGGAAGATTTTATTTTTCGCGAAAAGATTTTCCACTTTGATCATGAGCGAATTCCAGAACGAGTTGTCCATGCACGTGGTTTTGGCGCCCATGGCTTTTTTGAAACCTATGATAGTTTGGCTCATTTAACCTCCGCTAATCTTTTTCAGAAAAAAGGTAGTGTAACCCCTGCTTTCGTCCGCTTCTCAACTGTTGCCGGCAATAAAGGATCTGTGGATATGGCAAGGGATGTCCGTGGTTTTGCTGTCAAACTTTATACTCAAGAAGGGAACTGGGATATAGTAGGAAATAATATTCCGGTTTTCTTTATCCAAGACCCTATTAAATTTCCTGACCTCATCCATGCCGCTAAAGATGAACCTGATTGTGGATTTCCACAGGCTCAAACAGCCCATGATAATTTCTGGGATTTTGTTAGCTTAACCCCTGAAAGTATGCACATGATCATGTGGATAATGTCAGACAGAACAATACCCCGCTCGTTTCGTTTTATGGAAGGATTTGGAGTCCATACCTTTCGTATGATTAATAAAGAGGGCAAGTCCACTTTTGTCAAATTCCACTGGAAGCCTAAGTTAGGCCTTCAGTCAGTTACCTGGGATGAAGCTGTTAAAATCAATGGGGCCGATCCTGATTATCATCGTCGTGATTTATGGAATGCGATTAAAAGTGGAAATTTCCCCGAGTGGGAACTAGGTTTACAGATTTTTGATGACGAATTCTGTGAAAAATTCCCCTTTGATGTTTTGGACTCTACCAAACTTATTCCGGAAGAAGAAATACCAATAATAAAAGTAGGTCGTTTAGTCTTAAATAAATGTGTTGAAAATTTTTTTGCAGAGACTGAACAAGTTGCTTTTTGTACTCAGAATATAGTTCCAGGGATTGATTTTACTAACGACCCTCTCCTTCAGGGGCGAAATTTTTCTTATCTCGATACCCAATTAAAGCGCTTGGGGAGTCCTAATTTCACGCATTTACCTATTAACGCGCCTAAATGCCCCTTTGCTAATTTCCAGCAAGATGGTCACATGGCCTTTTATAATCCAAAAGGACGAGCAAATTATAGTCCAAACTCCTGGCATGAAGGACCTCGAGAGGATCCATCCCTTGGATTTAAATCGTTTCCTCAGGAAATTTCCGATAGCAAATTAAGAGGACGTCCTGAAAAATTTGCAGACCATTATAGTCAGGCTCGGCAATTTTTTATAAGTCAAAATACTGTTGAGCAAACGCATATTGCCAATGCCTTGGTGTTTGAGTTAAGCAAAGTAGAAAAGAAAGAAATCCGGGAACGCATGGTAGGTCATCTTTTAAATATAGATAATGCACTTGCAACAGAGGTCAGTAAAGGATTAGGTATCGCCCCTCTCCCCAAAGCCTGTGAGGCTGCAAAACCAACGCTTAATCTTTCTCCTTCACCAAAGCTCAGTATTTTAAAAAACGGGCCACAAACGTTTGATGGCCGACGAGTTGGAATTTTATTGAGTGAAGGAGCAGATGCAAACATTTTTAATGCCTTAGTAAAAGAAATCTCCAATGAAAAAGCAACCTTTACTGTAATTTGCCCCACCATCAATGGAGTGAAGTTGAATGATGGCACTCCGGTGGTTGCTCAAGAAAAAATTGGGGGAGCACCTTCTGTTTTATTTGATGCTGTTGTTTTATTAGTTGATGGAGAAAATCCTTTATTAGCTAAGGATCCTAAAGTGCATGAATTTATTTCTGATGCGTTTTGGAATTATAAATACTTAGCCTATGCGCCCTCTTCCAAAGCACTTTTAGCTAATCCACTCATTAAAATCGATGATGGATTCTTTGAATTATCGAAGTTATCTGCAATTAAAGAGTTTATTCATGCCTGTCATAATTTGCGATTTTGGCAGCGAAAATTAAACTAATTGTAGCCTGGGTAGCGGTCCGCAGGACCAAAGCCCGGGTTTCAGTTCGCTTCTCTATATTCAGATAGAGGGAGCTAAGGAATCTTCATTTCCCTGCAGTGCATCAGCAATTGCTGCACCAGCCAAAGCAAGTGGAAAAACTAAAACAAGGGGCAAGGCTAGTATTAAAGCCAATCCAAAAGTAGGAATCGATATTGGGAGAGAAAGGAGAAAGCCAAGGCCACCCAGCATAGCGCCATACACAAACCCTGCAGCATTCTCGCCTAATGTATTCCAACCCAGCATGAATCCTCCACCCGCGCAAACTATACTCGGTAATACTGCCAGACCACCCAATTTTGATGCAGATGCTGAATAAAACGAATAGATATTATCGACGTTAGATATTTCTGAATTATTGAGAATATTTCTTTTAGCCATGACAGTCACTCTTTGAGTTATTTAGGGGTAAGATTAACAAGAAATTATTAAGATAATATTAATCCGAAAGGTAACAACTGCCTGACGGTAGCCAAAAGGTATAAGTTACTGCCTTGCCTCTAAACCCAGCTCCATAACCGATTCATGGCGACAACCCCACTAATAACAGTATTTTTTGCTAAAATTAAAGCAGACCTCCTATTTAAGTGAGTCCATAGCATTAAATCCGATATAGGAAGTTAAAAAGGCTTGTGTGCTGCAATGGGCTCTGTTTTATAAAGGGCTAGGCATGAGAAAAAAGTGGTTCACTTCTCAGAACATAATTCCATTGATAATATCGATGTCTTTTTTTATGGAAGCGATAGACACTACGATAATCAATACAGCAATTCCTGCTATTTCCCGTAGTTTAAGTGTGCCGGCAATCGATTTAAAAATTATATTGATTTCCTATCTTGTGGGTTTGGCCATTTTTATTCCTATCAGTGGATGGCTTGCTGATAAGTACGGTTCTAAACGAATTTTTATTTTAGCAATTAGCGTTTTCTCTCTCTGTTCATTATGGTGTGGATTTGCATCCGATTTAATATCCTTAGGCATTGCCCGATGCCTGCAAGGTGCCGGAGGTGGTTTGGCTATTCCAGTCGGGCGGCTGATAATTTTACGTTACTTCGGTCGCCAGCATTTAATTGCCACGATGAATCATATAGTTACCATTGCAGCAGTGGGTGCCATGCTTGGGCCTTTGATTGGAGGAATTATTACTGATTATTTTTCTTGGCATTGGATTTTTTGGATAAACATACCTATAGGGCTAAGCACTATCATTCTGGCCTCTTTTTGGCTCGAAAAGAGTGAGGGTCAAGAAGTTGAAGCTTTGGATAAATCAGGGTTTATACTTTTTGTTGCAGCATTTTCTGGAATTATCTTCGGTTTTTCAGCTCTCAGTCAACAAACTATCAATTTGAATCTTGCTTTAATTATCATTTTTATTGCCCTTATTTTGTTTATTTTCTACCTTAGACATTCCCGTCATCAACCCCACCCGATTATCCAATCAGAGTTACTAAAATACAGAACATTCAGGATAGCAGTTGAAGGTAATTTAATTTCTCGTCTTGGTTTTGGCAGCATACCTTTTTTATTGCCCTTATTATTTCAAATCTGTCTTGGTAAATCTGCTGTAATCTCTGGACTATTACTTGTACCAACTGCCTTAGGCGTTTTAGTTGCCAGGCAGTTGTCTCTGAGCTTATTGCGTCTACTAGGCTATAAACGACTTTTGCTCATCAATACGGTTTGCTCCAGTATATCTATAGCTTTATTCGCTAGTGTAGGAGCAGAAACCGCCCTCATAACTATTGCCTGTTATACCTTTATTTTTGGCTTTCTGAGTTCATTACAATACAGCTTCTTGCATTCACTCGCTTATACAGATCTAAGGCATGACCAGTTGAGTGCAGGAACCAGCGTTATGAGCACCATGCAGCAATTCGCTAAAAGTTTATCTATTGCTGTAGGCACGCTGTTTGTTTATTTATTTTCTATAGGTTTATCCAATTCACTGAATTTAAGAATCGAAACTTTTCATTATACTTTTCTCATACTTGCTTTGATAACCCTAGTTTCATCCTTGATTTTTAACCGTTTACAACATGGGGACGGTCATCAAATGATTTCAGGTTAAGTACTTCTTGGTCCTTTACGACTATTTAATAATAAGGCTTTGTGCTCTAATGCATCTTCATTTTTGCAGCTTAATAGCTATTATTGGTAGTTTAACGATATAGGAGAGGACTTTGCATAACATTTTTTTTATTATAGCTTTAACATTATTATCAATGAATACAGTTGCAGCAAATGCCAAGGAACAACATACAACCTCAATTCCTACCAGGGAATTGCAAAATTTCACTACAAATTCAGAACCAGTTAAGAAATTAATTACCTTCGCTCTGGATTTAGCGACTAAAAACCTCGGTTACCTTTATGGCTCTGCCGATATAAAAAATGGAGGAATGGATTGTTCTGGCACCATTTATTACCTTTTGACACAGTTAAACATAAAAGAGGTTCCGCGGTCTTCCGATTTAATATATCAATGGGTCAGGGAAAAAGGACATTTTTATGCTGTCAATAAACCTCAGTTTTCCTCATCAGAATTTTCCCATCTGCAACCAGGTAATTTACTCTTTTGGAGTGGAACCTATGCAATTAAACGTAAATTTAATGTTACCCATGTAATGCTCTATCTTGGCAAGAATAAAGAAGGTGAGCCCTTGATGGTTGGTTCTAGCGATGGCCGCACTTATAAAGGAAAAAAAATTTATGGAGTTAGTGTATTTGATTTCCAGTTACCTAATGAATACTCTAAATCCAAATTTTTAGGCTATAGCTGTATTCCCCATATCAACTGCCCGACCTAAGCAGGTAAGTCTAAATGAGTTTAAAGACTGCGCTGACCCCTGAACTTTATTGCTCAGATATCAATCAGAGCCTTAGTTTTTACACCGAAATTTTGGGATTTAAAATACAATATCAGCGTAAAGAAGAAGGGTTTGTCATGCTTGAGCGGCAAGGTGCCCGCATTATGCTAGATGAAATAAAAAAAACTGGCCGAATATGGATAACTGGTCCACTCCAAGTGCCTTTTGGCAGAGGGGTAAATCTGGAAATAAAAACAACTCATGTCGACAAACTATACGCCCATATCCAACTTTTTAAAGTAGATATCTTCTTAGCTATAGAGGATAAATGGTATCAAGCCGGCAAGACCAAAATTGGTAATCGCCAGTTCATCGTTCTTGATCCCGATGGTTATATGTTACGATTTGCTCAAGATATAGACAGCAAGGAAAAAGAGCCTAAGAACTACATGTAGTTAAATCGTATTAATTTCCCCGGTTGATATTGGATAAGGTAGTCTTTTCAATGGTCTGGACTTGTTTGTGGAAAGCCAAGATTACCTTCCTCACTCCCTATCCATGAGAGACTACCTTGTTTATATTCTTCGGAATCTCTTAAAAAGGCTCCAATTTGCTCTAAAGCTAAGAGCAATGCTTGAATTTCATCAATGCCACCAGCCCAAATTACCTTTCCATCTCCTATGCCAATAATTTGAAAAGGGCAATAGTAATCTTGTCCATCAGGAAAATTCTGGGGCTTGCCTATTTTTATTACAACAGAGGTTGAATTAATATCATTTAATTTCAAGACTCTACTTAGGAACAACTCATTAATAGTCATTAACTGCATATAAACCTCATTATTTAAAAAGGGAATTTAGTGATTGTTTAATACATCGAATCATTCATTTCAGCCAGTCTAGTTTTAATCTGCAAATAATTTACTCATTTAATAGAATCAAGAGTGACAATATATATTGCATCCACAGCCATCATTTTAAAATAATCATAAGTCATAAATTCTATGCCATGATTATAGGGTCGTTCTGTTCCCCAAGAATTACGCACATAGAACAAACCTTTCTGCAAACTTCCATCCGGCATTCTTGCAAGGGATTCATCGTCATAACCATATAAGACAATCTCATGATAGAACCATCCTTTTTCAGAATTGATACCGGCATTTTCAACATCTTTTTTTAATTCATCTGTTAGAAACCATGTATCTTTGTCTATTTTGTAGTGTGCAGGTGTCACATCCGTGGCCGATATTAAATACCCAAGTAAAATTCGTCTATTTTGCGATAATGCTTTTTTGACAGCAAATAAAGCGTTATTGGGTGATAAACTTCGATTTTTATCATTACTTAATGTAATGATGTGACTTTGATTATCTAAATTAGGATCTTCATCATAATTTTCATCTAATAAACTAAATAATTTCTGAAAGTTTATAAGCTTTGATTGTTTATGAGTACCGATTAATTGTGAGCTGATATTATGATAGTTTTCTGGTGATAATAAATCGTTATAAGCCGGGCTTTCATAATGTTGTGGATTAAGAGGGTATTCTTTAATGTCTCCACAAAAACCTTGCAACTGCGCTTCCTTAGATACCATTCCATAATCAAGAATTAGCGAAAGGATTAAATCTGCGTTACTACCATCCCAAGGATTTCCTGTATATTTTTGCTGGCTAAGCGCGTGTCCTAATTTTAATAAGCACAGTTGACTAATGTAATCACCTCGTTCAAGCGCTGCATCCAAAGCAGCGGTTACTGCAAAGGTTACACAAGTGGGATACTCACCCTGATCAAGAATAGGTACAGTTGTCATTCCTAAATCAATTTTAGCCGGTAACTTTGAGTTTTTAAGCGCCCCCTTTACTAACATTGCTTTAAGTCGTGCTTTGAAAAAATTATCAGCCCCGTCTGAAATCTTAACCTGTTCTAATCTCACCTTTCCATTTTTTTGGGATGGAATAGCCAATAGTTGAGCTGCCGCATAAGAAAAACTGGGTGTTAATATAAATATCCATAAAATAAGCTTGCTTATCTTAATTAATTTTTTTTTAATTTGGTACATAAATCCTGGCTCATGAGGTTTTTGTAAAATTAATCGCCTGATACTGCTTTGCATCCTCAAGTAAATTCTCTACCTCATTACTATTTTTTTCAGAATAAATAGTGTTATTTTCATTTTTCGAAGCAGATTTGATATTAGTCTGAAAGAAGGTTAAATCATTTGATGATACCTTTTGCGCACTCAACCATTTTAAGGTAGGAACTCCCTCTGAATGATGGTATGGAGTGGAGGATTTTTTATGACTGTTCTTGATCTCCTGTAGGTCATTGAATAAAATTACTTGAACATTTGAGATATGGTGTAATTCCAGATATTTCATGATTTTAAAACGATGCTCCTGAGTATCAGTAGCAATTATTTTAATCTCATTTCCTATTTTTAAACGGCCCCTACTTCGAAATTCTTCTTGGGTAAGAGTATGCATTGAAATTTTATTTTCATTTTCGCTAACCAGTATTACTGGAAATTGATTTTCTAAAAAATAATTATGCAATTCTGAAAATTGAAAGAGATCCTGAGGACTATTTATTATTTTTTCAAATAATAGGACTCGATCCCGAAAAGTGGCTAAATATTTATCAATCTTAGTACCCAGTTTTATAAAAAATAAGCTCGTCGCCCCTCCTGAAAGATAATCCTTTAGTAAGCCATTGATTTGATAGGAGGGAATTCCGTTTTGCGTCAGCCTATAAAATGCATAATCCGCTTCATTGAAATCACGCACATGGGAAGGATAATTAGATTCAAGACAAAAAAATTGAGTTATGGGAAAATCAAGGTTTTTATTTATATATCCCGACTCACTATCCTCCCAGACCTTGATCGTACAATTTTTGGGAAACTCTAAAACCTTGAGTGCTTTTTCAAGATTATCCACGGTAGGATTAGCAACAATTTCCTGCATATTAATTTTATACTTAATAATCCTGTCTATTATATTCTCAAGCCTTAGCACTTGGTTTGTTGCGACCTTAATATCTTCTAATTCCATGCCAGATTGCTTTAGGGCTGCAAAATTTGGATGAATATAAGTGCCTAATAACTGGAGGAAATAATAAAATTGAAACATTGCCTGAATTTGTTCTTGTAATGTGCTGAGTGCTTCCGCTGAAATTACTTCATCCAATGAATTGTATTTTTGTCTTGCACGTACAAAGTAAATTAATAATAAATTGAAATTTGAGAAGGCCTTGCTTACACCCTTCTCAACACAATTTTTGAAATCCATTAAGCAATTATTTCCTGAATTTAAATTTTTATTGGCATAATTGGATAATATCTTTTCAAGGGTATAGGCGTTGCGATTGTTAGTTGACATGATTCCAAAAGAAGTTGCTCCAACTCTATGCTCATCCTGCGAACCAAGGATGTCATAGCCTCCTTCTGTCAGTTCTCCGGAAAAGGGTACAGCCAGATAATCATTGATCATCTCCAAGGGTGACATAATATTAAATTCAGTCTTTGCTAATATTGAGAAAATTGAAGAATTTGTTCCATGTATAAAGGGATTAAACGCTACTTCTCCTTCATATTTTTGAGCTTTAGGTACTTTAAAATGCTTAATAAGCGGCTCAATGGTAGGGTTTTTCAAGGCTTCTTCAAAAATCGTGGAAAATACATTTTCAGCATGCTCATATTTTACTTTTTCTTTTTTAGAAAAATTACTAAGGTGGCTAACAACCTTCTCACCTTTAAGATCATATACAGTACAGTCGAACAACATATCATGTTGCTCAAAAGTAAACTGATGAATTGCTTTAATTAATTCCATGATTGTTTCATGATGGCTCTCAGTAAAACCTTCAATAGAGGCCAAGGTATCAAATATATATTTTGACTTAAACTCACTCTCACAACGCATTAAGTCAAGATTATCGCCAAGATTGATAATCAATCGAATATAATCAAATTTGCTTCGATCTATATTGAAGATACCTGATGGTAATTTAAAATCATATTTCCAAGGGTTATCTTTAAATTCAATTGCTGCGGCAAATAGGTTTGCCTGTTTTTCCTCTAAGCCTAATTTCTTTAAAATTTCAATCGTATTTTCAGCACTTTCCTTTTCCCAATCATCCATACCTTCTCCCTGCCGAGCCGTATCATGACATCCCATAGTCATCAGGATGAAAAACAGGACAGCTTCTTCATCAAGATTTAGATGTTTTGCTATGGTTTTCAGCGACTGATTAACATATTCTGGAAATAAAGTTTGTAGAAGATTATGGATAGCTAAAGCCCATAGGGTTGCATTGCTTGCATGTTGAGCACCATGAATTAGCCGTTCGATAGATCCATCTTTTAAATTTTCTTTGTGAATACCACCGAAGGGTTGTAGATATGTAGTTTCAAGCATTGCTTGAAAACAAATTGTAAAATTGTCCTTGGTTAATATTTTTTCAGATTGCATTAAATGTGCCAATTTGTCACTGGCCAAATGTTTTTTTAATTCGTCAGTATTAATCATCTCAACTCCACAACTTTAAATTCTAAATGGTATAATTTTGCGCATTGTAAATCAAAAATGCTCAAAGAGCAATTTTTTATCAAAGTGATAAATCGATGTAAAAATATCAAAGCCTTATGAATTGACTTTATTTGTCAAAGTTTAACTTTATCAAGAAATTCTTAGCAGTGTCCCCGGGGCTATTACTATTAATTTAAGACGAATATGCCTAAAATTAATTATTCTCTAAGTTCCGCGGCTTGTTCCTGTGAGATCCACAGGAAATCAAGACGCCTACGTACCGCGCTTTATGCGCGGTACGTAGGTAGTTAAGGATGGTTAATTCAAAAACGAAAAGTTATATGCAAATTTGATGTGGATCTCTCAGGGACAAGCCGCGGAACGTAGGCTGGAGGGAATTTTTTAAAATAAGCATAAAATTGGAAAGTACAATATTAATTCATAATGATTAATAATTCCTTAACTTTATCCCTGTAGAATCTAATCTTATCTATTAATTTTATAGGAAATTAATCAATGCCATTACCAAAAATCATTTTTTGCGAAAATCATTATGATCCTATCAGTATTTCAATTATTAATAAGATAACTCCCGAACTCAGCAAATTAGGATACCGTCTGTTTCATGCAGAACAACCTGATTCATGGACCGTGGACGATCATATTGAGTTTATTGAATATACAGAAAATTTAAACGCGAATCTCACCCCTAAGATTTTAGTGAACTTTTCCAAGAAAAACCAAGCTGTTTTGGAACTGGAAATTAAATATGCAACTCGTCGCGCGCTTTATCACTCTTTAAACAAATCATTTTTGAAAAGCCTTAAAAAAAATCAAATGGAATATGCCGGGATAGATGTACCGCGTGTTTCTACAAATTATGAAAACTATATATCCGAAGAGGGCTTTGAGGTACGAGACAAGCGAATGGCCAAAGCTTACATTAAAGAAGAACGACCTGTTTTTGGTTTAATCGGGGCTTTTCATGCTAAAGGTATGCAACAAAAAATTCTTGAACAGATGCCAAAAGATGAGGCATCCAATCTTTTTTATTTTGTTCATATTCATAAAGAAGATTCAACCAGTCAATTAGAAGATTCATTGCGTGCGGGAGAAATAGACCATCCTTTAGGACTTCATATTTATAATGCAAATGAAATGAGTGAAGACGAGATTATCGCAACCATTATCCAGCAAATTAGTATTCAGCAAATGAATATACTGAAAGATATAGAGGGAAAAGCGAGTATCTCTTTTCAAAAACGTTACCAAAATCAAATTTCCTCCTCTAATTTCTTTTCATTTGACTCTAGCAACAAAATTAACGATATTTTTGAAGACAAAAAGAGCGAAAAGCCGGGCAAGAAAAAAAATTCTCAATATGAAAAACTTCCCTGGCAAAATAAGCATCAACTTATTTATGAAATCAAAAATAGTTTCTCGGAACACGGAGTCTATGCAAATAGCCTACTTTCTAAACTGGATCCGGATGGGGAAAGCTATCGTCAGGCTATTATGGATTTTATAGATAAATTACAACATTATGATGCCATTATAGATAAACTCAAAATTTTGGGTAGAAAGGCGCAAAAAGATCTTGAGACTAACAGTTACTTCTCTCTATTTAAGCCCTTTTATTCGGAATCAAAATTTCAATCCTTAACGTCTAAACTAGTAGAAGAATTTGAACGTAAACCGTCATTAAACCTTGACTTTGAGCCCCAGAAATTTTCTTTAGATGAAGAAAAAGAAGAAGGTTTTTATAGTCCGGGTTACAACTGGAAAATATTCTAAGCTATCTTGCCATGGCAGGATCTCATATCAGAGATATCTGCCAGCCTGTCTATAGCTTTGGAATGTTGGACAACTGCGAAATACCTGCCTATTGCTGAATATTTATTGGTCACATAATCCCGCAATTTAAAAT
>JACCSX010000141.1 GCA_013812775.1 Tatlockia sp. | reverse complement strand
AAATTGGCCTAGCTTTGTACTGCTGGAATTGTCTGAAAAAATCAACAAAGGATTCTGTCTTTTCGTAAGATAAATAAATGCCGCTTTTCTCAGCGTCTGAAATCTCCTGCGCAGGTTTGTAGGCTGTTATTGTTTGCGGGAAAGATAAATGCTGTCGGGCAAGATAGGCGCTAAATCCTGGAGGTAGGATAACTATATCGGGTTGTAAACTAAGGATAAGAGAAAAAAGGTCGTTTTGGCTAATAGCGAGCTGACTACCATCATAAAGCGATCGAAAAGAATAAATACCCTCTGAATTCGCTGCTGCGAAACTGGCATTTAACACTATTGTCCCTGACCATCCACAATAACTCTGCAAACTTGGCAAAGATTTAAGCACAGTATAGCCAGGTTTCATTAATAAAGAATCAAGGTAATAGGCAGCTGTTGAAACGCCTATTTCCTGCCAATTTTCCATGGTTAAACAAAAACCAGCTTGGGTAGTTATTACTGGGATATAGCCTGAATTCATTGGTGGATTTCCTAAATTAACAAACTCGCATCACCATAACTATAAAAACGATAACCTTGTTTTATCGCTTCCTGATAAAGTGCCATTGCTTGTTTGTGACCGATAAAGGCTGAAACCAACATCAGTAAGGTTGATTCTGGCAAATGAAAATTAGTCATTAAACCATCACAGATTTGAAATTGATAACCGGGATAAATAAAGATATCTGTATCACCAGAACAAGGCATGAGAATACCTTCTGATGCAGCAGACTCCAAAGAGCGCAATGCGGTGGTTCCTCCAGCAATTACTCGCTTGCCAGAGGCCTTGGTTTTATTCACAGCCTGGCAAAGTTCTTCACTAACTATAAATTGCTCGCTATGCATTTTATGTTCTTTAATTGCATCGCAACGCACCGGCCGAAAAGTCCCAGCGCCTACATGCAAGGTTGAATAAGCGATTTCAACTCCCTTGTCTCTTAACTGCTGCAATACTTGCTCATCAAAATGCAAACCAGCCGTGGGAGCTGCCACCGATCCTTTATGCAGAGCATAAACAGTCTGATAGCGTTCTGTATCTGCCTTTTCATCGGGACGGCTAATATAAAGTGGTAAGGGAATATGACCAATTTGTTGCAGCATAAGATCAACCTCACCTTGTACCTGGCAATGATACAAATCGTCTATCTTAGATAAAACCTCAATCTCCCAACCTTTATCTAAATGGAGCATAGTCCCAGCTTTCGGTGCTTTGCTGGCTTTGATATGAGCTAAAAATGAATTATCACCATATAAACGTTCCACCAAAAGTTCAATTTTCCCACCACTAGCCTTATTTCCATACAATCGTGCGGGAATTACCTTGGAATTATTCAACACCAGTAAATCCCCGGCCTCAAAAAAAGCCGCCAGATCTTTAAATTGTTGATGGCTAATCTTCTCTGTCTTGCGGCTATAAGCCAAGAGACGAGAATCACTGCGATTGGCTAGGGGATACTGGGCTATCAACTCTTCGGGTAGATCAAAATTAAAATCTTGCTTATTCATTTTTCAACCTGCTAACTAAGTGGCATTATTATATACTCAAATTAGGGTCGTTGACATTGTGGATATACAATGTTGGCTAGAAATTATAATTGTAAAATAAGGAAATCATTATGCTAGTTAAATTCTCATGTGCAGAATATGAAAATATTACTATGTTTGGTGCGGTAGCAAAAAAGCTTTTAACCCTGATGGGTCATAGTGGCACTGTGCCAGGAGCGATTGCTGCTGATGACATTCCTGAGGCTTTATCCCTGTTGAAAAAAGGTCTTGCAAAAACAAAATCTAGCCCTGAGAACCAACAAGATGAGGATGAGGATGTTTCAGTTAGCTTGCAACACCGTGCTATTCCTTTAATTAATATGCTTGAATCTGCTGCTAAAAATAAAAAATCGGTCCTCTGGGAATAGCCAGAAATGTCATTCCCACTAATCTGAGAATGACAACATCAGAAATCATTAAAAATTAAATAACCTGTTGAGAAACTTCATCTTGAACTTCTATATTTAGATAATTATTTGTGAAATCTTTTTCGCGCGCGGTCATTTCAGTACTAAAAAAGAAGGTATTACCTACGGCCATACGGTAAAAACCCACTGCCAGACCAACAAAACTAATGATCATTAATGCATCGGCAAGCAATCGCTCTCCAAAGTCACGATGTTTGAATTGTTGCTGTGCTAATTGTTTTAACTGGTGTTTTTGTTCATGAATTGACAAATTATCGGAGTTTCGAATTTTAACTGCTGCTTCATAAAAATTATTAATGGAATCAGTATAGACAGAACCCAATAGATTATTTTCATTTAAAGCTAATTTGTTATCACGAAATTTCTCTAAACGATTTAGATCTGCAGCTCTTAATAAAACTTCTTGTGGCGCCACCTTTGCGTTTAATTTTTTTAATTCCAGAAAGTCATCAACCTTAAATATCGCTTGAAGGTATTCCTTAATCTTATCATCTTTAACGTGTTTATCTAAAAGTTCACCAAGATCAATAAAGACTTGTCCATTTGAAAAGATAGCCATTTCTTTATTAAGTGCATTTTGGAACTGTTGAGTTGTATAAGATTCTTCATTCTCATATTTACCGAAATCACCAATACACTTCCCATTTTCAAATGCGAATGCGTAGGAATTCCATAGAGCATTTCTCAGTTTCTCGCCGTCACCAGTGCCTTTTGGAAAATTAACTGTCAACATTTTTCCATAAGGCCCAGAATTTGATTGGATGACTATTTTTAGTGCGCTGTGCTCTATTTTAAATCCTTTTAAAAATTTAAGAATTTTATTTGGATTAATATCTTCTTTTTTTAGTTCAGTAGCCCCAGTCGTTACAACTATTTTTCCAGGAATTCTGGTTAATAACTCTCCCAAAGTCAAAGCAGCAACGTCAACAACATGACAGTTTCCTCCCCCCAAGACGGGCATATATTCCATAGGGTTAGTATCTGGCTTAGGCGAAAAAAGACTGACCTGCAAAAGAGGCCACCCGCTGTTAAAATTTCTTATGACTAAAGGTATTTTTTCACGAGCAGCTTTCCCTTGATTATAGGTATCCAAATGAGTGCTTTGCTCGTCCTCTTCAATAACAGTAATCGACATAGATGTCTCCTGATAATTGATCAACATAGTATCAAATCAATCTTAAGAATATTAACAATTTTGTGCAGATTGAAGTGAAGAACTGAACTTTGGAGATCCTTCGCTTAGCTAAGGGCTTAATGTTAAGATAGCGCCAATTTAATCTGAGATTTTGGCCCTATGTTAACTTTAAATCAGATTACCCTTTCTCGTGGTAATAAAATATTACTTGATAAAACCACTGTAACTCTGCAGGAAAAACAAAAAATTGGTCTGGTAGGTCAAAATGGCTGTGGTAAATCGAGCTTGTTTTCTTTGATTTTGGGAACTCTCGGCGTCGATCACGGCGAATGTTTAATCAATCCGCAACTAAGAATCAGCCATCTTGCCCAGCATCTTCCTGATAGCGATGAGCCGGCCCTTGATTTTGTTTTAGCAGGTGATGAAGAATACTTGAAATTACAGCAACGACTTAATCAAGCGGAAAAACAGAGTAATCATGAGGACGTTTTGCTTTGTCATGAGCTACTCACCCAAACTGCCGGTTATTCAAAACCAGCGAAGGCAGCATCCATAATGGCTGGCCTGGGTTTTAGTGGAGAACAGCAGTCTTATCGCGTCAATAGTTTTTCCGGGGGCTGGCGCATGCGATTAAGCCTTGCTCGTTGCCTGATGAAACCGGCTGATCTTCTATTGCTTGATGAACCAACAAACCATTTGGATATGGAAGCCATTTTCTGGCTTGAAAAATGGTTAAAACAAAGTCCATCCAGCATTCTGCTGATTTCGCATGATCGCGAATTTCTTGATGCCTTTGTAACCAATATTCTTCATATCGAACAGCAAACTATGAATTTGTATACTGGCAATTACAGCCGTTTTGAACAAACGCGCGCACAGCAACTGGCTTTACAGCAACAAATGTATGAAAAACAACAGCAAAAAATTAGTCATTTAATGACTTATGTTAATCGTTTTCGCGCGAAAGCATCGAAAGCTAAACAAGCGCAGAGCCGGCTCAGCGCAATTGCCAAGATGGATATTGTGGCTCAGGCACAGATTGACTCCCCCTTTTCTTTCAGTTTTTATCCATGCAACCGTATAGCTAATCCTCTGCTTCGGGCTGAACAGGTAACAGCAGGCTATGAGGTAGATAAGCCAATATTGAAGAAAATGGGGCTGGTTTTAAACCCAGGTGACAGAATTGCCCTTCTTGGCCCTAATGGTGAAGGCAAATCAACCTTAATCAAAACCCTGACGGGTGCTCTTTCGCCCCTTTCAGGGACAATTTATCGTTCCGCCAATCTTGAGATTGGTTATTATGCACAACATCAGCTGGAAGAATTAGATTATCAATTAAGCCCAGTGGAAACGATTCAAGCCTTGTCGCCAGAAACACGAGAGCAATCTATACGTGATTACCTGGGGGGGTTTAATTTTATCGGCGATATGGCAAAAAAACCTATCCATCATTTTTCAGGCGGCGAAAAAGCAAGACTTGCCCTTGCAAAACTTGTTTGGCAAAAACCTAATCTCTTATTGCTTGATGAACCAACCAACCATCTTGATCTCGGCATGCGCGCTGCTATAGAAATCGCCTTGCAAAGTTATGAGGGGGCCTTAATTTTAATTTCGCATGACAGACATCTGTTACGCACGACTGTAGATGATTTTTATCTTGTCTATCAACACCAAGTTCAACCATTTAAAGGTGATCTTGATGATTATTATCAATGGTTGCAAACCAAAGGCTTAACAAAGGAAATTAATCAGGTCAGCACTGCAAATATATATCGTGAGAAAAAATCTTTGCAAAATCGTTTAAAGAAAATAGAGCAAAGCGTAGACCAGCTGCACCAACGACTTTCAGAACTGGAAACAACACTTGCAGATTTATCATTATATGAAGAGGGGCAACAACAACGGTTACAAAAACTTTTGGGGCAGCAGAGTACTTTGCAAAAAGAGCTTTTGCTAACAGAAGAGGAATGGCTCGAGGTTGTAAGTGCTTTGGAGACTATGTAGCAACTGTCTTGCTAATTTGACACAGTTGCTACGATATTAGAAACCGCGGAACTAGAAAATTTTCCAGTTAGTCTTCAATCCAAATGCCCTTGACATTATCGCAGGAGGCAGCAGCAGACTTATCTGTGCTAACCTCTTTATCCCCTTTTTTTAATTCTTTTATTAATTGACTACGAAATCCTTGATAATCCACTTCAAGAGCATGGCGAATAGTTTCTTTAAAACGACTGCGTGTTTTTTTCATTTCCCTGCAAATTTTGGAAGCCAAATTAGTAGGCCTTTTTAAATTTCCTGCAATAATTTGAGCGGCGATTTTTGCTTGATAATCTGCTAGTGGCCAGATGCAACCTTGTGGTTGAAACAAGCCGATAAAATATAGACTGCTGAAATCTGGGTGCATCATTTTTCGATAAAGAGGAATAGAGGTTAAATTTGAAAAATCGATCAACTCTTTAGCAAAAAATGGGAAGCTGATTTTATATCCTGTAGCGAAGATAATCACGTCAAAGTCAGCTTGATGTCCATCAACAAAATGGACGGTATTCCCTTCAAATCTATCAATACCTCTACAGGGTATGATCTTCCCATGTCTGATAAAATAAAGGAGTTCTGAATTAATTGTGGGATGGATTTCCAAAGGTTTGCAATCAGGCTTTTTTAAGTGGTATTTTGCATAACGCCCTTGCAGAATCCGAATGACAAAACTAACTAAAATTTGCTTTAACCAACGCGGCAATCCTTTAATGATTGAAAACATAATATCTGTCGGTTTTCCAAAAATAAATTTGGGAAAAATATGCTGCCCACGCCGCATGGAAATGCAGGTTTTTGGAGAAATCCGGGCAATTTCAACGGCAATGTCACAAGCAGAATTCCCACCCCCCACTACAAGAACTTTCTTATCCTTAAAGGGAGCAGCTTTTTTATATTGATGGGCATGAAGGATTGTGCCCGTGAATTCGCCATAATAATCAGGTACAAAGGGATCCCAATGATGGCCATTTGCGATAAATATATAATCGTATATTGTTTCATGTTCACCATTTTCATCGCGATAAATCAGCTGCCATTTCTCATCAGCTAAGGGTTGGATTTTTTCAACGCAAGTATTAAATTGTATGTGCTTTTTAATCCCAAAATAGTCTGCATAAGAATTAAAATAATCAAGTATCTGCGAATGGGAAGGATAATCCGGATAATCAGCCGGCATAGGGAAATCTTCGTATTCAGAGAGGCGTTTAGAACTGATTATATGAGTTGTTTCATAAACACTGGAATGATCATTGTTCTCATCAAAATTCCAATTACCGCCAAGGCGATAATTTTTTTCAAAGACAACAAAATTTCTTAATCCCTGCTGCAGTAAATTTTTTGCTGTAGTAATGCCAGAAGGTCCAGCTCCGATAATACAAATTCGTGGTGAAACTTCAAAAGATTTCTTCATAATATTTTGCTGAGCGCGATAAAACGGCTCCAACATCCTTTTTCTTTAAAAATATAACAACGACAAATTGCCTGGTTTCGGTTAGCCATCTTACTATCTTTTAGCTTTTATAGCGTCCAGAATTCTTACAATCATTAATTTTTGCACTTCCAGGTTTTTATCGATAGTAAAATGATTTACAGCAACCCGATTAAACGTAGCTGCATTTATATTTTCAATCATCGTGCTAGCAGGATCCACTGCCTTCACCAGCAAACCACTAAATAATGGGACAAAAGAAGGTTTGTAAATATTTACAACATGCTTGACATTGGAGGGCACCTTAAGCGGCGAAACAGCATCAATAGTAATCAGCAAGGCTACGGGAATGTGTTTTTTTGAAAGTTTTATCGCTACTTTAATCTGGTCATTTGCACCCAGAGAATGTCCTACCAGAACAAGTGGTCCTGGTAATTTATTTGTGCCATAGTTTTTAATAATGTAATTACTCAAGGCATTTTCTTTATACCAGACTGTGCTTTCGGTCCTGACTCCATAATTTCTTTCAAGCGTTCTTTGCAGTTCATTCATTCCCGTACTAAATATGCCGCCCAAACCACCACGCATAACAAAAACCTGCGCTGTTGATTTGAAGACATAGTTTTTATTGGTCGCAAGGCTTCGCGTTCCAGCAAGATCGATACAGCCAGCCAAAGAAAAACATGCTAGCAGCAAACCAGGAAGAAATAGTGACCTTAATAGCTTGAGAAAGGGATGGAACATTTGATGATTCCTTTGTAATCATTCATCAGATTCCACATAAATTTATTAATGGATCAATGAAAGCTAGCTGCTTTTTTCATTTTTAGCATTATACACCTGTTAAAATCTACAAAGCTTGGTAGAAAACACGTTTATAGTACATAACGCCAATACAGGGGATTTAACGGCCGCCATGACCGCCGCCACCTGGTCCGCCATAACCACCGTGGCCGCCGCCATAGCCGCCATGATGTTCTTCAGGGGGTGGAGCTTCTCTAAGGGCGCAGCCAGATAAAGTCAGTAAAGTGAATATTGTGGCCATCAATATAATTCTCACGGGAAATCTCCTTGATTTTCTTATTTATACAAAATCCTAATATACATCTTTTAATAGCTAAATGAACGCCTAGTTCCGAAGTTTATTTGACAGCTATGCAACTGTCTACTAGCTTAATATTAGCTGCTTCTCAATTTCATTTTTAAACAATTATCCGTTTTACGAGTCAAATGCATTAACAATACAGGGAGTTTTGTTATGTCTGTTGGCAAATTAGGATTTTTTAGCAAGGAAAAAACACTTAAATGTCAGAACAGGGAAACTAATTTAAATCTCTTAGCTGCTAATCTTAAAAATTATACTCTTAGAAAAATGCTCTGCGCTTATATTCAGCATCAATTATTCTCTCTAACCACTCACCACTTGTCCAATGGGGCGAAGGTGAAACAAAAACGGTTGGTAACCCGACTAAAATTTAATATACGTAAACGCCGAACCATAAAGCGTTTGAGTCTACAAAACAAGTTGAAATTGGCCCCGTATCCGGGGCGAAAGAAATTAATTTAAGTTTGCTCTGGATAAGCTTACATTTACTCGAAAGCTATCTACCTATGAGAATAAAAATAGCCGAGACCAAGGCTACAAGAGCTACTAATACACTTGGAATAACTACACCAGGCACTAAGATACTTAGAGCGAATAAAATCAAGAAAACAGCCAAAAGTATAAAGCCTATGTTTCTTGTAAATGTCATAAAATAATCCTTTGTAATTTATAAATAGTTCATGAAAAAAGTCCCCAAACAGCGCTGAACTTATAATTTAAAACCAGGTTAGCCAAATTCTTTCTTTTTAATCTGGAAAACCTGGATCTAGGTTATCCTGTTTCAATCCTCTAAGTAAAGATGACTTCTTTACAGTATTGAAAAACCTGCACATTCTTCCCAATCCAAATCTTCACGGTTAAATTCCCTAACTTTGGCATGTTGGGGGCCTTGTTGTAACCAGCGATAAAACAATTCAAGTTGCTTTTCATCTCCACAGGCAAACACCTCTACGCGCCCATCTGTAAGATTACGCGCCCAACCTGTAATCAATAATTTCTCAGCTTCCTGTTTTGCCGATGCACGAAACCACACGCCCTGAACTTTTCCAGAAATACAGCAACGCATACATAATTGATTAGCCATCATTTTTTCCATTTTTTAAAATATTACCTATCTTAGTTTAGGGATTCAGGCGGCGCAACTCTTGCAGAAATCCTTAAAATGTTCTGGCATTAAATGAGAGATCTGGTCTACTCTATAATTTCGCGCTGGATTGATAATTAATCTGGATAAGGGATGACGCAGTGCAAAAAGATCAGCAAAAATTATTAATGCTTTCAAGTTTGGGGGGCGCTTTAGAATTTTATGATTTTATTATCTTTGCCATGTTTGCATCCTATATCTCCCATGCCTTTTTTTCATCAACTAGTGAAATAGCCAGCCTAATGATAACCTTTGCTACTTTCGCAATAGGTTATTTAGTAAGACCCTTTGGTGGTATTATTTTTGGCCATTTTGGCGATAAAATTGGTCGAAAAACCACTTTTACCCTTTCAATTCTGATGATGGCAGTTGCGACTTTAGGAATCGGCCTTACTCCCACTTATTCCTCAATTGGTATAACTGCTTCGATATTAATCATACTATTTCGACTCGTTCAGGGATTTTCTATTGGCGGAGAAATTCCAGGAGCTATAACTTATGTCACTGAATCGTTTTCAGAACATAAGGGTTTAGCTTGTGGAATTATTTTTTGCGCCCTTACCTCAGGTATTGTTTTAGGCTCTCTGGTGCAAGCCGCCATGGTAACTTTGTTTACAAGCGAGCAAATGCAAGCTTATGGCTGGCGAATTCCTTTCATTCTTGGCGGTTTTTTTGGTTTATTCAGTTATAGCTTGCGCAAAGATATACATGAGTCATCGCAGTTTTTAGCGCTTAAAAGAGACATTGTAAAATTTCCTATTTACACCGTATTTAAGGAGCAATTTTCTTGTGTAATCGCTGGGGGATTTATTGTTGCCCTGTGCGCGGCAATTGTCACCTCACTTTTTTTGTTCACTCCAGCTTATTTCACAACAGTCTTGCACCTTCCAGCAAATGCCTACATTTGGCAGCGCACAATTGCCATCGCTTGCGGCTCAAGCTTAAGTATTGTTTTTGGTCATTTAAGCGATATTTTTAATCTAAAAAAACTCTTACTCATCTTGACAATATTGACAGCCTTATTTGCCTTCCCAATTTTTTTTATCTACGTCTATTACCCTCAACTCTATTTTATTGCTTTTATAGCCAGCGCAATCTTACTTGGCTTTTCTGCCGGCATTATCCCAAGATTGTTGAGTGAGTTATTTCCAACAAAAATTCGCTATAGCGGAATTGCAGTGAGTTATAACCTCGGCTTTGCCCTCTTCGGAGGATTGACGCCCTTTATTTCATTATCGCTGATTTATTATAGTGGCTGGCAGACAATTCCTGCTCTCTATCTAATCATTGTTTCCATCTTAGCAATTTTGTCGCTGTTGTTTCTCGGACGTAAACATGCCGTGGTTAGGTTATCAATATAAAAACTCAGAAAAGGAAACATTAACATGATTACAATTCGCAAAGCCCAAGAACGTGGAAATACAAACCTTTCCTGGCTCGAAAGTTATCATAGTTTTTCCTTTGCTTCTTATTATGATCCTAAATTTATGGGCTTTGGAACGCTGCTTGTAATTAATGAAGACAGAGTACAACCAGGGACTGGGTTTGGCGGCCATGATCATAGCGAGATGGAAATTATCTCCTATGTGATTTCCGGCGCAATAGAACATAAAGATAACATGGGCACTGGTTCAGTTATCAGATATGGAGAAATTCAACGCATGTCGGCAGGCTCTGGCATTAGACACAGTGAATTTAACCCTTCCAACAGCGAGCTTTTACATTTTTTACAAATATGGATAAGACCGAAAGAAACAGATCTAAAACCTAGCTATGAACAGAAGACGATTCAACAAGAAAAGAACAAGCTCATTTTAATCGGATCACCTAAGGGTGGGAGGAATGCAATCGTCATTCATCAGGATGTTGAATTATTTGTTGGTTACCTCACTCCGGATTATGGGATTGATTATTTCTTCCCCGAATATAGCAAAGGTTGGGTACAGTTAATCAAGGGTGAAATCACTATCAATGGACAGCTCTTAGATGCTGGTGATGGAGCCTCGATTTCTGAAGAAAATAAGATTAAGATCAATTGCTTGGAAGATGCAGAGTTTTTATTATTTGACTTAAGGGATATTTCATATGGATGAACTAGATATTTTAAATTTATATTATGACGAAATGAAAGCACGTGGCGAAACGCGAGATACAGTATTTCTAAGTATTGACGATTCAGCAGTTGCTAAACTTAATCAGAAACTTAAGACCTCTGTAAGTATCGAACAAGTACAGAAATTAACCGATATTTGCATTGCCAATGAATGGTTAGAGCGGACAACGATTGATCCAGGTTATCATTATCTTTCACTTACAGCGGCGGGATTACAGATTATTTTGGCTAATAGATATAAATAGCGAAAATCGCAAGGATCAACGGGCGCAATTTTATACTCCCTAACACATTTCATTTAAGTTGATTTGTATTTTCTTCAGCTGCGGCCCGCTCATCTCCCAAAGATAAGAGTCTATCTTTTATCGATAATATATTTTTTAGCTGTTTGTTAGAAAGGTTTAATTCTTTAAGTAACTCATTAAGAAGATTATTTTGATTGGTCGAGGCATGAAAAAAAAGACAAGTACGACTTCGGGAATTTTCGAGAGCAGATTTTACAGTTGTTATTAAATCCTCAACCTTCTTAGATATCTCTTTAAAAACTCCATCTTGATTATATTTTGCAAATGTAGTTATAACCTTAGGATGCGAGGCCAATAATAAAACAACGTCAGCATGCCCTTTTCCTAATGCCATATTGATTGAAACATTTTCAAGCGTTGTAGGATTAGCTTTGGTATTTTCTAAAAAATATTGAACAATTTCAAAATGGCCCTCAGTTGCAGCATGGCAAAATGCTTTGTTTAAGATTTCTTCGGTTGGCTCATACTTTAATAAGTATTTTATTATATTTAAATGACCATAAATTGAAGAATCGATAAGAGGAGAATTATGAGCAACTGTCGGTTCGACTAATTTATTTTCAATAAAAAACATCACTGCATCTAAATAATCGTCTTTGATGGCATCCAATAATATCTTTGCTGCTGCATCCTCATACTCCAGGCATTCTAGAGTAATATTTTGGTCTATAACCCAGTCGTATATAAAATTAATTAATTCCATATCAGTAGTTTTATCTAGATGTTTTACTATAGAAAATTCAACTCTTCCCAACATTTTTCTCTCCTAAAGAAGGGCTATCGATTATCAAGCCACTTTTGAAACTTGATCAGGTATTTATAATTTGCAGAGATAGATATCTGTTTTTAATTCCTTTGAAACGGTCCATGGTGCTCACAATAAATCTTATTGATCACAAAGTTTTCAACAAAACCTCTTTATGTTATGATTTTACCCACAAAAACCCCCGGAAATTTATATGAAACTTACCCGGCTAGAAATTCAATTCCTAAAACGCGCCAAAGCGAACAAAGACAAGACAATGAAATTAAGGCATTTATTCACTAATAATTTAAAAAAATATTGCATACTTTTTATTTACCTAGGTTCATTATTTACTCTATTTATATTTTTGGATCCTAGTTATATCGTATCGACATTTTTCTTTGGCTTGTTCATTGGAATAATTAGCAGGGATTTAGGTATTTTTAGGATATTGATCCGACTAAATCCAATAAGTTTAGCAATTACAGACTGGAAAAAAATAGATGAATTGCTTAAAAACAACGAGCAAAATTAGTTTTTACATCATAATAAATAGTATGATGTAAAAAATTAGGAACCAGATCTTAACCGCTGCAAAAGCTGGATTGCAGCGTGTTGTTCTGCTTTTCGTCGATTAGGGCCAAAACCTATAGTGGATTCTTTAATACCGGTTACGGTACAACTGACATGAAAAATTTGATCGTGCTCTTCACCTTCAACTTTCGAAAGTCTGTAGTCAGGCAGCGGTTTTTTCTTTGCCTGCAAATATTCTTGCAATAGCGTTTTGGCATCTTTTAAATTGTCGTTTAAACCCTTATCTGCCAACCGTAAATTGTAAAGTTTAAGAATCAATTTTTGACTCTCTTCTATTCCACCATCAAGGAATACAGCAGCAATCACTGCTTCCAAGGCATCAGCCAGAATAGAAGCACGGCGAAAACCACCGCTTTTTAACTCGCCTTGACCAAGATAAAGATAATCGCCCAATTCAATTTCGGCAGCAATCTCTGCTAACATTTCCCCTTTAACTAAAAAGGCTCGTAAACGGCTTAACTGACCTTCACTTTGTTCAGTGAATTGTGCAAATAAGGCATTTGAGATAATAAAACTTAAAATCGAGTCACCAAGAAATTCAAAACGCTCATTATTTTCAGACCCAGCACTGCAATGCGTTAAGGCTTGTTTTAGAAGATTGAGATTTTTAAATTCGTAATCTAATCGTCTACATAGGCGTTTTAAATTGATTGGAACCATTAATATGCACTCAATTTAGTTAATAAATCGACCTATCCTGGACCAGCGAATACTATCGGTCTTTCCATTCCAGCTCATCCAAACTATAAAGGCTTTACCCCGCAAATATTTATCTGCCGTAAAACCCCAAAAACGACTATCGGCGCTATCATCTCGGTTATCACCCATCATAAAATACTGCCCCGCTGGAACTTCAACTTCAAAATCATCAGCAGCCACATCAGGACGCAAATAGATTTCATGATTAACTCCATTTAAATCTTCGCTATACTTGGCCACTGCCTTCCCTGAACTTTCGTCTGTCGTATATTCGATAAAGGTTTGTTTCATTGGCTTACCATTAATAGTCAACACTTTATTGTGATAAGAGATTTTATCTCCGGGCACACCGATAGTACGCTTGATATAATCAAAGCTTGGATCCGGCGGCCAACGGAAAACTACAATCTCACCCGTTTTAGGGTTGGAAACCGGAATTATCTTTTTTTCCCAAACTGGAAGCCTGAATCCATAGGCAAATTTATTTACAGCTAGGAAATCACCGACTAATAAAGTAGGTTCAAGGGAGCCAGAAGGAATTTGAAAAGGCTCTATAAGAAATGAACGCAGGAGCAAAACAAGAAAAAAAACAGGGAAAAAAGACCGCGCATATTCAACAATTTTACCTGGTTTTTGCTCAGAGCCACGTTTTTTAGCCCAAAAAAGAATGTCTAGTAGATAAATAATCCCACTAACAAGGGATAAAATTACTAATAAGAGAGCAAAATTCATCTTAACTGGTTTCCTTTAACAATTTTGAGATATTTCTAAATCAGTGACCCGAACCCGATCAGCAAACCCTATTTTTTTCTGTCTGTCTGAAAAACCGCCATAAAGGCTTCTTGTGGAATTTCAACATTTCCCACTTGTTTCATGCGTTTTTTACCCGCTTTTTGTTTTTCAAGGAGTTTACGTTTACGTGACACATCACCACCGTAACATTTTGCAGTTACGTTTTTACGTAAGGCTTTCACTGTTTGTCTGGCGATAATATGACTACCTAAAGCAGCCTGAATAGCGACGTCAAACATTTGCCGAGGAATAAGTTCCCGCATCTTATCTACCAATCCCTTGCCCCGGTTTTGAGCAGAGGCGCGATGTACGATAACAGCCAGGGCATCAACTCGGTCAGAGTTAATAAGTATATCCATTTTTACTAAATCAGCTTCAGCAAAGCGTATAAAACTATAATCGAGTGAAGCATAACCACGACTTAGAGATTTTAATTTATCAAAAAAATCAGAGACCACTTCTGCCATCGGCATATCATAAGTTACTGAGACTTGACGGCCGCTATACATCATGGAGATTTGTACACCACGACGCTCTATGCATAGGGTAATAATGTGTCCTAAATAATCATGCGGCACTAAAATATTTGCTCGCACTATAGGCTCAAACATTTGCTTAATTTGTTGCTGCGGCGGTAATTGAGAAGGATTATCAATCATTACCGTTTCACCCTTAGTATTGATAACCTGATAAACAACCGTCGGTGCTGTTGAAATCAAATCCAGATTGTATTCACGTTCAAGCCTCTCCTGAACAATTTCCATATGCAGCATACCCAAAAAGCCGCAGCGAAAACCAAAGCCTAAGGCTTCTGAGGATTCAGGTTCATAAAACAACGAGGCATCATTAAGACTTAATTTGGCTAAGGCTTCGCGAAAGGCTTCAAAATCATCAGCACTAATTGGAAAAAGACCAGCATAAACCTGGGGTTTCACTCGTTTAAAACCTGGCAAGGCTTCTTTAGCCTGATTCTTTTCAAGAGTAAGAGTATCGCCTACTGGTGCTCCCTGAATCTCTTTTATTCCAGCAACCAGATAACCTACCTCACCTGCCTGAAGCATTTCTTGTTTGGTTCTTTTCGGGGTAAAAATACCGACCTGATCGATTTCATAGGTGCGGCCAGTTGACATCACCCGCATCTTATCCCCTTTCCGCATAGAACCATTAGTAACGCGAACTAAGGAAACAACGCCTAAATAACTATCAAACCAAGAATCAATAATTAAAGCCTGAAGAGGTGCTTCAGAATCACCTTGCGGTGGTGGAATTTTAACAACCAGTGCTTCTAGTACATCCTGTACACCTAAACCGCTTTTGGCACTAACATGAATGGCATCATGCGCTTCAAGACCAATGATATCTTCAATCTCGGCAATCACGCGCTCAGGTTCGGCCTGCGGTAAATCAATTTTATTGAGGACAGGTAAGATTTCCAGGTTTTGCTCAAGAGCGGTATAACAGACAGCAACAGTCTGAGCTTCCACACCTTGAGCCGCATCGACAACAAGAATTGCACCTTCACAGGCTGCTAGCGAACGCGAGACTTCATAGCTAAAATCGACATGACCCGGTGTATCAATGAAATTGAGCAGATAAGTTTTCCCATCTAGCGCTTTATAATTCAAAGAAACGCTCTGCGCTTTGATGGTAATGCCTCGTTCACGTTCAATGTCCATGGAATCAAGTACTTGCTCAGACATTTCTCTAGCGCTCAAACCACCACAGAACTGAATAAAGCGATCGGCCAGAGTGGATTTACCATGATCAATGTGGGCAATAATAGAAAAATTGCGGATGCGCGTTAAATCACTCAACTGAAAAACCTACCGATAAATTCTGCCATTCTAACTTAATTATCGGCGTGCAGAAAGTAGTCATTACGCAGATAGCCTTAAAATCCCTTAAAATCTGCATTGCAAATTTCTTGAAAAATAGAGATGATTGTTAAAATATTTGCCGTATCTACTGCTTTTGATATTTAAGGATTACCAATGCGCCGACTAGTCATTTTCTGTTTAAGCTCACTATTAATGTTAAATTCTTACCTGGTCCAAGCAGATTCAGCCCTGTTACAACAAAATGATGTGAAGAATTTTATCAACCAAATGGTCAAACAACATGGCTTTAAGAAAGCTGAACTTAAAGCTGTACTAAATGATGCTCAGTTTCAACCGCAAATCATAGAGTCAATGAATAAACCTTATGAGAAAAAAGGTTGGGATGTTTATAAGCAGATATTTCTAACTTCAGATAGAGTGCAAGCCGGTCTGGATTTTTGGCGAGCCAATACCGCAACATTAGAGAAAGCTGAGAAAAAATATGGCGTGCCCGCGAATATTATTGTTGCGATCATTGGTGTTGAAACGCTTTATGGTAAACATCAGGGAAACTATCGTGTTCTGGATTCCTTATCAACTTTGGCCTTTAATTATCCTAAACGTTCCGCTTTTTTTACTAAGGAGCTTAGCGAATTCCTTTTACTCTGCCGCGAACACAAGGTATCCCCAACCGAATATTTGGGATCCTATGCCGGAGCAATGGGAAAACCACAATTCATGCCAAGCAGCTATCGCTACTACGCAGCTGATTTCAGTTCCAATCCTAAAATTGACTTAATGAATGATGATAGTGCAGTCATCGCCTCTGTTGCCAATTATTTCCATAAACATGGCTGGAAAATGAATCAGGGTATAGCACAACCCGCACGGGTAGATGGCTTAGGTTATCGCTCCATCAATAGTACAAACAGAAAAGCAAACTATCATCTGCAACAAT
This sequence comes from Tatlockia sp., assembly GCA_013812775.1. Classification (GTDB taxonomy): domain Bacteria; phylum Pseudomonadota; class Gammaproteobacteria; order Legionellales; family Legionellaceae; genus Tatlockia. The sequence goes on along the minus strand of JACCSX010000141.1, from coordinate 16,602 downwards.
TAACAGCGGCTGGCGTAAAACCCCTGACTGCTGCGATAAATGCGCCCATCAAAGTAGGCTTGATTGAGTTAACAACGCAAACTGGCCATGAATTTTGGATGGCCTATCCGAATTTTTACGTAATAACTCGCTATAACTCGAGCCCCCAATACGCTATGGCTGTTTTTCTCTTATCGCAGCAGTTGAAAACTCACTGGGCAAAAATAACGCCCACTGGAAAAAAATATGCTTACGTTTAGGTTACAACAGCGAGTATAGTGATTTTGTAAAGGATATAATGTGGCTACCTGTTTCTTGTTTACTCAACACCTTAGAGAAGAGGGTTGCCTGAGTCTTAAATTAGATCAACGAGGGCAGGTGGAGGCCCCGCTTGCACAACGAAGTTTTGCTGAAATTAAAAGCATGCAGGTAAACACTCAGACTTATATAGTTACCTCCGCGCAACGCTTTAGTTTCCATAAGCTGCATCTGCCCTGGCTTGCCGATAAAAAAGCTCGTGCGGCCATTCCTTTTGCTCTTGAGGATAAATTAGCGCAAAATTTTGATACTCTGCATTTTGCTTTTGATTCTAACCATTACCACAATGGCAATTATCTGGTTATAGTAGCTGATAAAAATTATCTGCGGGAACTCATCGCGACTTTTGATAGCCAAGCTATTAATTTTGATCTGCTGACTATTGATTGGTTCGCTCTTAAGCCCGATGAACTGGCGCTACTGGAATTTTCTATATTAGTGAATGATGAGTCCTATCAGGGTGCATTGAGTGCTGATCTCATCCCGTTTTACCTCGAAAAAAGGAAAGGAGAACTAGCAGTTTACAGTTTTACAGACTCTAATAAAGAGCAGCTGAACTTACCTTTAGCAGAGGCTACAGAAATTCCGGAAACATCATTCATATGGCTTGCCCAGCGTTTACAGACAACCCGCCCAATGCAGCTTTGTCAGGGGGATCTGCAACATGGCAACAGTCAGAGTAAAACAAAACAGTTATATCTAGCCGCCATTGGCATGTGCCTTATCTGGCTGCTATCTGTCCTTACGACTAATGCAATTAAAATCCATAACCTTAATAAGGATACAAGTGCTGTTGATGGGAAAATTGCTGTAATTTATCGAGAATTTTTTCCCCAGGCGACCCAAATAATAAATCCGAAATTCCGTATCTCCCAACTTGTCAAAACAAATCAAAGCACAGCTGATTCAACCTTTTGGATGCTACTGGATAAATTAGCCAAAACCATCCAAGCTAATTCAGTTAACGTTGAGCAGATTCGTTATCAGAACCAAACAATCACAATTACCTTGGCAACCAAAAATTTTAGCAGTCTGGAAAATTTACAAACAAAACTTCAACAAAATAAAGTGAAAGTAAAACAAACCCAAGCCTCTACCAAAGATGGGCAAGTAGTCGGCGTGTTGGAGCTAAGTCTGTGATAACTAATTATTGGTCTAATTTAACGGAACGGGAACGCTGGATAGCAGCAATTGGCTCTGTCTGTGTTCTTATCTATTTGTTTTATCTATTAATATATTCTCCTTTATCCAATTCGGTTAATGAGAAATCTCAGCTCTTAATTGAAAAACAAGAAACACTAGCCTGGATGGAGCTAGTAAGGCAACAACCAAAAAATCTTAAAAAATCTGAGGCACTTTCTAATACAAAGCTCTTAGCCTTGATTGGTAATCAGCTAAGTGACAAGACATTCCGACAATTTCCTTATCAATTGCAGCAAACAGGCCCTGGGGATATTCAGTTATCCTTCGACCGGGTCCCTTACAAGCAATTTTTATCCTGGCTCTGGTCTTTAAGTAATGATTACAGAATAACGCTTAAACAATTCACAGCTGACAGGACTGAAACGCCGGGAGTTGTTAAATTATTGATTGTGATTACCGCAAAGTAGATTAGTCTTTGAACGAAGGACGATCGAAATGACGGTTCGAGACGTCGCTTTCGCTCCTCCTCACCGCGAACGGTATTGAAGTAGCAAGGGGTATAGGGCTGGATGCTTGCTGCATCCAGCTTAGGGTTCTTGTGTGTCAATAGTGTGAAAACAGTTGATTTATATTAATAAAGCCCCTTTATTGACTATTCTCCTGCACAGAACTCCAGGATTTTATATCAGCTTCTTGTTTAATTTCTGGTGGTAAATTATTTAGCGCTTTTTGGGCATCATCCAAGTTATTGTAACTTCCATAAACCCCTTTATAGTAAGAACGGCCGTCGCGATTATACCTAATCTCTGCTGAGCGATCTGACTTTGGTGCTTTATAAAGTTTACCCGCTACCTGAGACGCTTTTTCACCTTCGCCAATCTGAATGGTATAAGCCTTGGGATTTTGACTATTAACCCAATTGCGATCCATATCTTTATGAGAGGTTGGTGAACGGTAGGAGCCAGTATAATGAGAATCTGGAACTCTAGCTTTTGATTCGGAATAACTATTAGAGTAATCATAGGAGCTGTAATACCCTGTATCCTGATATTGGTAAGGTTGGTATACATAATTGGTATGATAGCTCTGAAAATTTTGATAATTTGCTTCATTTGTGGCACAGGCTGTTAGTCCTGCAGAAAAAATACAGAGTGTTAGGAATCGGACTTTGTTAAACATGGCTTGCCCCTGTTATTTTTAATCTTTTTTTGCTTCTCTTAACAGTTATCCGCCTTTCCAAAAAAAACTTTAGTCTTATAGGAAATATCCACCCTGTTGTTTCATACGTGGATATCGCATACAGTATTGACTTTTAATTTGATGATTAATTATGTGGACTCATAGACGCTCAGGACAAACCAACCAACGTGGCAGCCAGGATCACCGTGGTCCATATGAACGAGATAGAACCAGAGTTATTCATTGTCCTGCTTTCCGTCGTTTACAGCGCAAAACCCAAATCCTGGGCACTGACGAAGGAGATTTTCACCGCACGCGCCTGACACATTCTATTGAAGTAGCCTCAATTGGTCGATCCATTGTGTCTAATCTTGCTACTAACCAACAGCAATCCATCCTGCCAGGGCTTTTACCGAATGATGATTTAATGTCTGTGATTTGCTTGCTGCATGATATAGGTCATCCTCCTTTTGGACATGGCGGTGAGGTTGCTTTGAATTACATGATGCGTAATTATGGTGGTTTTGAAGGAAATGGCCAAACATTACGTCTACTAACCAAAGTAGAAAATAGCTATGGCGCTCATGGTCTTGATTTAACAAGACGAAGTTTGCTTGGTATTCTGAAATACCCTGTTTGCCGTTCTAAAGTCGTTGCAAAAGAGCTACCCAAAGCGGTTGACTCAATGCATAAAACTATCCGAATTAATGATTGGTTGCCTCCAAAAGCCTATTTTGACTGTGAACAAACGGAAGTTGACTGGCTCTTATCGTCTTTTAGCGAGCAAGATAGATCTTTATTTCAAGCACTTTCGATAGAACCGCAAAAAGAGCAGCATGGTAAATCGGCTTATCATAGCTTTGATTGTTCAATCATGGATGCGGCTGATGATATTGCCTATGGTGTGCATGACCTTGAAGATGCTATTCACCTGCGCTTGATTAATCGCAGTCATCTTGATAATCAAATCTTCCGCAAGCTTCTTGTTGCAACTTCACCAGAAATAAACAAGGATAGTTTCCTGGATTTACTTTTTAGCCAGGAACTGTACCAGCGCAAACAAGCTATAGGTGAACTGGTGAACTATTTTATTACGGCCACTCATATAACGGTAACCAATGATAATTTTGAGAATGCTATTCTAAAACATAATATCAGGCTGCAAACTGAAGCAGCTGCTTTACTTAATTATTTAATGCAGTGTATTTATGTACATGTAATCGATTCTCAGGAAGCGCGAACCTTTGAATACGGAGGTCAAACTGTGGTTTTGCGGTTGTTTGAAGCAATCAGCTCTAATCCTCGCAGTTTATTAGATAATAAGAATCGAGTTTTATTTCAAGAGGCTAGAGATGAAGCCTCTTCATTCCGAGTAATCTCTGATTACATTGCAAACATGACTGATGAATATGCTCATCGTATGCACGAACGTTTATATGGATTTAATACCAGAACAATTTTTGAAAGACTCTAAGGAGGATAGCTTTAATTCATTGCCATCACAGAATCTCTTATCCAAGATGGCGTCCCCAAGGGGATTCGAACCCCTGTTACCGCCGTGAAAGGGCAGTGTCCTAGGCCTCTAGACGATGGGGACCTAAAACTATACATCAACAACAAGAAAAGTTGATGATGGTGGAGCTAGGCGGGATCGAACCGCCGACCTCTTGCATGCCATGCAAGCGCTCTCCCAGCTGAGCTATAACCCCACAAAAAGAGAACCGAAGTTTAAAGAGGCCCCTCGTAGCTGTCAAGCAGTTTTTAATAAATCAGATAAAGGGGGCGCATAATTTAGAAGTCCATCTTAAGAGAACTTTGACAGAATAAATTTAGAAGAGTAGTTTTGATGTAGACTACTTACTACAAACTCTAAAAAAAATGGGTTTTTGACGGAGAACTTTGCGTTGCATTCACATTTCCTTATCGATTCGTTTTCAATCCTTATTACCTCTGTTGTATTAACTATCATGATTTTTAGTATTTATGTGACAGTGAAATATAGAAATACAGAGCAATATAAAAAAACCCGACTCAACGTTTTTTTTTCAACCCTAGCATCCGTTGCAATAATTTTTGTAGGAATCAACATACTGTTATCCTCTCTCTCCTTTGAATCAAGCCAAAGCATTTCACGCCAAAATAAAACAAAAGAAGCGGTTGACAGGTTCTGGCTTTATCCAAATAGATTACTTGAATCCAGTACCCACATCAGGCGTTTGTTTAGGGCCAGTTTTTTTTTGAACAATCCTGAAGTGTACAATATGGCACGCGCGAAAGAAGATTTACCTTTAACAATAGATACTATTGCTCAAGAACAATTTATTTCAAATGTCATAATACAGGCCTGGGAAGATAGTTTAACTATTAGAGATTACGATGAAACACCTATAAAATATTGGTTAAGAACTTTTATAACATGGGCACAGAGTCCTTACCTCAAATCTTATTACCATGTCAGTAAACAAGGATACAAAGAGAGCACCAGAACCTTAGCTGAGCTTTTATTTGAATATGCTGAAAAAATACCTGTGCCTGTTGAAAATACAAATATTTATATAACTACTGTTGATAAATTGATGAAAGATGCAAGATACCTTGCTTTAATGCAGTTTTTAGCAAACCCAGCATTGGTTAAGCATTAACTCTTTGTAAGGGCATCAACTTAGCTTAAAAATGGAGATTTTGCATGATACAAGTTGCTTCCTTCGGTTCAGATCTAATTCCTATAATAATTAGCGCTGTTGTCTTAACCATCATGATTTTTAGTATTTTTATAACTGCCAAATATAATGATCCGGATTTATATAAAAAAACTCGCATTCATGTTTTCTTCTCAACCTTAGCCTCGGCGGCGATAATTTTTGTTGGAATTAATATAATTTTGTCTTCAATTTCCTATAAAAATAATCAAAGGTTTATACGACTGAATACAACAAAAGAAGCAATTGATAAATATTGGTTATATCCCAATGAATTACTAAGTTCACTTATTCATATTAGACCTGACTTCAGGGCCAGTTTTTTTATGAATAATCCTAAAATGTACATGGTTTCTCGTACTACGAAAAAAAATAGTCCTCAAGGTATCAACACGCTTTATCAAGAACAATTTATAGCTAATGTCATAATACAAGCCTGGGAAGATTGTTTAAACAACAGGAATTATGATTTAACACCCTTTAATCTTTGGTTGAGTTCATTCCTGGTTTGGGCGCAAAGTCCTTATTTAAAGGTATATTATGATAAATTTATCTATGGCTACGAAGACAGAACCAAGCAACTAGGCGATCTTTTATTCAAATATGCTGCAACCCTGCCTATACCAACCAATAGTAAGGACTATGAGGCAGCTGTTGAGAAAATATTGAATGATTCAAGGTATATTTCCTTAATGGAGTCTACACGCTAAATTAAGATCCATTTTATGCTTTTTTGAGTTCCCACAGAGCAACCTGGTGTTGCCTTTGGAAAGCTAATTGATAGAAAAAATTTTTCGCATCTTTTATTTAGCCCTGCTACACTAAGTTTTACCTACCACTAGCCGATAAAGGATTGTCGATGCGCAAATTATACTTTTTCTGTCTGTTTCTATCTGCCTTCACTTGTTTTGGACAAACACGGGAGATTGCTATCACCATCGATGACTTACCGCTCGTTGCATCCAAAATGGACACAGCAGGTAATCAGCAAAGAGCCACAGAACGTTTCAATAAAATAATTGAGGCACTGAAGGAAAACAAAGTACCGGCAACAGGATTTGTTATTGCCGGCGCAATTGCAAAGGGACAATGGGCTTTTCTTGAGCAGTTTCGTAAAGCCGGTTTTGAAGTAGGTAATCACACCTATTCCCACTATAATCTGAATCAAATGAGTGCTGAAAAATACATTGCTGACCTGGACAGAGCTGATAAAATTTTAACGCCCTTACTAACTACCCCCAAATATTTCCGCTATCCATACCTTGCGGAGGGCAGCAAAACAACAAAGCCTAAGGTTCTCAATTATTTGAATGAAAAAAATTATGTAATCGCTCCTGTTACTATCGATTCTAAAGATTTTCGGTTTAATGAGCAGCTTTATCATGTTCCTTATCGGGCCAGAGAAGCTTATATCAATAAACTGAAACCCCGCTATCTTGCCTATATCTGGGATCAAACATTACGAGCCGAACAACGGGCCAAAGGTCAGCCTGTAAAACAAATTCTGTTAATACATGCGAATTTACTTAATAGCTATGCCTTAGGGGATATTATTCAGATGTACAAAAAAAATGGTTATACGTTTATAACCCTTACTGAGGCTCTTAAAAATCCTGCACCAACTCTGACTTTCCCTGCTTCTGAAAATACTGGAGGTATTGCTAATGCAAACTCTGATCCAACCAGTGATGATGACAGCATGATAGAAGAGCTTTTGGCTTTTTAAACCTTGGGAGCAAGCCCGATATCTTCGGGCTTGCAAACCTATTATTTCCCGTTTGATACATTGGGTCCAAGAATTTGTGAGCATTGATGTCTACTCATAAACACAAACCCTTTTCCTTTACATGCATTTTGCCCTTTACAATTATTATAGGCCGTTTTGCATGAGCTAAAACCTCTGCAACCATTAACAGATAAGCACTTAACCCCATGGCCATGGCCATGATGACAATGATGTCCATGGGCATTTACAGCTACAGGTGCCAGTGAAAATACAGCTGCTGCGCCAATTGCCAGAACTGCAGATGTTGTTTTTAACTTATTCATGTCAATTCCTTTAGAAGTTTAATAAGTAATGATTTTAATTTAATCAAATATATTATTAATTGCACAAAGTGAGTTTAGTTAGACAATTGGCTAAGGTCAAGCAGTTGTAGTGTCTTTATTTTTTCAAGCCATAGCCTGTTTTAAAAATCCAGCCGATGCTGCCCACGCAGATTCCCGTGAATAGTAAGATCATTAGAACAGAGGTGGTAAGGGAAACATCGCTATGTTCGTAAAAACTCCAGCGGAAGCCGCTTACGAGATAGACCACTGGATTAAGCAATGAAAACTGATACCAGAAAGGCGGCAGCATTTGAATAGAATAAAAGCTCCCGCCGAGAAAAGTCAGCGGTGTGATAATGAGAAGCGGAATCAGCTGAATTTTCTCAAAACCGTCAGCCCAAATCCCGATGATAAAACCCAGTAAACTAAAGGTCACACTGGTCATAACCAAAAAAAAAGTCATCCAAAGTGGGTGGATAATTTGCAATGGCACAAAAAACCAGGCGGTGGCAAGCACAATTACCCCGATAAGCACCGATTTGGTAGCAGCTGCACCCACGTAGCCCAGCACCACTTCGACAAAGGACAGGGGAGCAGAAAGAATTTCGTAAATTGTTCCCGTAAAACGCGGAAAATAAATACCAAAGGATGCATTTGAAACACTTTCTCCAAGTACCGTTAGCATGATTAGTCCGGGCACTATGAATGCACCATAGGGTATGCCGTCTATGGATTGCATGCGGCTGCCGATGGCAGAACCAAAAACAATAAAATACAGTACAGTTGAGATTACAGGTGCTGCGATGCTTTGTCCCAGGGTGCGGAAAGTTCGACTCATTTCAAAGGTATAGATTGCACGAATGCCACGAATATTCACTTCACCCCCACCAGATTAATGAAAATTTCCTCTAAACTGCTTTCGCGACTAAAGATATCTTTTGGGCGAATTCCCTTCGATTTCAGTTTGTCCAATATAACAGAGATATCGGTCTCTGAATCCGCACTGTAAGTTAAAATCAGTTTATCACCCATTTCATCAGTCACCAGCGTCAAAGGTAAAGATGCCAAGCCATCAGGGATATTCACCAGCGGTTGGCGCAGCAAGAAAATCATTTGTCTTTTACCCATTTTTTCAATGAGAGAGTTTTTCTCTTCAGTCAAAATCAGATTCCCATTGTTGATAATGCCAATGCGATCGGCCATTTCTTGCGCTTCTTCGATGTAATGGGTTGTGAGAATAATGGTGACCCCAGTCTCCCGTAAGCTGCGTACAAGAGCCCACATTGATTTGCGAAGCTCCACATCAACACCTGCCGTTGGTTCGTCAAGAAAGAGAATCTCAGGCTCATGCGACAGCGCTTTGGCAATCATTACTCGACGCTTCATACCGCCCGATAAATGCCTAATCTCTTCATTTTTCTTATTCCAAAGAGAAAGGCGCTTTAACACTTGCATAATGTAGGCAGGATTGGGCGCTTTATTAAATAATCCCCTGCTAAAAGTAACCGTCTTCCAGACTGACTCGAAGGAGTCAGTGGTCAGTTCTTGTGGGACTAGGCCAACAATAGCTCGAGCTTCACGGTATTGCCTGATAATATCGTATCCAGATACCCTGATGCTGCCGCTGCTAAGCTTAGAGATACCGCATATTGAGTTAATTAAAGTGGTTTTACCCGCGCCGTTTGGTCCTAAGAGCGCAAAAATCTCGCCTCGTGAGATTTCGAGATTGATGTCATTAAGCGCCTTAAAACCATTGCTATAGATCTTGTTGAGCGCTGTGATAGCAATAGCTTTGGAGTTTTGCATAAAAGCCTTTTGCTCCTACTTAGCAACAAGAATAATTATTTTAGCCTGGCTAAAACCTTGGCTAAATCTCTGGTCATCTGATTTAAATTCGTATTCATACTAGCAACCATATTTGCCACATTTGGCTGAGATATTTTTAGATGATAGCTAAGAAGGCCTTTCATTTTTACCTTCTCATTAGAATAAATTAGGTATTCCGCTCTTAATCTACTATTACCTCTAAAATCAACAGCAAATTGTATGATATCAATTTGTAATTGATATCTTGGTTTGAAATTAATATCCCAGGGCGCTGTAACTAAAGCCGCACCCGGTAATAAGGTTGCAAGATTCGCTTCTATTACATTCTGGGTATTTTGGCTTAAATTTTCCACCCAACGATGATATTCTTCTAATTTAACCTCCTGGGCAGAACAATGAATAGTCAATTGGGGTTTGTTCAAGTAAGCAGGGCCATGTATTTCGTTGATACCTATTCTTAGATGGGTGTTACTCTGAATCTTTTCATGTTGCGGCGCAATAGGATTAAGTACGTAAAATTGCGAATCAGGGCTACGGCCACAAGAACCAAGCAACAATATAATCGATAGTACAAACCCTACTAAGTATATTTTCACTTTTTCCCTCTTATAAGCGATTCAGGATAACGTGCGAGATACTCCATTAAATTTTGTATTGAAATTGCAGCATTAGAAACATCTTTCATCGACCGTGCAAAACTTGATTGGGTTGAATTCGCAGCTTCAGAAACTTGTTTTAAAGATAGTGAAAAATTGTCAAGAGTCGGCGGCACGGATTTATCAAGATTAGATGTTAATGTAGAAAATTGTTTCAAACTTTCGGTAACGGTAGCCATGGTTGGTGGAATTAGTTTATCAAAAGTAGATGTTAAAGAAGAAAATTGTTTTAAACTTTCGGTAACAGTTGCCAATGTTGGCGGAATTAGTTTATCAAAATTTTTAACCATGTTATCCACATTATCCGCCATGGTTTTTGTTGCATCTAGCACACCATTCACTCGTGCTGACTGGATGAACTCGCTAATATCCTCGAAAGCTTTTTTAGCAGAAGCAAAGGCATCATCTAGATTGGTATAGACTTCAGCTTTATTAGAGGTGGGAAAAACCGGATAACCATTGTAAGTTTGTAATGGGGTATTGTAGAAGAGCGGCCCTTTAACCAGATCGATGGAAGCAACTCCGGTCAAAAAATTGGGTTTTCTTATATTCGCCACATAATTTTTGTTAACTAAAAGCTGGATTGGATTTTGTTTGCCAACGAATTTTCTTTCGACAAAAAATTGTACATAGACAGGAATTCTTATTTTTTTCTCGTCCTGACTCTCCGTGATTTCAATAAGCTTCACTTCACCGATTTTCACACCACGATAGGTCACTTCGGATGCCACCTGAATACCTGCCAGTGAGCCTTTAAAAAACATCACATAGGTTTCAACTTTTTCATGCAGATATTCGTCATAAAGATAGAGACCGATAAGAATTGATAAACTTACCGCGCCACCCACAAACAATCCCACTAAAACATACAGTCTTTCCTGACGCATCGCTATCCTTAACCTTAGAAAAAGCAATTACTGTCTTAGTATTAAATTCATTGAAATTTTGGATTTTTTCTCTGAAAAAAAATCACTAATCAACGTTTTCTCTTTGTCTTTATAAAATACCCCATTTTTCTAGGTTAATAGTTAATAAACTTAAAGTAAACAGAGCTGAGTGCTAACCATATAAAACTACGGGTAATTATTCTCGACATTGCTACTCGTATTAGTAAATGCCCAGCTGCGACCTGATAGTAGTAATATCCAACGATGAGACTTGTCAAACTACAATAAAGGATCATTTTAATTGTAGAAAATAGAATAGATTTAGCGCTAATCGTTGTTGTTAAATGAAAAAGATATTCATGAATGTCAGTATGCAGAAGAAATCGAAAGCAAAAATAAATGCTGATAATAACAATGTTTAAGGAATACATGTACAAAAAAAATGCGCTTATATTTGTTCCGATCATAATAGGTATTATATGGGTAAGTACCACTTCATGCGGTGTTCGGTTTAGTTCTTGAATTTGGGCATTAACCAAATTTAATGCCGCTTGCAGTGCAAGCATAATACTAATCAGAAAAGGGAGAAAATCATAAAATAATATTTGTTGGGAAACAGCCAAAACTTTGTGTTGCAAATCAAAGGGACTCAGAATATTGAAAATATTTATGATAATGGACACCCCGAGTAATGAGGTAATAAACAAAAGTGGAAGTACTAATTTAGCACCAGTATCGTAAATTATATTCAAAAGATTATATCGGGTGACAACTAGCTTACCCTGTAAAATATCAACAAAGCTTAAAAAAAGATGGCCCAAAAAACCAAAAAAATTAATAACAGATGCAACGGTTGGCTCACCATAATAGCGTCGACGTTGCGGTTCATACATAGTGCTTCCCTTATAAATGAGTACTGGAAATATCCTACTCTATTTTAGAGTCAGTTGACATTTCTTCTTAATTCTTCCTATGCTGCCTCAAAATTAAGTGTTTTGATAATATTAGGAATTTCTAAAATGAAGGCATGCCCCTGTGGTTCCCAAAACGATTATTTAGCGTGTTGTGGTTTATTAATAGACAAGCATCATGAAGCAGCTAGCCCGGAAGCCTTAATGCGTTCACGTTATACCGCTTATACGCAAGCAAAGGTCGAATATATAAAAAAAACCATGCGCGGTAAGCTTTTGGAAGAATTCGATGGAGTACAAACAGTTCAGGGGGCTAAACAGCTAATCTGGACAGGTCTTGAAGTGATTAGAAGCTTTATGGATGAAAAGGATGAAAACGTCGGTTATGTAGAATTTATCGCAAACTTTCAAGAACAGGGTAAAAAGAAAACCATTCACGAGCTTAGCAAATTCCAGCGCTTTGACGGTAAATGGTTTTATACCGAAGGAGCTCAGCCAAAATTTAAAAAGCCAATCAAAAAATCAACTCTTTCTCGTAATGCTCCCTGCCCCTGCGGCAGCCAAAAAAAATACAAAAACTGCCACGGTATGACTAAAAAATAAGTTGTATACACTAAATAAAGTCATAAACTCTATTGCTTATTGTTTTTAAATTTGATTTAATTTGTCCGGTTTTATGGATTCCACATGGAAGACAGCAAAAAGTTCTAACACACATGGAAAATGGACAATGTCTAACGATTTTGCTATTTATTTATCAAAACAATTGCTTTGGCATGCTTTATTTATATCTTCGCCGGTCGTGCTAGCTTCCCTGCTATGTGGTTTGCTCATTTCCGTTCTGCAAGTTGTTACTCAAATTCAAGACTCCAGTTTATCTTTTGTCCCCAAGATCTTAACCCTTACACTCATGCTGATGCTCTGTAGCGAATGGATGCTGCATTCTTTAATGGATTTCGCAACAAATCTGATAAAGAATATTCCAGGAGCTCTGGGATGATTTCAATCAATCTGCCGACATTTACTGCTACCTTTTTAGTCGCTATACGGGTAGGCGTACTTTTATTATTTACACCAATCCAGGCAATCCGCCAGCTGCCTTTACGTGCACGACTCATTATGGTGCTGATTTTATCTGCCATGCTTGTCTCCAATTTATCCCTGACTGTGCGCAACATCAATGAAAGTACGGTGATAGCCGGTGCATTAATTGAGTTTGCTAATGGCCTGACTTTATCATTGAGTCTCTATGCAGCCTTTGCTGTTTTCCAAATTGCAGGTCAATTGGTGGATACGCAAATGGGGCTAAATTCGCTTGCTATCTTAAATCCTGCCGATCACTCACATGATCCCTTAACAAGTCGCTTGTTAACTATGTTAGCTGTTTTATTCTTTTTCACCTTAGACGGTCACCATTGGATGATCGAAGGTTTAGCCTATTCTTTTCGTACTAACCCTCCAGGACAATTTGCGCTTTTCAATGGCTTTAAACTCCTTATTCAACAATTTTCTCTAATGTTTGCTCTTGCTTTGATGATTGCATCTCCAGTTGTAATTGCTCTATTGGTGATTGATCTGTCTACTGCAGTCTTGACACGTAACATGCCACAGGTCAGTACTTATTTTTTAGCACTTCCTATTAAAATTTTATTTGGTTTATTCCTGCTGGCTTTATCCTTGAATTATCTTAATCCCATTATGGAGCGTCTATTCAAACAGAGTTTTACTATCTGGCAGGAGCTGATGGCATGACTGATAAAACTGAAAAGGCGACGCCTTATAAATTGCAAAAAGCCAAAGAAAAAGGCCGGGTCAGCAAATCTATTGATTTGAATACCTCTGTTTTATTAATAGTGATGGTCATTGTTGGCTCCACTCTCTGGCGCCCACTGTTAAAACAATTAACGTCCATGATGACGCACCTCTTTTATCTTGCCGCACATTTTTCTCTGTCAATTGATACTATTGTGAAAACCCAGCGTTTTCTTCTTTCAACCTTGATCAATTTATGGTTCCCTTTTGCGCTGGCAGCTCTGCTAAGTATCACCGTCGCAACGATAGCTCAGACTGGCTTTGTCTGGTCAATGCATCCCCTTTCGCCTGAGCTAAATCGTTTGAATATAGTGCAAGGATTTAAACGATTTTTTTCATCAAAATTACTCTTTGATGCGGTAAAAAACAGCTTGAAATTAATTTTCGTTTTCTCACTATTTATACTTAGTCTGCGTCATGAAATACCTGCTTTATTAAAGCTAATGATTATTGCGCCTGTTGAACATCCTGCACTTATTATGCAACTCTTTATCAAATTAATCCTGGAACTTTTGCTCTTTCTTTTTGCTTTAGCAATATTGGATAAAGCCTACAGTTCCTGGAAGTTCAAAAAAGACAATCGGATGAGCAAACAAGAGGTAAAAGATGAATATCGACAACGTGATGGCGATCCTAAAATCAAAGCAAAAATCAGACTATTACAGCAACAATTACGACAAAAAACTGCCGCTTTGCAAGAGGTGAAAAAAGCAGATGTTATTATTACCAACCCTAGCCATCTGGCAATTGCATTAAAATACGAACGAAGCACCATGCCTGCACCTAAAGTAGTTTGTAAAGCGCAGGGAGAACTGGCCATTCAAGTCAGAACCTTAGCTCAACGCCACAACATTCCCATTATTCAACATAAAGCCTTTGCCCGCGCTTTGTTTGCTACTGTCCATTTAAATCAATGGATTGGTCAGGAACATTTCCCAATTGCAGCGAATATTTTCAGGGAAATTTATCGCCAAAGGGAGCGCGCATCATGTTGAAAAGGGGTGGCAATTACAGTGAAATGATTATGGTTGTTTTCGCTATCTCCATTTTACTTATTTTATTTATTCCCATTCCTCCAGCACTCCTCGATTTACTGTTAATAATTAATTTTAGCTGGGCATTAACAGTCTTTCTTCTCACTTTTTATACTGACAAGCCCCTTAGTTTTTCTACATTCCCAGCACTTTTACTCCTTTCAACGCTCTTTCGCCTGGCTCTGAACATTTCCGCAACGCGACTTATTTTAGCCGATGGTGAAGCCGGAAAAGTGATTCAGGCAATGGGTCAATATGTCATCCAGGGTAACTATGTTATGGGGTTAGTAGTATTTTTAATCCTTATAATTATCCAATTTATTGTTGTAACCAATGGAGCCCAGCGTGTTGCTGAAGTTGCTGCACGCTTTACCCTTGATAGTATGCCTGGCAAGCAAATGAGTATCGATGCCGATCTTAATATGGGCCTTATTTCCCAGGCTGATGCAAAATTCAGGCGCGCACAAATTGAAAAAGAAGCCAGTTTTTACGGAGCAATGGATGGCGCCTCCAAATTTGTAAAAGGGGATGCTATTGCCGGTATTCTAATTATTCTTGTGGATATTATCGGCGGTTTTGCGATTGGCATCGCACAAAAAGGATTAAGCCTAGCCGAATCAATCCAAAGGTATACTCTGTTAACAGTTGGTGATGGTCTTGTAACGCAGATTCCTGCTCTTATAATTTCAACAGCAACTGGAATTATCGTGACCCGTGCAGCTACGGATGCGCAATTAGGTTCTGAAATTTCCAGGCAAATTGCCGCCTATCCGAAAAGTTTAATTATGGTTTGCTGTGGCTTGGCAGGTCTCTTGGTGGTAAAAGGTATTCCTCTAATGCCAGTTATGCTTATTTTAACGGTGTTTGCTGCCGCTGCCTGGTTTGCTATAAAAACAAAGAATAGAGAAGGTAAGGAAGAGTCCGACCCCTGTCTTTATGAACGAATTAAGATTTATCCGATAGAAATTCAACTCAATAATGAACTCTTCACTCAATTTTCTCAACACGAAGCACCCTTTTTAGAAACTATTCAGCAGCTGCGTGAACGATTGGCCTTCGAACTTGGTTTTGTGATTCCCGAGGTTAAAATACTAAGCGACCAAAAGATTAACTATCCCTTTTATAGTATCAATATTCAAGGCAATAGCCTTGGCTTGAATCAACTACATTTCGATAAAATCCTTGCCATTATTTCCAATCGTACTAAAACATCAAATAAACTAAATCAGGCTATCGAAGTACCTGATCCCAGCTATGGGTTGGCAGCACTCTGGATTAGTAGCAATCAACAAAATCAGGCCACAGAGGATGGTTATACCTTATGTGATCCCTTGTTAGTTTTAACAACTCATTTAAAAGAAGTTGTGCAAAGCCATATTGCCGATTTGTTAACCAGAGCAGAAACAGAAATCCTGCTTGAACAATCTACTGTTGCAAAACTGCGTGACGAACTCATTCCTGCCCTGCTGCCCTTAGGTCAAGTTCAGCGAATCTTGCAGAATTTATTGCAGGAAAAAGTGTCTATTCGTCACCTAAGCCTGATCCTTGAAGTGTTAATTGAGCATGCAAAAAATATAACCGATCCATCCCAGCTTACTGAGATTGTCCGCTCTCATCTTGCTACGCCTATCTGCCACAAATTAATTGCTAACCAGAACTCTTTGTACGTACTAACCCTGGCACCTAATTTAGAACAAAAACTTTGTCAAAATTTAAACAAAGAACAGTGGGCGCTGGAACCAAGCCTGACTGAAAATCTTATGACAGCACTCGCCAAACAGGTTGAAAAAATGATTGGCGAAAGAAAAAAGCCAATCTTGCTTTGCTCATCTGCTTTACGAAGACAGATCAAACAGCTAACACAGCGTGTGATACCTCATTTAACGGTACTTTCTATGAATGAAGTGCCAGTTAATATTCAGGTCGAATCGTTCGCTGTCGTGCATTGAGGAACCATTAATGATAGACGCCTTAAAAGCTGCACAAATTTCGATGATAGAAGATCAGGCTCGCCTTCAATCAATTAGCCAGTACATCAGCAATATGCAATCAGCAGGCTATAAACGGCAAGTCCTGTACGCAAGGAGTTTTAATGAGCTATTAACAGC
>JACCSX010000116.1 GCA_013812775.1 Tatlockia sp. | reverse complement strand
TAAAAACAGAACCTGCTGTTGGATTTGAAGCAGTCTCTCTAACAAAACCAGTTCAACAAGTTAAACCAAGGGCTATTAGCATATTACTTCCGAATCAAATTCGTTTTGAGTTGTCGTTAAGTTATGAAAGTGCTGAGTTTGGTTTAGTACTTAAGCAGCTGGTGAACTTATGTTGATTCCAGAGGATGTTCAGGTTCATTTGTACTGTGGGATTACTGACATGCGCAAATCCATCAATACCTTAGCTATTTTAGTCCATGAGGTATTTGGCATGAGGCTTGAAGCAGGCCACTTATTTTTGTTTCGAAGCCGTGGAGGTGATAAGTTAAAAGCACTGTATTACGAAGAGCAGAGTTTTACCTTATGGTACAGACGATTAGAGAAGGGGAAATTCATTTTTCCGCGTAATACTCAAGGGCATATCGAACTGACAAAGGCGCATTTAAACTGGTTAATGGCCTCTAATAAATACACCTTTCATCAAGGGGAAAACTTGGAGATTTATCGGGATTTTCATTAGAAAAAGCTAAGGGAATCAGGTTATTTCTGGTATAATTGCTTCATTAAAACAAGCATTAAATCACCCATGATTTCCACTGAATCCCAAGCACTTTTGAATCCTCTAAAAGAAGAAATCAATCAATTAAAAAAAGAAACGCTGGAATGGAAGCAAAAATATTTTAATCTATTAGAGCAATTAAAACTGGCAAAACAGCGCCAGTTTGGTCGCTCTTCTGAAACCAATATTCTGCAGGGCGAGCTTGTCTTTGACGAAGCAGAAGCTGTAGAACCTGTTGAACTACCAAAGGAAGACAATACAGTTAGTGTAACTTACACCCGTAAAAAGCCAGCTCGACGCCCCTTGCCTGCGCATTTACCCCGTCAAATCATCGAGCATGATATCGCTGAACAAGACAAGCAATGCGCTTGCGGCTGTCTGAAACAACGCATGGGTGAAGAAGTGACTGAGCAGCTAGAATTTGTTCCTGCAACACTGACTGTTATTGCTCATGTTCGCCCTAAATATGCCTGCAATCGCTGCGACGAAGGCGTGAGCATTGCACCGATGCCCTCATTGTTTCTTCCTAAAAGCATTGCAACACCAAGTCTTGTAGCGCATGCCATTATCAGTAAATACCAGGACCATCTTCCCTTGTATCGTCAAGAGCAAATCTGGCAACGCATGGGGATTGAAATGGCTCGCAACACAGTCTGTGGTTGGATAATGGCAGCCTCTGAAATTTGTATGCCAATGAGAGACGCCTTAATTAATGCAATTAAAAACTCAAATTACTTACAAGTCGATGAAACGCCCCTGCAAGTGATGGATGAGCCTAACCGGAAGAATACCTCAACAAGTTATATGTGGGTTTATCAAAATCTGGCGCCCGATAAAAAAATCATTTTATTTGATTATCGTGAAACTCGGCAAGCCCTGTGGCCTAAGGAGCTACTTAACGAGTTTAAGGGCTATTTGCAAACCGATGGCTATAGTGGTTATGACTGGGTTGATAATCATTCTGATATTATTCATTTAGGCTGCATGGCTCATGCTCGCCGTCCGTTTGCAGAACTGGTCAAATTAGCTAAAACCACAGGAAAGTCACATCAAGCAATAGCTTTTATGCAAAAACTCTATGCTATCGAGACCATTGCCAGAGAGGGCAAATACACCCCAGAGCAACGCTACCAGCTGCGCCTTGAAAAAGCCAAACCCATTCTTGATGCAATGAAAATATGGCTTGACCAATCATTAAAAACTGCCGTGCCTCAATCAAAGTTGGGAAATGCCTTAGTCTACATGCAGCAACGATGGCAAGAGCTGACTGCCTATTTACTGGATGGGAGGCTTGAGATTGATAACAACGCCGTTGAAAACAGCATCAGACCCTTCGCTTTGGGTAGAAAAAACTGGCTCCTATCGGGAAGCCCCAGAGGCGCTCATGCCGCAGCGCTATTTTATAGCCTCATTGCGACAGCCAAAGCCAATGGACTTAATCCTTTTGAGTATCTTAAATATCTATTTGAAAATATCCGTGCTTGCAACAATGAAGAGGATTACTTAAATCTTTTACCCGTTAAGGTTAATAGCAATTAGATTGAGCATCGTGTAGTTCGCCGAACCCTTAC
>JACCSX010000090.1 GCA_013812775.1 Tatlockia sp. | reverse complement strand
CTGGGTACTGGCGTGATGAAAAACAAACCTTAAAAACAATGCGCGATGGTTGGATCTATACTGAGGATTTAGGTAAAAAAGATGAGCAAGGCTATTACTATCTGCTAAGCCGTAAAAAATTCATAATTATTCGCGGAGGTTCCAAGATTTCTCCACAGGAGGTGGAAGCTGTTATTTATCAACACCCGGCAATAAAAGAAGCAGCCGTCACGGGGTTAGCCGATTTTGCCTTAGGTCAGGTGGTAATGGCATTTATTGTTGTCAATGAAGAAGCCGATGAGCTATCCATAGCACAATTACAGGATTTTATAAGAACTAAAATTGCTGATTATAAAGTACCTGAAAAAATTGTAGTCGTCCCCAAACTCCCCCGAAGTGCTTCAGGTAAACTGGATAGAAAGGCAATTGCTGAATGGACTACAATTAAACCTATCGAAGCCACTAAACAGGGTAAATAAAATGTCGATTGCTCTCATCTCTCATCCAGATTGTCTCTTACATAACATGGGAGACAACCATCCTGAGCAAGCTGAGCGCTTGCGTGTTATAGACGAGGAATTAAAGAAATCCAATTTTAATGCTGAGCTTAAACCCTATGATGCGCCTTTAGTTACAAAAGAACACTTACTTAGGGTGCATTCTAAAAAACATATTGATGCCCTTTTTCAAGCCTCGCCTGAGCATGAGGGCATTATTACATTTGCGCCTGATCTTTATATGAATAGATATACCCTAAAAGCAGCCTTACATGCTGCGGGTGCTGGTATTCTTGCTGTTGATTTAGTAATGAACGGCGATGTAAATCAGGCATTTTGTAATGTCCGACCTCCCGGCCATCATGCTGAGCACGAACAAGCAATGGGGTTTTGTTTCTTTAACAATATAGCCGTGGCCGCTGCCTATGCGTTAGACCAATACAAACTTGAACGTGTAGCTATCATCGATTTTGATGTTCATCATGGCAATGGCAGTGAAGATATTTTTCAAAATGATCCTCGTGTTCTTTTTTGCTCTTCCTTTGAGCATCCCTTTTACCCCTTTAGCGGTGCTGATACAAAAAATCCCCATATTATCAATATTCCTCTTCCTGCAGGAACGGCTAAAGATTCGTTTCGGGAAATGACCAGCTTGCTTTGGTTTGACAGAATCAGAGCATTTAAGCCCGAAATGCTATTTTTTTCCGCAGGTTTTGATGCCTATATAGACGATGATATTGCCGATTTTTTACTTGAGGAAGACGATTTTTTTTGGATCACAGATCAAATTAAAAAAATTGCTGATAACAGCTGTCAGGGTCGAGTCGTATCTATCCTGGAAGGCGGGTATTCCCTCGAAGGGCTTGGAAAATGCGTTGCTGCCCATCTTAAAGCCCTAATTTGAGCACAAAGTACCCACGCCTTTATTATGTAAAACTGCGTCTAATAAAATTTGATTTTGTTTGCCATTTAAAACCATGATTCCTTTTAAGCCGGCTTTTAAGGATGCCAAAATGGCTTTTACCTTGACGAGCATTCCGCCTTCAACTATAGAATGACTGATGAGTTGTTGTAGGTTTTGCTCCGATAAAGAAGAGAATATTTTCCCCTGAGCATTATAAATACCGTCCTGATCAGTAAGATAAATCAATTGATCAACGCCTAAAGAATTAGCAAGATGACAGGCTGCCATATCAGCATTGATATTAAGGGCATTGCCGTCCCTATCAATTCCAATTGAAGCTATAACAGGCATCAAATCAAGTGAAGTTAGAATATGGTTCAAAAAAAAGGGATTAACAGCTTGGATGTCGCCGACAAACCCATGTTTTTGCGAGTGATAATCACAGAGCAACATCTTATGTTCAGCGCCGGAAAGACCAATTGCATCCATTCCTAAATGATTTAATTTTCTGACTAGTCGCTGATTAACCTGACCACATAAAACCATTTCTATCACTTTGATTGCTGCAGATGAAGTCACCCGTAATCCATCGATAAATTCTGATGGGATGTCATGAATAGTGAGAGCCTCATTAATTGCCTTGCCGCCACCATGAACCAGAATTATTTTATACCCGGCTTCTTTAAGCGATTTAATATCATCGCACAATAAAGTGATGCGTTCTTCTTCATGCAAAATAGAGCCGCCGGCTTTAATCAAAATGGTTTTATTCATGATACATAATCCGCATTGATTTTGACGTAGTTCTCGGTTAAATCGCACCCCCAGGCCGTAGCCATTTCCTGTCCTTCATCAAATTCAATATGAATAGTTATCTGATCTTTTTTTAATTGCGTTTTCAGAACTGCTGAGTCAAGATTTTCAATGGGTGCGCCATTAGCGAAGATAATTAAACCCTGTATTGAAATCACAGAATGTTCAAGCATTCGTTCTGAAAGTGCTTCATTGCCGATTCGGGCGATAATTCGGCCCCAATTTGGGGATTCGCCATAGATTGCTGTTTTTATTAAAGGGCTGGTGATTATTGACTTAGCAATAGCTTGTGCCTGTAATTGCGTTTCTGCCCCGCTTACTTTGGCTTCAATCAGTTTGGATGCCCCTTCACCATCTCTGGCAATGGCTTTTGCCAAAGTAATCGCGACTTCAAGAAGGGAATGATAAAAAACACTCTGATCCGCTTCATTTATTAAAGCTATCCCGCTCATACCATTTGCCAGCAAAAAGACAGCGTCATTAGTTGATGTTTCGCCATCCACTGAAATCATATTGAAGCTTTTATCTACTACCAGCTTCAGCAAGTTTTGCGCCTGATCAGCAGCGATTTGTAAATCAGTTAAAAGATAGCCCAGCATGGTTGCCATGTTAGGATGAATCATTCCTGAACCCTTACAGATTCCAGTAATTCTTACAGTCCCGGCAGAAAGCTTAACGTCTTTGTAAACAGACTTAGGCACCAAATCCGTGGTTAAAATTGCTGTAGCAAAATTTTCGGCAATATCCGTTGTTTTAGAGACCAAAGTAGGTATTGCCCTGGATATTTTTTCTATCGATAAGGGTTTACCAATTACGCCAGTTGATGCGGTCAATATTTGCAAAGGATGGCAATGCAAAATCTCGGCTAGACTTGAGGCCATCGCCAGATTGGTTTTTATGCCTTCTATTCCCGTTGCTGCATTGGCTTCGCCGCTATTGGTTATTAATGCTTTTATATTGTTTGAGGGTAAACAGTTTTGACAATGTTTGATTGCAGCAGCCTTAAACTGATTTTGGGTAAAAACACCAGCACCAACTGCGAGATTTTCTGAAATAATAAGGCCTAAGTCCGGTCGATAAAGCCTTACCCCACAATTAATTCCCCCTGCTTTAAAACCGATGGGCAGTTTTGTTCTAAAAATTCCAGAGCCAAGTATCATGAAGCCTCCTTAGCAGCTAATAAACCTGTTTGGAGCGGTAATTGATAGAAGGCATTAATATTTTCTATCGCTTGGCTGGCAGCCCCTTTTAGTAAATTATCTATGCTGGAAAAAATCGTAATCTGACCTTCTTTAACAAAATATCCAATATGGCTGTTAGACGTATGGACAACGTTTTTAAGAGACAGGATATATTGATCATCAGATTTACCAATTTCTTTATAGATAACTAAGGGATAATCATGATAGGCAGCCTGATAGGCGTCTTCAATTGCAGCTGAAATCGCCTCGTCAGTAGCGAAGGACGCTTGAGCTTCAGTGTAAATTGTCATCGCAATACCTCGGATAATCGGCAATAAACAAGTGGTTAATCGAATCTTTGACTGCTTACCGGAAAACTCGTGCAAGGCATTTTGTATTTCTGGCAAATGCTGATGTTTACCAATTTTATAGGGATAAAAATTATTTGCGAGTTCACAGAACATCAAATCTGGATTGCTTTGTTTGCCAGCACCGGAAACGCCTGACTTTGCATCTATAATAATTGAATCCGTCTTTATCAAATTTGCCTTCAATAAGGGTATAAGCGACATTAATGAACAGGCAGCATAGCAACCTGGATTTGCAATTAAACGATGATTTGCCTGGGTATTAACCCAGGGCGATAAACCGTAGCAGGCTTCGTTGATAAATTCAGGTGCTAAATGACTAAAACCATACCATTCATGAAATTGGTCTGCCGGTAAACGAAAAGCACCGCTTAAATCAATTAAAAGTATTTTAGTTGATTTAAGCGAGGCTACGATTTCCATTGAAACGTCAGCCGGCGTTGCTAAAAATAGGATATCTATTTGAGATGCATTCGAGATAATTTCTGCCAGGGAATAATTTTTGTAATCTGACACAGTCTTTTCGGCTCGACAGTGAACAGCAATAAGTTGTAAAAAGGGATGTTTACCCACTAAGTTCACTAATTCTCGGCCAATATAGCCTTGAGCTCCGGCAATAACAACGTTATATTTTTTAGACATGAATAAATATCCAATTTAATTACAAATACTGCATAAATATGCAAATAAATTAAATATTAGCGTTGAGATCAAAATTAAGCAAGCAATATCTGACATAATATGCAAATTAGTGGCATAATATTATATTAATATTCAAATTAAATGCATATTATTAACCTGGAGAAAAAATGACTGATAACCTGGTCGACGATCTAAGATTATTATTATTGGAAGGAAAGGTTACAAAACAAGATGATATTTGTGCAGAAT
The DNA here is from genome assembly GCA_013812775.1 of Tatlockia sp. Lineage (GTDB taxonomy): Bacteria > Pseudomonadota > Gammaproteobacteria > Legionellales > Legionellaceae > Tatlockia. Next base: position 6,380 of record JACCSX010000090.1, on the reverse strand, counting down.
TACAGGCTAAGGGCCATCAAGTTAATCAATCTAAAATTTCTCGCTTAATACGTAAGCTTAATGCCATAAAATCAAAAAATGAATTAGGTCAAATCGTTTATCGACTTGGACGAGAGCCAGCACCGCCGACAACCTCTAGTCAATTATCTGAATTAATTATTGAAGTGATTGCCAATGAAACAATAATTATCGTCAACACAAGCCCTGGAGCAGCCCAGTTAGTTGCCCGTGTTCTGGATTATCATAAATCCCAAATGCAAATTTTAGGGACTATTGCAGGCGATGACTCTATCTTTATAGCCCCTAAATCAATTAAAACAATCAATGATACTTTGCATGAAATTAAAAATTTATTGTTCTGCTAATTACATAAAAGCACTCAGTATGGCGCGCGTATCAATTTTTTGCTCTACAGTTGCTGCCTTTGCCAGTTTGGTTAGTTTGTTGTAATCAATATGTTCACATTTGACAAAAGGAGTGGTTTCATTTGGTTTGGTACATAAGGTAACTACAGCAGCTTTAGAGGCAGTTAGTGATTTAAGAACTCTCTCCGCTTGCTTTTGATCTTTACACTCAAGCCATGCAAAAGCTTTTTGTTGAGCATATTTCCAACCCGAACATTTGCTTACGATAGTCAATGCATTTTTTATTTCTAAAGAATCCACAGTTGTTTTTAGGGGTAAAGGGCTTTTTGGTGCGGTGAATGGCGCTTGATTACATCGTTTTTGATCCTCAACCACCCAGGCTCTAATCATTTTATCGTAACGATTATTTGCATCACCGCTAATAACTTCCACCGGCAGACCAGATAAATAATGAGACTTTTTAAGTTGCAAGCCGGAAACTTGATTAGTGTAATTATTTACCGTGGCAGTATAGAAAGGAATATCTCCCTCTTTTTGCATCTTGGGTAAGTTAGTAGCTAAATAACTTTTACCAGCCCAAAAATCACAGATTATTAGATCTTTACCACAAGTTTTACTATCAAACTCCTTTTTGGTATTACTTCTTCCCATGAGTACAGCAGCATGACTATCTCCAAAAAACAGGCATTCAAATGTCAGTTTGGGATATTTTTGCTGTAAGTAGCCAATTGCGTAATTTGTCATCAGACCACAGTGAACAAAGATCAAGGGTTGGCTAATATCAGCTAATTTAGAAATGTCCTTTTTTTTCTCATCATCAGATTCTTCCTCAAAGGCCATAAGAGCAGCAAGATAGCCTTGCACTTCTTCATTAGAAATCTCTTGTTTTTGGACGATGTCAACGCGATTAATCGCTCCACCTGGAAAGCGATTTTGTAATACCCTATCCATCTCCACGATCAGAGGATAATATTTAGACTCTTGTACCTCTTTATCAGCTTCGATAAGCATTTTTATTTGGTTTACATTTTCCATATTCTTTCCTCATAACTAAAAAAACATCTATTCTATCAAAAAAAAACATAAATACAAAATTTAATCATAGTGATTTTAAATTAAACCTCTTTGTCACAGGACAAAAATTTATAAAATCGCACCATCCCGAGCAACAGGGAGGGATCTCCTAATGACGAAAACTGAGGCTCAGTACTTGAGATCCTTCGCTGCGCTCAGAATGACGGGGCTTGGTAATCCCTGGGATCACTTAGCCCAAGCCCTCCCGCGCTCAACAGCAGAATCCCCACAAGAATTCCTGTCGCGGGCGAGGGGGCTGATTGTGCGAATTGATTAGATTCTTCAATAACCAATCATTTTTTCCCTACAAATAGCCTGTTCAAATTTTGTAGGGATTACCTGGATGACGGGAGTGGTAAGAAAAATTGTCCGGCACAAAGAATAAACCTAATTAATGGACCGGGCCTCTTTCCCTAATAAAGGCGCTCCCGGATTACAAAAGATGTCGCCCTGCAGTTTAACCTTCAATCTCAAATGTGCTAAAGACTGTAATTAATATACTCCCTGTCAAAACTACTATACAATGCCTTAATTTTGTTCTATTAGGCATGTTTTGTGGAAAATTTCAACAAATTTTTTAGTTTTTTATTTATTAATTCAAAGATAAATTCCTTGCTGTTTTGGATTAGAGTAGATACTGGTTTAGATTATATGTCGGATTTAGAATCTGAATTAGTCAATAATGCAACGATAGCAAAATCGATCTATAAAAAGCAGATTAGACGATACCTTGGTGTAGGTTTTGTTCTCTCTTTTATTCCCGGTACAGAACCCTTCAAAGCCAGAGAAAACTTATTAGCTAATATAGAACGATTAGAGTCGGAGGAGGTTTTGATACCTTGGTTTATGAAAACCCCAATTCATATTCTTGCACGTCATACAATTGGACCTATCCATCAACATTTTGAGGAAGATTTCATTACAATTATACGCGGAAATAACGAGTATTTCGGTGGATTAAATCGTTTAAACCCCCTTCTTTACCCTGTTCACTTATTCATACTATTTGTTAGATTTCTTGATCACAATTTGGATTTCTCAGAATGGGAGCTCGGATACCTTCATCCTCTTCTAAAACTTCCTATTGTTACTATTTTATTTATTATTTATTCTATTTTCTGTTTAGTGTCAGGCGCTTTTTGTCTGGTTTATTTAATAACAGAATTAATATTAAATACCTTGAATACCTTGATAGTTGAACCCTTCCAATTTTCCTATGAAGTGATTCATCAACTAATATCAACATGGGGCTTAGAGTACGCTTCAATGCCAACAGATGATTACAATAAAGTCAATCAAATCTTAAATGCTATAGACAATACGCTAATGTACGATGCCTTGAAAACCAACTCTTTAAAGGTCTATCAGACACCAGAACTTACATTAATCGAAAGTTCAAAAGATCTTATTGATTCCATGCAAAAACATCGAAATTCTTTCTTCTTTCAATTAAATAAAGAAACAGGTTTATTGCAAAAAGATGATAAAACAATAGAAAATTCCTACAATCAATTACTCAATCTACAACAGTTTTTTTATTTCACACATAAAGAAATGCCTCATGAATTCCCCATAGAATTAAAACAACAGATCTCAGCGATTAGTTTTAAACTGGGATACCCAGCCCGACAAGTGAATAAATTTGAGCTAAATAGTATTCAAGCAGAACTCTACAATAAGGATTCTCAAGAAGAGGCGTTTAATGGCTACAATTTTGTCATTTAATTTTTTTAATGTATAATATGATTTTATTTTATTCTATCAGGATCTGATTTAGTGGAAAAGTTTAATAAAATTTTTAGTTTTTTATTCATCAATTCAAAGATTAATTCTTTATTATTTTGGGTTGTTGGGGAAGTAAGCAAAGAATGGTTAGCAGTTCATGATGCAAATATGGCAAAATCCATCTATAAAAAGCAGATTAGACGATACCTGGGCTTAGGTTTTTTTCTGTCATTTATTCCCGGAACTGAGGCTTTTTTGGCTAGAACCACATTACTGACAAAAATAGAGATACTTGAATCTATGAAAGAGCCTGGGGGCGACAATCTAATACCTGCGATTATGAAGACTCCTTTACACATCTTTGTCCGGACTTTTTTTTCAATTATCTTTTTAAATTATAATCATAAATTAAAATCCGTTCTATTTAAATCAAAGCCTTATGTACAACTAAATCGTTTAAATCCTTTTATATTTCCCATCCAATTTTTCATGTTAGTTTTCCGTTTTATTGATCAAAATCCAGAAGAATTTGATTCTCTGAGAAACTTGCATCCCCTTCTAAAAATACTAGTTTTCCCTCCTTTCTTTATTGTATATTGTATTCTTTGTTTAATTTTAATATTGAGTTTTGTCCTTTATTTGACCACAGAACTTATCTTGAATAGTTTAAATACCTTAATTGTTGAACCCTTTAAATTTGCCTATGAAGTCCTTCATCAGCTTGTATCGAGCAGAAATTCAGAATTCGCTTATATGCCCTCGGATGATTATAACAATCTAAGCCAGCTTTTAAACGCTATCGACAATAACCAAATAGATGCTGCCTTGGAAGCCATGGCACTAAACGTTTATCAGACTAAGGAACTTACTTTAATTGAAGGTCCGGAAAATCTGATAACTTCCATAGAAACACATCGAAATTCTTTCTTTTATAAAGTAAATAAAAATAGAGGTTTATTTCTAAAAAACGAGCAGACAATTGCAGATTCTTATAAGCAATTCGAGAATTTACGATCCTTTTCTTACTTCAGACATCATGAATTGCCAAATGTATTTCCTAAGGAATTAACTCAACAGATAGCTAATATTTGCTTCGATTTAGATTCTCAAGAACAGCAAGTTGATGAAGTTGGATTTATCTTCGATTTTTAATGCAGCCTTAAGCAAAGCACTTCGATAAAATAATAATCGTCGACCAATTTGGTTAAATACTTTTGAACCACCTTTACTTTCTTTTTATATCAACCTACAATGCTAACATTTTATACATTTAGGCCGGTATCTTGACTTCCATCCATGATTATTTTAGTTATATATTTATTAATTCCAGTATAAATACTTTATTATTTTATCTTCATATTAATTCTGCCTTATCAGAAAAAATCGAAAAGATAGTCCAAGAGGCAATAATAGTTAAATCAATTTATAAAAAACAGATTAGACGATACCTGGGATTAGGTTTTCTCCTCTCTTTTATTCCGGGAACAGAACCCTTCCTGGCCAGAAAATCCTTATTTTCATCTATCAAAAGTATAGAGTCCTTAGATAGTTTTGGGGAAAAAGCTATTCCGGAATTTTTGTCTAATATTTTTCTACGGACTGTTGGATCAATGCTTTATCATAATGTTGAATCCAGTTTTCTAGATATTATGCTCGGCAGGAATACAAACTTTGCAGGGTTAAATCGTATTAACCCTTTTCTTTATCCAGTCTATTTTACAATTTTTATTATAAAAAAGTATCAAGAACTGCTGTTCGAGATTTTAGATTACCCAACTTACCTTCCATTTGCTGTAAAAATCCTTGTTTATCCTATTTTATACGTGGTTTATGCTATTGCCATAATACTTTTGGTAATTTACGCAGGGCTATATGTTCTGACAGAATTTCTGTTAAACACCCTACATACCCTACTAATTGAACCCTTTATCTTTGCTTTTGAAGTGATGCATCAATTTGTATCCGGCTGGGGGATGGATTTGGCCTATATGCCAACGGAGGATTATAAAAATTTAAACCAGTTAGTAGTTGCCATGGACAATGAGGTGCTTGAGCAAGCGGAACTATCTAATTCTCTAAACGTATTTACAGCTGAGGAACTTACTTTAGTTGAAAGTACGGCAAAGGTTATTGATACTATGGAAAAACATCGCAATTCCTTTTTTTATCAATTGAATAAAGATAATTTATTTCAAAAAACGCCTAAAGCGATAAAAGCTTCTTATCATCATTTAGAAAATTTACGAACATTTTCTTATTTTACTCATAAAGAAATGGCTAATATCTTTCCCAAAGAATTAACAAAGGTTATCTCTGATATGTCTTTGAAATTAGATGCTGCTGCTGATGATAAAAATCAAGAAAATATCGGGTTAACTATTTAATTGATGAGGTGAGTCTATGCCCGACCATAATATATATAGGCGCTGCTTGAACTTAGCAGTTACATTAGGTTGCTACTAATTTTTTTTTAGAGCGATTAGGAAAATTATATGACTTTCAATGAATTTTTTAGTTTTATATTCATAAACTCCAAGATTAATACCTTGTTATTTGCTCTTACAGTCAAAGACAATCACTATCAACTTTCATCAACCCTAGCTATCATGGAGGCGGAGGAATCTAAAGCCATCTATAAAAAGCAAATTAGACGCTATCTAGGCTTAGGCTTTTTCCTCTCGTTTATTCCGGGTACAGAACCTTTCCTGGCTAGAAAAGCTCTACTGTCATCTATATTGATCTTAGAATCGTTAGACAGACTTGGAGGGCAAAAAGCCATAGAATGGTTTGATACAAATATTTTTATTCGTACATTTTTTTCAATCCTCTACCATAATTTCAAAACTGATTTTGTAACTATATTATTAAAAAAAGATGATAAATTTGCCGGCATAAACCGTTTGAATCCTTTTTTTTACCCCACAAAACTGGTCTTTACTATCTTGGAAATGACGAGTGAGTCGCTTCACAAGCTGTACTATGCAGTTGAAGAGCTTCCTCCTATTTTAAAAATATTTTTTTATCCAGTTTTATCAACAATTGTCTTAATTTTTGTTGTCGCAATAATAATTGAACTATTTCTTTATTATGTTTGTTAAACGTCAATTATCTTTGCCGGTTCGCGACAATTATCTTTGCCGGTTTTCAATAAAAAAATCAGTTACTTTGGCCTCCTGGTTATAGCTTGTTATTTCTCTGTATAGCAGCATTAGCTCT
>JACCSX010000089.1 GCA_013812775.1 Tatlockia sp. | reverse complement strand
AGAGCTAATGCTGCTATACAGAGAAATAACAAGCTATAACCAGGAGGCCAAAGTAACTGATTTTTTTATTGAAAACCGGCAAAGATAATTGTCGCGAACCGGCAAAGATAATTGACGTTTAACACTCCTGCTAAAAATAGAACTAATATTAGATAATTAATTAAAGGTAAATTATCTAAAACAGGTGAATTAAAGAGATATATCGGTAAAGCAACATAGAGTGTTACAATTAATATTGTAATTAGCTGAATAAGCAAAAAACCAAAGTTTGCTTTAACAGATCTCTTGGAAATGAATTTATGCCTCATGATATTTTTTTTAAGCAATTTATTTTTTTCATCAATTACCCTGTAGATAAAATTCCATACCCAAGGAATGAGTATAAAATTAATACAGCATACAATTATTGCTACAATTAACATTCCTATCATCTAAATTGTCCAAAAAGTGAGTAATTATAGGCCGGTGATTTAAGGTTTGCTTTCATCCCAAGGTTTAGCATAGCCCTCCTATTGTAAAAAAACAAAAAAGCGTGTGGTTCCAATGTCGAACAGAGTTCGAGCCTTTGTTGAACATTACTATGCCATCAATGACCATTTTCCTGTGGTGCCAGACAAACCCAAAAATAGTAAAAGAAATTGCCAATAAAGCAAAAATTACTAACCAGGTGACTATCCATATATTAAGACAGACCTGTGCTAACTCTTGCCCTACAAAAAGGAATATCTTTGGCATCTGTTTAAAAAGCTCTTGGTCATCACAGATTAGAGACAACGGCCATTTATCTCAATTCACCGATGCCCATGTGATTGAGGAATAATGTAATCCCCAGATTGCACTCGAAAGGCTTACGATGGAGCAATGCCCGCTTATCAAAATCAGAAATTTACTCAAAGAGAAAAAAGTTAAGTAATCAGCCTTATCAAATTAGCTGAGGCTATTATGTCACTTGATACTGTATTTTAAATAATCTTCTAGCGACATGGAGAAATAAGGTGAAATATAATTTTTTTTCTTAAAATAAGTGAACTTAGCTTGGCCTAGAATTATATTGGAAACATCGTTAGGAAAATTCCTCGTTAAGGCCTCCTTGGTGTTTAACAGCCAGTAAATGCTTAAATGTTTATCGTATATTTAGCTTCTAACGTTGGAGCTCATTAATGAAGGAACAAAAGATAAAGCTTAGTCTTTATGACTATAGCTGGTGCTTGTTTTAGTAATAATCACTTATTGGATGCAACAATTTATTATTATCCTGATGGAAACTGGACGTAGAATTAGAAAATATGTTTGCTGGAATTTAATTGTCTAGAAAAAGATGCGGAAGGAGATTTGTATATGAGAAAAAATTAAGACGTATCAGGTTAATTCCTGTTTCAAATTCTGTGTTGTGGCTATTAAGAAACAACAGCAATATCTAAAAGATTTCTCTATTCAACCCCCCTTCTTTCCCCGCACAACGTGAATCAAGGTCCCCTACCATATCTGCACCCCATGTTAATCGTGCATTAAACAGATTAGCCAGAGGCTATAATATTGTTAATTGTAACGGCGTCATCTGGAAATTTAGCTCTCATCAATTTAGACATACTATTGGAACACAAATGATTAATTCTGGTGTATCCTAAGTTATGGTATTTTCTAATGTAATTTAACCCCAGCATCATGGAGTCAAATTTAATCATCTTCTGTTGATTGACTTGGAGAAGAAGTTCGCAATAACTTCCAATTGTTCCACCCTTTCAAGACGAAATTCAACTTTATAATTTTTTTAAAAAATAAAGAATAAATCCAGCGGGCAATCCAAGTAAAATCTAACTCAGATTTTGCAAAAAATCGGTACACTCTTTTATAACGCGAATCAATGCTCAGACAATCAATCAGGTCAAGATAAGAACTATAGTTTTGATTTGCTAAACAAACTCCCAAAGAAATCTGATAATAAAGATACAAACGAACTTGAAATCGTTCAAAAAGAGGACACCGCTAAAATTAATTTAAATTCTTAATCTGAAGTTTTGCCCAGACAAAACAGTGGCGTAATTAATCCAACTTTAACAGATCAATACTTGGCCGGATTAGGTATGCCACTGTATCCAAATACACTCAACATTTTTTAGATAAAATAAATTTTGTTATAATAATGGGTCATCGCTGAATACCTTTAATACCATCTGTGACCTGGTTGAGATTACACAGTGCTGGGGCTGGCATCTAAGGTACATTTTTATTAGTTTGACTAATTAATAATCATTTATGTCGCGCCAAAATGATAATGTCCCCTTAAGCCCAAAATGAAAATGTCCCCCAGAAACCTGAGCTACTCTTAAATTGATAAGAAAAAAGGGGAGCCAGGGAATGGGAGACTTATTGATTATGAGTAA
>JACCSX010000088.1 GCA_013812775.1 Tatlockia sp. | reverse complement strand
GAGTATAGCTTGCTGTGCCATGTGGAAAATTGATTTTATCCCCATCCATTAGAACATAAAGCATTACACCAATTTCATAAATCATGAATGCCTCCGCTTCACATCTAGCTTCCAATTTATGCTCGGGGGTTCTAAATGAACTGGGTATGCTGTTATTTCCATGAAGGATAATCTGGTTGGTATCTTGTGTAACCAAAGATTTTTTATCAACAGTGATTACTTCCCCATTGTCACGGAGCAAAAAATTTTCTGCTTTAATATCGGTATAAGCCTGATTTATTTTATTTAAACAAAGAGCAAAATTAGCAACCTGTGAAGTTATATCTAACATTTTATTGATTATACTATTATGTTTATCGTCAGATTCTTTGGGAAAATTGTCATCATTACAACGATACGACAATAAATCTCCGGCCTTACAAAACTCAGAAACTGCTATGTTATATTTCGTCATTTTCCCATTATTATTTATTGAGCCTGTTGGGTAAAAAAAGGAATCTTTAGCCAGGAATTTGTTGACCGAATTATCTTTGGTATCTTTCTCAATCAAAATATAGTTTGTCGGTCTACTTTCTCTCTCTAAACGAATTACTTTAAACTGCCCATTCGATGTATCTTTTGCTAACCAATTCTTATTATTTTTACCTCCTAAAAGATGACAGTCGAATTTGCCAAGACTAAAGTCTGATTTATCATTGAGCTTATTGACCAGGGTATCAATTGATTCCTTATGCACTATTTCATTTAATTCATTGGTTTCAGTATTTTGTCGTTGATAGATGTCTTTGGAAGTCAGCTTATTTTGCATTATTAATCCATCTATATCTGCGTTGAGGCGCATCTGTAGATCTTCAAACATATTACGTATTAAGTTAAATTTAATAGAAATATTATTATTTAAAAAAGTTATAATTTCTTTTTGTGTTTCTTCCAAACTTTTTAGGTAAAAGGCTAATTGATTTTCATCTTTATTGGATGATTCATAAGTGGATTTAGCTAAAGAAAACTTGGCATATATAGTCTGGATAATATCTTTTAAACGTTGATCCAATTTAGATAAAGCATTTTTGGTAAGTGGATTATATGTATTGTACATATCCCATTGTTTTATCGTCTCAATTTTAGTAATTGTTTTTGCTTTAGCTTGTATAATAAATTTATTTGAATTTAGCGAATTTTCTTTAGTAAATTCAATAAGTTCTTGTGTGATAGGGTTTCTTAAATACCATTCCATAAAAGAGTTAGATAAATCGCCAGGATACTGCAAATAATTTTCATATATTTGCTCAACAAAAAAAATAATTTGTTGAAGCCTTTTTCCTGTAGGCTTTTGATTATAATCAGTAATTAATTGATTTAACTTCGTTATAGTCCCTTCATCATCCTTAATAGCTATATCAATTTTAGGTAGTGACATAAAATCACCTCACTTTAAATGATGGCTTACGTCTACAAGTTACACCTTTTGATTAATTGTAGGACATTGGTCTAAGGAAATATTATGAGAAACCCTGATCGCCAAAGGCCACCCGAAAGTGGCCTTTGTGGTGGAGCATGCTGTGATTTCACATTCACTTCATTCCCCACACCTTAAATATAGCCTATTATTTCGGCATGTGTGAAAATTTAGCAGAGTTACAGTATTTTTAGCTTGAATAGGTTTAAGGCAGCTAATCTTTAAAGCTTTCAATCTCCAACCGATTATAAAAAGACCCGATTGATCAATTTATATCCTTATGTTAAAATAAAAACTATTTATCTAGATGGAAATGTAACAATGAAACTAAGTCGAAGTGAGAAACATGAATTTCTTCAAGAATGTTTTAAACATATTTTGCGTATCAATTCAGAATTGATAAATGGACCTTATCCGCCGTCTTTAACGATTGATAGTGGATTTAGTAATAGATTGAATTCTAATTTACCAAAATCAATTAAACTTATTTCTTCTACTGTAGTAAGACCTCTAGGTCTTGTTAAATTGGAGGCCTTAGTAGGAATTTACAATAACGTTGCAGTTGAGGCTAACAATAACAATCCCTATAACTTAAAACCGCTGTTCAAAGAAATTAAATCTCAAATCAATCAATCATTAAATGATTACGACCCCCTTTTATACAAAAATCCTGATGCAAATTACATCATGAACTCCCATCGGACAAAAACAGGGAATGCTTTACTGGATTGGATCTTAAATTTATTCAAACCAAGTTCTGCCTCATTTCTAGGGCAATATGGTTTTTTTGACAAACCCAGCAAATTTTCTGAATCAAAAGAAGGTCTTTCGTCTATACCTCAGGCTTATACAGCTGATGACATTAATCCTTAATAACTGTCTTTGTTCGAATAATCAACAATGGGTCAAGTATTAAATGACCCATTGTAATTTCAATGATTCAAGCCCATATCTAGGCAGCTAATATCAGGAATATCCTATAAAGATCTCAATTTCATCGACACCACGATATAGCTCAAAATCGGATAGGTAATTACGTTTATAATTTTGATTTTCAGAAAAACACAACCAAATTTTCTGCCAAAGAGCAATTACGGTGACGGGCATTAAGCCTTTGCCGCTAAAAACAAGGTAATTACCAGCCACAACTGCAACGGAACTATGCTCAGGCCGAATTTCCTCAATATTGGTAGAAAGACCCGCAGTAACCCGATAATAACCACTGGCATCCGAATCATAATCTGAGTAAACACCAAAAATATCAGGAGTTGGCTGTACATTGAGATCCACAAGACCGCTCGTCATAAACTGCTGCCAAAGAGCTGGCAATTTAGCAGTTAGAGGATTAAATTCCTCTGTATTTTTAGTACATACACTTAAGCCAGAAACATAAAAACCATCAATTGTGGTAAATTTTGGTTCATAATAACTCATTCTCTTTTCCTTAAAGTGCATTAGAAGCACTTATATTAGCAAAACTTGCTGACAGATTCTGGCAGCAGTAGTACTAATTTAGGTGGATCAGCCCCTACAAAACAACCGGATGTTTGGTTGATCCCATTCTTAAAACTGCTATATTATCAATTCACTTCATAAAGTTTCGAATTTTAATAAAAAGACAATATTTGAAGCAAACATTTAATAGGTCAAATACATAGACTTCTTAATTTAGTTTAGACGGTTAGGAGTTTAGATGATGATCAAAAAAATTGTTTCTGGTGGCCAAACCGGAGTAGATCAAGCAGCATTTTTAATTGCCAAAGAAATGGGTATTGATATAGGCGGATGGTGCCCCAAAGGCGGCTTAGATGAAAAGGGTGAGAATATTTTAAATAAGTATTTCTCGTTAAATCAAGCAACCACTATGAATCCAGAAGAAAGAACAAAATTGAATATCAAGGATTCTGATGGAACACTTATCATTGTACCAACCTGGCCTTTAGCTGAAAAACTAAAAGATGGTACTACATTAACCATAGAATATGCTCAAGAGGTGAAAAAACCTTTTTTGATTATTAGATTTGATGCAAAAGCAGATGCACTCCCTCGTTTAAAAGAATGGATTGATGAAAATGATATCAAAGTATTAAATATTGCCGGACCTCGAGAGTCAAATCATCCGGGAATTTATAAGGAGTCCTGTGAGTTTTTACGTGGATTTTTTGCTGAATTTAATAAGCCAAGATAAGCTCATAAGATGTTATGCATAAATAACTAAATCAATTTCCCTGGAATACTGATTTGAGGAATTTAGAATGCCTAAAAAACCGAGAACTTTTGAAATTATGGCATTATTTAAAAGCTCTTTAAATAATGATGATAAATCACTAATTGAACATTTAAAAATTGAAGAACTCGAGTCCGCGGTTATAGATCTTGGCAAAACAGATTTGGATTCTCCTTATAGGCTTGCGATGGAAACAAGAATAAACGAATTAATCCAACAAAAATTTGATACCGAGATCAAAAAAAAATATCGCAACAATCTTATGATTCCAATTGTAATAGCCATATTGTTAACACTTATAAGTGGATTCTATTTTTAGACAAACAATTAAAACCACATGGAGAGTTCGATAATGAAAACAAAATTTTTGCAATACCTTTTGAGTTTATTTGTATTTATCGGTGTTACCCAAGCCGCAATAGCAGACCGATCTCACATCACGGCATTAAAGGAAATGTTCGAGAAGGTTACAGTCGAGAAAAATGAGCGAGCAATTCCTTTATATTATGATAAGGATTTTGAATTGTATTCTAATGGAAAAAAGATAGGGTATGATGCATTTTTAAAAATGCACCGCGATATTTACAAAACATCGATTCAATATAAAGTTCGTTATGATGAAAAAACCTTTTTTGAGCAAGGAAATAGAGTTGCTGGAAGACTATTCATCACAACTGAAAAACCTAAGGAATCGGCGCGAGAAATAGAAGTAATTTTAATTGCCGAATATAAAGATAGTAAGTTATATCGTTTGTGGGAACTCACTTATCCAGACTGGTCTAAAATGAAAGCCTTTGAAAAAAGCGCTAATTGATTATTAAAGGTAAATGCGGGAAACCCAATGATCAAACTATAAATGACTTTATGCTACACACAATTAAGATCGTAGAACAAAGCCCAATTGCACCCTTTGGAGCAATTATTGTTTATGATGATCTTTGTGCCGGACAATTTTTAATAAGATGAAAAGAATGAAATACAAGCCATTGATTTTTAATATATATATTTATTAATTATCTATCATCAAAACGATTGCATTACCCGTTCGTGCTGAGGAGGCATTTATGCCGTCTCGAAGCACCTCCGTCAGAACTAGTAAGGCTTCGAGACAGCGCTAAAGCGCTTCCTTAGCCCGAACGGTTTGGTGAAAGAGTTGTTTTATAATTTTTTGTCCGGCACAAAGTATGATGATAATGAGATTCTTCTTGAATCCGTGAATAGTGCACATAATAATCCACTCAGCATGGAGAGTTATCTGTAATTCATAAGCTTTTTGAAAATGGTTTTGATGTTGAGCGCAATAAACTAGCCTATTTACCATCGCCGAACCTGCCCTAGTGTGCATCAGCTATTTATTGGTCAAAGATTCCAAAAGTTTTTTATGCATCCATGCCCTTTCTTGACGATCTTTTGGCCGAGAGCTACAGATGTGTTTACTAATACGCCCGATTTTTATAGTTGCAACCTTAATGGTGGCATACCTGAAATGAATGTAACAATTTATTTCTTATGGCAAAAAGGATAAGAGTGTTAAACGTCAATTATCTTTGCCGGTTCGCGACAATTATCTTTGCCGGTTTTCAATAAAAAAATCAGTTACTTTGGCCTCCTGGTTATAGCTTGTTATTTCTCTGTATAGCAGCATTAGCTCT
>JACCSX010000084.1 GCA_013812775.1 Tatlockia sp. | reverse complement strand
AGAGCTAATGCTGCTATACAGAGAAATAACAAGCTATAACCAGGAGGCCAAAGTAACTGATTTTTTTATTGAAAACCGGCAAAGATAATTGTCGCGAACCGGCAAAGATAATTGACGTTTAACAGGTTACACAGGAATGAAGCAGATGCTGAAAAAGCGTATCAAGACGCTATTGATGGGCTACACTCCAAAAGATATCAATGTATTAATGTCGGAAGAATCTAGAAAAAATATTCTGACTCCGTTTTAGTAAAAGAGGGTTCTAAGGCAGCTGGAGGGCTTGCCGCTGGAACTGCAACGGGTGCTACTATCGTGGAATTGTAGCTGCTATTGCAGCTATTGGTACGAGCCTTATCATTCCTGGACTGGGCTTAGTTGTATGGCAGCAGGATTGACAGGCGCAGGTGTTGGAAGCATTGCAGGCGGCATAGTTGGCGCATTAGTTGGGTGGGGAATTCCTGAAGATAAAGCTAAGGCTTTTGAAACCGGCATCAAATCGTTACCCAGCATGATTCCTTTTGCACCGACCTTCAACGAAAAATTTTAAAAATAACCGGCTTCCGATTTCCATTGGTATAGGGCCTACAAAAACTTTAGGGCCACAGATAATTTAAGCCTTATTACTCACATTGCCAAACGCTGTTTTAAAAAACTGTATCGATAAGGGTATCAATACAAAAAAAGTAAGCATTTGTTTAGAGCGATTAATTCCTAAAAACCCACGCTAACTGGATATCTTTCATCAACTTCTTCAAATACACCTTCTGTCTGTATCAAGAGATTAAAGGTAGCCTAGCAATCATTAATTGCGCGATGACCCTGGTAGAAGTAGCCTAATTTCCACACTCTGATAACTGGATAACAATAAAAGAAATAACTCTAACTCAGTGATTCTATTGGCGTCCCAGGGCGGATTCGAACCGCCGACCTGCCCCTTAGGAGGGGGCTGCGCTATCCATCTGTGCCACCGGGACTTTGATGAAACCTTGCAAGTCTACCGTCAAGTTTGAGAAATAACAACTTCAGGAAAGCAGTGGTTGTTAAGCTGACGTGGTCAACAGGAAATTCCCGGATTACGCAACGCTGCATCCAGGCTCACAATCGGTTAACGCGGATAAACCGCGGTTGGCATTGAGATGAATTATGACTCAACATTCTATAGTCGTTTTCCATAATGTTCTACATATCACCATAATTAGGCCCACCACCGCCTTCAGGGGCTTTCCAGACGATGTTCTGGCGGGGGTCTTTGATATCGCAGGTTTTACAGTGAATACAATTTTGGGCGTTGATCTGTAGTCTTGGGCCTTTTTCATCTTCGATAATTTCATAAACTCCAGCAGGGCAATAGCGTACTTCAGGTGAAGCATAGGTTTGATAGTTAACTCGAATTGATAATAGGGGATTGCGCAGTTTTAAGTGTGGAGGTTGATTTTCTTCGTGATAAGTATTTGATAAATATACTGAAGAGAGTTTATCAAAGGTAAGAACACCATCTGGGCTAGGGTAGTCGATTTTTTTCGCTTTATCAGCTGGAAGCAGGGTATTATAATCCGCATGGTTTTTTAATGTCCAAGGTGAATGACCGCGGCTAATATAAGTTTCAAAGGCTGCATTGGCTAATCCTAGCCATAAACCAAAGCGAAAGCCGGGGCGAATATTTCTTACCTGATATAATTCATCTGCAAGCCATGAGTTCTTGACCTTTTCTGGATAAGCCTTGAGTTCAATTTCTGTATTTTGTTCCTTTGTTAAAAACTCAAAACAAGCTTCGGCTGCAAGTATTGCGGATTGCATTGCGGTGTGGATGCCTTTAATTTTGGGAACATTAAGAAAACCGGCCGAGTCCCCAATGAGTGCTCCTCCTGGAAAACTAAGTTTCGGCATGGATTGCCAACCACCTTCATTAAGAGCACGGGCACCATAGCTGATGCGTTCAGCTCCTTTTAGCAAATCAGAAACAAAGGGATGGGTTTTAAAGCGTTGCAATTCAGCGAAGGGATTTAGCCAGGGATTTTTATAGTCCAGACCAACTACAAAACCCAGGGCAACACGATTATCAGATAAATGATAAATAAAGGAGCCGCCATAAGTGGCATTATCCATGGGCCAACCTACAGTATGAACTACTTTGCCCGGATGATGTTTTTCAGCAGAAACCTGCCATATTTCCTTTAAGCCTATACCATAAGTCTGTGCTTGCACCTCATCGCGTAAATGGTAATGTTGCATCAACGTTTGGCTAAGCTCACCTCGACAACCCTCAGCAAAAAGGGTTTGCCTGGCAAGTAAATGCATTCCGGCTTGGTAGTTTTCTGTGTTTTTTCCGCTTTTATCAATACCGACATCGCCAGTGGCAACGCCAATTACCTGGTCATTATCATTATAAAGTATTTTAGCAGCTGCAAAGCCCGGGTAAATTTCACAGCCTAGTTTTTCTGCTTCAACAGCAAGAAATTGACAAAGTTCACCCAAGGAGATGATGTAATTTCCATGATTATTCATCTGCTGGGGCGTAGGAAGGCGATAGGCTTTTTTGCTTGAGAAAAAATAAAATAAATCCTCAGTCACCGCTGTATTTAAAGGTGCTTCTTGCCAATTATCTGGCAACAATTCCTGCAAAGAGCGGGGTTCAAGAACGGCTCCAGAAAGAATATGAGCGCCAACCTGAGAACCTTTTTCAAGGATACAGACTTTTAATTCTTTATTTTCCCGCGCGGCCAATTGTTTAAGCTTGATCGCGGCCGATAATCCAGCGGGGCCGGCACCGACAATGACTACGTCATATTCCATTTTTTCCTGTTCCACACTGACTCCCTTAAGACGGAAAAGTCAAAATCATCGCTTTTCTAAGAACTAATATCAAGAGCTTATACTATTGTGCTTTATTCTAGTGGAAAATTTTAAATAAATGGCGTATAAAATGAGATTAATTTTCTTGTAATGAATTTAATTTAAGCAATTGAGGAAAGGAATGAGCATGATACAAAGAATCTCCTTACTTATGTTGGTTTGCCTTTTATCCTTCAATGCATTTAGCCGTGCAAATTCACCAGTGCTGATGATATCTGATTCTGAAAATCTAAATAATCGCTGGTCTTTTATGGCTAGTTTAGGTTATAGCGGCTATCAAAAAATACAGGGATCTAACAATCAAAACCCACTTGCTCGTCTGTCTCTTGCGGCAGAGCTGCTGGCAACCGAACAAGCTAATTTCGGTGTGGAGTTGGGTTTGCAGACTGGAAATCGCATGCACCTGCTGATTCCTGAAGGTAATTTGCCTTATTACAGCGATCCGGTTCGCTCAACAATTAGACCAATGGTTGATTTATTATTGACCGCTCATGCTAATCCGGTTTATGAGAGCTTACTTTTTACTCAAATTAAGGGCGGGATCGCTTATCGTCACTGGCAGATTGATAGTATTTTTTTTCATAACAGGTCAGAAATTTCTGGCGAGTTTCAAGCGGGTATTGGCTATCCTTTAACAGAAATCAGCAACTTAAATTTGCTCTATCAGGGTATTTTTGGCGGTAATCCAAAGCTGTATCTTAATCCTTCAACAAACTCTGGTAATGTCTCAAGCCTGCCAATACAACATGGATTATTATTGGGATTATCAGTAATTGTTTAATTCCAGTTATAAATAGGTATCCTTTAGTGGACTATATTAAACATTTTAACCAGAAAACAGATAATTATATGCGCTTTCGTCCTGTTTACCCAGATATTTTATATGACTATCTTGCTGAATTGGTTAATGGGCATCATTGCGCCTGGGATTGTGGCACAGGAAATGGCCAAGCCGCTCTTGCCCTATCGAAGCACTTTGACCAGGTTATTGCTAGCGATGTTAATCAAGAACCCCTGAATGCAGCGCCAAAGTCTGAAAAAATACAATATATATGCTGTCCAGCTGAAAATACTCCGATCAAAGATAACTCTGTAGATTTAACTACCATCGCTCAAGCCTTGCATTGGTTTGAATTTGATTTGTTTTATAAGGAAGTAAGGCGTGTCTCCAAGGATTCCGCTTTGATTGCGGCCTGGTCTTATTCACTTGGTCGGTTTGATTTCGGGGTGGATGTCGTCATTTCGAAATTATATAAAGACCTCTTGGGTGATGAATATTGGCCTGCAGAACGACGTTACATTGATAAAGAATACCTCACTATTCCATTTCCATTTACCAAAATAGCGAGTCCATCTTTCACAATCGAAAAAGAGATGAATTTGCCAGAACTAATGGGTTATTTAAATACCTGGTCGGCTGTAAAAGAATACGAGTTGCGAAATAAATTAAATCCAATTAACCTTGTCGTCCAAGAGCTTGAAGCAGCCTGGGGCGAGCCTTTAATAAAGCATAAAATGGTATGGCCCTTACATTTATTGGTCGGAACGCTTAAGTAGTCTTGATTATCCTTAGGAAAAAATTATTTTTGAATGAACACTATAAAACACACTCAACTGGACTATCGCCCGGATATTGATGGTTTGCGCGCAATAGCCGTGCTTTTGGTGGTAGCATTTCATGCATTTCCGCAATGGATTAAAGGCGGTTTTATTGGTGTAGATATTTTCTTTGTTATCTCAGGTTTTTTAATATCAAAAATTATTATCAGTGGTTTGGTAGATCACAATAGCTTTAGTATTGGCCAATTTTATTCTCGACGTATTAATCGTATTTTTCCTGCATTACTTTTGATGTTAATTGCTTGTTTTAGTTTTGGTTGGTTTGCGCTTTTGCCTGATGAATATAAACAGCTAAATAAACACATTATGGGTGGTGCCAGTTTTATCGCCAACATTTTGCTCTGGAATGAAAGTGGTTATTTTGACAACGCAGCTGTCACAAAACCCTTGCTTCATCTATGGTCTTTAGGAATTGAAGAGCAATTTTACATTGTCTGGCCTTTGTTGGTTTGGTTTGCCTGGAAAAAACGATTTAATTTAGCCGTAACTATTATTATTGTGGCTGCGTTCTCTTTTTTATTAAACATAAGCACTGTAAATTATGACTCTACCACTGCATTTTATTCACCGCTAACACGTTTCTGGGAGCTGTTAACCGGCTCTTTACTTGCTTATTTAACCCTGCAAAAGGAAAAGCCAAGCGATAAATTTATTCCTGTAGATAAAAAGAAATTAGTTGCCAATTTTCAAGCTTTTACCGGAGTAGCACTCGTTTTAATTGCTGTTCTTGTAATTAAGCAGGGACGTCATTTCCCGGGTTGGGCGGCGCTTTTGCCTACCGTTGGTGCTTTACTGATTATTTTGGCGGGTTCCGAAGCCTGGTTAAATCGCGTAGTTCTTTCCAACCGTATCTTTGTTTGGTTTGGTCTGATAAGTTTTCCGCTCTATCTCTGGCATTGGCCATTATTGAGTTATGCTCGAATCATTAGCGGTGATATGCCATCTCGCTCGATACGAATGGCGGCAGTT
>JACCSX010000077.1 GCA_013812775.1 Tatlockia sp. | reverse complement strand
CCATAGCCGGATTTTGCGTTACCCAGTTTGCAATAAGCGATTGAGCCTAATGCGTTTTTCAGCCTTTCCGGGTGATTTGGTCCACTTTCAAACATATAGCGGGAGCCACAATAAACCAGAGCCATATCCAAGGCGTTTTGATGTCTGTCAGAGAATTCAGGTTTACTGATATCGTATTCATTAATGCGTGAATCAGCCTGTACTACCCGGCCTTGGGCGAAGTCTTGGTAGAACCAAATTAATCGGCGGACAGCAATAGCTGTGTTTGAGAGTTTTTTACTGGATGTTAGGGAACCCTCTTTGCCCTCTAAAAAGGAGGTTGTATATTTTTGAGGTTCAGCTAATTTAAAAGCAACGAATAGTCTGTCTGCTGAGGTTTGCGTCAGTCCAAAATTAGTTTGAGAATTCAAATGAATTCGGCCTTTTTCTGCGGAGAGGCTTAAAATTTTCCTCCAGTGTTCCAAATTGGTTTGAGGAGTGAATGTTGACATGGACCGGCCGGTCATATCGGTGATACTCGCAGTATCGCCGCTGCTTTCTTTCAGAAGCATGCCAAGAACATGTGCCCACTGATAGGCAGTTTTCTCATCAAAATAAACGTTTTGATTGTTAGCCATCTCTTGGCGGATAACAAAATGTCGGAAAACCATCAGCTTTAGAGATTTATTGATTGCATTGCATCGACTATCTGTCTCCTCATTCATTACCTCAGCCGCATGGTTCTTTAGGAGGAGTACCTGGTTTTTGTCAGGCAAGCCGGTAAGATCGGGAAGCCAGCCACCATCCACAGGATCTGTTGAGTATGACTTTGGAGTATGATTGGAAGATGTGTTGAGTTCAGAGCTCTGTGCTGCTACTGCCATCAGCGGAGCTAAAAAAGCAAGAATACCTAATTCAATACATCGTTTGAACATCACATTACCTATAGGGTTCAAATCTCCTTATATGGGTCAATCTCCTTAGGGGTATTGTATAATTTTAGTTCAATTTCCGGTGTGGAATAGACTCTAGAATTAACTTTTCACATTCTTAACAGCTTTCAATTATAACGGCGCAAAAGCTATTCTTATACTTTCCATTCAGAAACAGGGACTTCCAGATATTGATTTTCCAAATATTCAGCCATCATATTATGGAAATTTTGTCCGTATTTTTTTATAAATCGACATTGCCATTCAGACCCATTCATTTTTAACGCATTACGTTTTTCCACCAGATCAAGATAAAATTTAATATCAGCAGAATCAATACCAAAAATCTGCAGACCTTTTCGAGCCAGAGGCAGGAGATTTTTTATTAGATCACAAGCTGATATTTTCTGACCAAGAAACCATTGGAACTGAGCATTTAACCCTGAACGTGCCGCTTTATAAAAGTTTTTTCTGGCGTCATAAAAAGGAAGTAGGCATTCAATAGGCGTTTCCTGGACTGCGTAATAATTTAAAAGCCCAAGAAAAAATGCGGCATTTGCAATCATATCAACGACCGTCGGTCCTACAGAGGGCCCCCGGTGCTCAATGCGTAAATGGGGCTGGTTTAATTGGTTAAAATCAATTACAGGCCTGTTCCATCTATACACAACACTATTCTGTTTTTGTACATGGAACATCGCTTCAATTGGAAGCTGAGGCGCTAGAATTGGATTTAAGCGTGGATAAAACTGAAAATTTTGATCAAATAGCTCATACAAGGAATCCTTAAGATAATTAAAACCAAAAAAGCAACATTTGAATCCTCTGGCTGTGTCGAGTTGGGCAATGGTCATCAGCTGATCAAAAATGACAATTCGAGTATCAGCCCAAACCTGATGCCGAAAGATATAAGGGCTATTACAACTGATAGCCAGCACAGGAGCCGCTATTGCCTGCGCAATATTGTAATATCGAACGGATTGACTCAAACCCATCTGCATATGGATTTGGAAGGCAGAAATAAGCCCAATCATCGCCAATGACTCTGGATGCAAAGACAGTGACTCAACGCCCTCAATATTGATAGTAATTGGCCTTCCCGCACGTTGTTCTGCAATACATGAATTAATAAGCTGATAACGGGATTCCTGGGTTATGAAATTACTAAGATGATATTGCTCGGTAGCTGTTGGTAAGGTACCTATAAGGGCCAGATGATAGTTATTTTGTCTGGCAATCTCACAACTATGTTGCCAGTATTTTAGAATATTGCCATGCAATTTCGATAAGCAGTCGCTGGTAAAACTAAAGTGGCCTGAATTGATTTCAAGCTGAGCTGCACCTCCTTCACAAACCAGATAGGGTTTATTAACTAATTTGCTAAAGCGAAGATTATCCGGGGCGGGGTTGTAATGTCTATCAAGGAGAAAGCATTCAATTTCAGAACCGATTGCCAGCTCACGTTCTATGAATACCTTATCTATAAACCAATTTTCCAATAATGCTGTTTCTGCAAGAAGTTTCCTATCAAAATCCAGGTAATTTATTTTGCTAGATTCATCGATGAGTTCTTTAGAGTCGGACATATACAAACCATAGGAAATCACAGCTTATAATTGAGTGTGGGTCAGGATAGGGGGTACGTCAACATTCCTTGATATTAACCTAAATGCTCATTTTATGATAAAATTGGCCTTTAAAAATCAAAGCGGTATTCAGATGAAGAAAAAAATAGAGTCAACGCAACACTCTTTATATGAAATCAAAGACCCTAATCAACTAGTAATTGGCTTTTTATACGAAACCTTCCAAGATCATGATGAAAGTTTAGAGGAAAGAGTTTTATTTTATTTAGATAAATCATCACATCTTTTTCTGGATTTATCAGTTAAAAATATGGATGACTTTCTTTGTAAAAGAGCAGTTTTGCTAGAAAAAGATATTAAAAATTTAGAATCTAAGCTCAAGGTTGATGAGGAACTTGAATGGATAAAAGCAAATAGCGCAATTGTTTATAAATTTAGCCAGGTTGTTCTGAAATACAATCAGCTACTTATAGTAGCAAATGAGATAAAAGACCTAAACGATATTATCGCCATGGTTTCTGTTTTTACTGAGCTGTCGCCAAACCTTATTTATATTATTGAGAATCAACAAAAACTGAGCAATGAGTTGAAGGAGAAACTCTTTAATATTATTGATAACTTAGCCTTATTGATGGCGAACTTCAATCTAAAGTTAGGGCAATATTTACAAATAAAATTGCTAGCTCAAATTCAATCTGATAACCATGCTTTGCCACTTGCAGATGAGAGTTTGGAAAAAAATATTGCCGAGGAAGAAATGCCTTCCCGAGCAAAAAAAAATCAGGAAAGAGCTGCGTTTATAGCAGAAACTATCAATTAAGATCTTAAGAAAACAATCGAACTAAGCGAAATTCGCTGCGGATTTTATCTATTCAGGGCAGAGCTGGGTTTAAAAATTTTATTGACAGAAAAAGGATGGAATCTATCCAAGGTTAGTTTAACCTCTGATATGGAGCCTGAAAAAGTCCTAAACAAAACATCTCCATTAATTGATGAATCCTTTTTTAAAACCTCTAATTTAATTGTGCTTGATGAAGGTAAACTTGCAAAGAATGACGGTACTGACCAGGCGTTAATCATCTAATATTTGTAACGAATCAAATCATGGAAGTCAATTACCCTAAGCTGCCCCTCTCGCCCCTGAGGTATCCCCTCATGATTTACAATGGTGGCTTGAATAAAAACCATTAATTATACTTTTTAAATAAAAATTTGGTCATTCCCGCCTTCGCGATGGATGATTTTTGGAGTTCTTTACAAGTAATTATAATGCTTGTTTTAAATATATTATGCATTATACTTGTCCAATTAAATTAATTTAAGCTTATTATGTATAACTACTATCAAATTAAAAAAATTGGCGAAGGATTTATTTACTATCGTATAGGATACAGTTCAACCAATAATTTTGAATATTATGAAAGTAAGGACAATCAGAAATGGAGTAAAATTGAAGTACTTGAAAAAGATGCTCTCTTTGAACTTAGGCCAAACAAAGATAAGACGATCACATTTAGCTATAACAAAGATGCTGAAGATCTGGTTTTAGATTGTAGTACTGACATAACTTCTAGTCTGCAATTTTATAACCAAAAATTAGAAAAAGTTCCCTACGATTTACCAGCAGTATACGTCTCTCAAGTTTATCAACTTAAATTAGTAAAAATTGCTTTCACCTCACTACCATTTGCCTTGCAACAAGAGAACAAACTTTCTCCAGAAGAGCCAATTACCAACAGCCAAACGATAAGCCAAGGGAAGAGAAAGACCACTTTATTCTCTTACGGGGACAATCAAGATATGCCCGGCCATATGGGTGAACATTCCAATAGAATCAATATTCAAAAAATGAAACATAAAAATGAATCATCAGCCTATCCCTTAAGTGAAGAAGAAAAAAATATGAACTGGGAAATGTCTGCTTGCGAGAAGATATGTTGGTTTTGCATTCCAATTATTGGTTGGGCATATCTTATGTATTACTACATTTGTACAACCTGCTGCTCAACAGCAATTGTTGACGAAGAGCCTGCCAACCGCTTGTATTGCATATAATTAGCAAATACCTGAATTTTGTCTAGCCTTGTTGCTAGCAACAAAGCTGCTTTTATTTTATGACTTTAATAGGATTCTATTTAATAGCGAGGGCTCCTGTTCATTCGGCTCTTTTTACGAACCAACTTATAAACCTAATCAAATTATTTCATGGCTTGAATAATGTTTGCAGGATAGTGAAATTCAGGTTATTAGTGAATTTTAGGTTTAACCGAATGTCATTGCTGGGAAGAACTGACAAAAAGTTGTATTTCAAATTGACTCTCATCGAAACAGGGATCTTAAGTTAATGCAAATTAATCCTCTCGGAAATTGCTCATAATACTATTTATTTTGAAGCGAGACCTGCTTTATCCCTCCTGATTAATTTTTTACCACAACATCCATCTCGGATAACTATAGAAGAGTCCATAGCTTTGTGCCCCATTCCAGATTGATCATATTTAAATGGTTCAACCGGAAAGGTGGGCAAAGAAAGATGACGTGGTATCGCTGTAACAAAATATTAGAAGCAATAGGACTTTTTTCATTATAAATAAACTTTGTTTAATAACTTGATTGTTTTTAATAAAAGAGCCCTTTATCTATACCTCATTAAACAACTTCTTAATAAAAGGCGTTAACTCAGCTAAATCCACCTTGATGATTTCAGTTTTATCGCGTGCTTTATATTCAATTATATTCTGTTCGAGGCTTCGTTCACCAATTACAAATCGATGAGGTATGCCGATTAGATCGGCGTCTGCAAACAAAACGCCAGGTCGTTCATTCCTGTCATCTAGTAAAACATCATAGCCCGAAGCCGAAAGCTGTTCGTAGAGCGCTTCAGCCTGCTCTTTGACAAGTGATGAACGATGGATATTAATAGGAATTATAACTATTTGGAAAGGAGCAATGGCTTGTGGCCAAAGAATACCATGCTCATCATGATGTTGCTCGATGGCGGCAGCGACGACGCGGCTAATACCCAAACCATAGCAACCCATAGTTAAAGTCTGTGACTGGCCTTGTTCATTAATAACAGAGGCATTCATCGCCTTCGCATATTTATCGCCAAGTTGAAACACATGGCCAACTTCAATTCCCCGGCAGGAGCGTAGTTGCCCTTTACCATCAGGGCTTGGGTCGCCTTCTTTCACAGAGCGTAGGTCAAACGCATCCTGATATTGGGCATCACGCTGCCAGGCAGCATGAAGAAAGTGCTTATCAGCCTGATTTGCGCCGCAGATAAAGGAGGTTAATGCTAAAGCCGCGTGATCGGCAATAATTGGAATGGAAAGTCCAACAGGGCCAAGAGAGCCTATCGGTGCTTTTAAACTTTTGAGAATGGTTTGCTCGTCTGCAAAGTGCAGGGGCGATTTTATTAGAGGGTGTTTGCTTGCTTTAATTTCATTTAAGTCATGATCACCGCGCAATATCAAGGCTACCAAGGGATCATCTTTGCCTTCGACAATCAGGGTTTTAACCATCTGATCAGGGCTGGTTTTTAAAAAATCAGCAACCTCAGCGATTGTTTTAAGCTCTGGCGTGCTAACTTCTGCAATTGTTTCTTTAGGAAGGATGGTGGCTTTGGCAGGAACCAGATAAGTTGCCTGTTCAATGTTTGCTGCATAGTCACTATTATCACTATAGAAAATCAAGTCTTCGCCGGTATCTGCTAAAACCTGAAATTCATGCGAGGCTGAGCCGCCAATAGCGCCAGTATCTGCCTCAACTGCGCGATATCTTAAGCCCAGCCGATCGAAAATACGACAATAGGTTTGATACATTTTTTCATAGGTTTCTTGCAGGCTTTCTTGGCTTAGGTGGAAAGAATAAGCATCTTTCATTATAAACTCGCGAGCGCGCATTACCCCAAATCGCGGCCTGATTTCATCACGAAATTTGGTCTGAATTTGATATAAATTAATCGGTAATTGTTTATAGGATTGTAATTCGAAGCGCATTAAATCGGTTATGACTTCCTCATGCGTAGGTCCAAAACAATATTCACGTTGATTAGAATCAAT
This sequence comes from Tatlockia sp., assembly GCA_013812775.1. Lineage (GTDB taxonomy): Bacteria > Pseudomonadota > Gammaproteobacteria > Legionellales > Legionellaceae > Tatlockia. Next base: position 3,636 of record JACCSX010000077.1, on the reverse strand, counting down.
CATTGTTAATAATTGGCCACCAAAGGTCTCCCAGCGGCCTGTTTCTTGCCATAGTTCCGCTGGCTGTACAGCAGGCATCAAAACCTCCATAGCCTGAGCGCGATTCATTTCTTCACGGACTATCTGCTCGACCTTGCGTAAGACTTTTAGCCCAAGGGGCAACCAAGTGTATAATCCGGAACCAAGTTTACGAATCATACCTGCTCTTAGCATGAGTTGATGAGAGATAATTTCCGCATCATTAGGCGTTTCTTTAAGGGTGGCTAATAGCCATTGAGATGCACGCATGCCTGCTCCGTTTCAAATAATTTAACGATTATAGAGGCGATTATGGATCTGTGCTAGCAAAGTCTAACAGCTTGTTCGGAGGCTCTACTTTCTTAGCAGATTTTTTTGCCTGCCCCAAACGCGCGGCCTTTAAGATTTTTTTTGCCTTTTCAATTAAATTTCTATCAGTTTCCTGATCAAGTTTAGCTAAGTCCTTGGCATAATCTTTAAAGGCTACTTTGCCAGTTCTAACGTCATAGAGCGCACCAACTAAACCGATATTTTCCTGATCTATCATTAATCTTAAAATCTCACTCTCGTTGTAAATTTGCTGCAAGGTGTTGGCAATGTTGAGATCTGTGACCCGCATTACAAATTCATGATTTGTAGAACAACGGTCAATCAGGGTTTCTTTTTCTGCAGAAACTGCTGGTTGAATTTTGGCCAATAATTGGGTGATATGTCCTTTTTCAACATGATCACAACTGGCTTGAATAGCACCACAACGGGTGTGGCCCAAGACAATAATTAACTTGGCGCCGGCTACATGGCAAGCATATTCGAGGCTGGCAAGCACATCGTCATTTACCACGTTGCCGGCAACGCGCACGCAAAATATATCGCCAAAACTCATGTCAAAAATAGTTTCCACGGGAACGCGTGAATCAATACAGCCAAGGACAACAGCAACAGGATGCTGCGTTTCGGCTGTGTATTTCATGTCGATTTTTGTCGAGCGATGAATGTGGGTATCATTGAGAAAACGCTGATTTCCTTCCAATAAGATATTAAGTACCTGATAAGCTGTTAAATTGGCTTGCACGTCATAGGTGGTAACATTGATGAAATCAATATAGTTATGGATGGCATAGTGATTTTTAAAACCAATAAGATTTAATGAAATGTTTTTTAAGGGAGTCTGATAGAGTTTAAATTCATTAATTAGTTCTATAATTTCTTTATCAATGTAGGTTGAATGACGCGCGTCAATAATCAGTTGTGAATTTCTGGGAATTGAACTGAGTTCAGCAATTAGAGAAGCCTTATTCAAAAAAGAGACCTGTTGCGGTAAGACCAAACGACTGGCCTCGCCAGTGGTGTAAATCTCTTTTATGATATCAAAACGAGCTGTTGAGTTTGATTTTAAAATATAAAGCAGACTAATCGCCAAACCAATGAGAATCCCAATTAAAAGATTGAAAAGAACAATAGAGATTACAGTCGCTATGAAAGGTATAAATCTATCCAATCCCTGCTTATACATAGTTTGATAAATGGATGGTTTGGTCAATTTATAACCGGTATAAATTAAAATGGCTGCAAGGGAGGATAAGGGTATTTTATTGAGCCAGCCATCAATAAATAATATAGCAAAAAGTAAAAACATTCCGTGAAAAACCGCTGAAAATTTAGTTTTTGAACCTGCCTGAATGTTTACCGAGGTTCTAACAATAACCGAAGTCACAGGAATTCCACCCACTAAACCTGCGCATAAGTTACCAAATCCTTGCGCCAGCAACTCTCGATCTTTAGAGCATATGCGATGTTTTTTGTCGAGTTTTTCACCGGCTTTTACATTTAATAAACTCTCAAGTGAAGCCACAATCGCCAAAATAAAGGCATAGAGATAAACTTTAGGATTAGACCAGCTGGACCAATTTGGAAATTGCAGTTGTCCTAGTAAATCTGAAAAACCATTATGAGCGGGAATATTTACCAAATGAGGATAGGTTTGAGCAAAGGATGAATCGGTTATTAGATAAATCTCATTAATCAAAATGCCTGCAATTACAACAACTATGGCGGCTGGAACACCTGCTATCCATTTAATTTTTGTTTTTTCTGAATAAATTAAAATTGCCAAAGAAACCATAGAAATAATTAACGCACCATCATTAATATGTTGCGTTAACTTATACAAAGGATTTAATGAAAAGCCTTCGGTCGATTCTAAAAGATTGCTTTGTAAATCTTTAAGATCAGTTGAAAGGCTAAAAGCAAAAGGCAGTTGCTTAACTACGAGTAAGATACCAATGGCGCATAATAAACCCTGCACAACGTTTGAAGGAATATATTCAGCGATGAAACCAGCACGCAAACCACCTATTAAAATTTGTAATACGCCTGCGAGCGTTAAGGCGAGAAGAAAAGTCTGAAAGTCGCCTAATTGTGAAATCGCAGCCAGAACGACTGCGGCCATGCCTGCAGCCGGACCACTTACGCTCACCTGAGAGCCGCTCAGTGTGCCAACAATTATGCCGCCGATTATTCCACTCAAAATACCAGAGAATAAAGGTGCGCCAGAGGCTAAGGCAATTCCTAAACAGAGTGGAATAGCAACTAAAAAGACAACAATAGCTGCAACGATATCAAATTTGAACTGACGTGCCTGATAAATACGAAGTTTACGAAAACCAGTGCTTAATGCTTCAGTCATGATTTTTTTACACCTTGTTTTTTGATAGCAGTTATAGTAACTCAGGTTAAATAGTTTGTGAATCTTTACAAGAAAGAAATATTTCTTAACTCTTATGAATTGTTTGTTTTTCTGAAGGTTAGTATTAAAGAAGAGCATTTGTTTTTCTTACTCAGCTTAGATAGGCTTAAGAGTCCTCTCCCTGGAAACTTCCATGCAAGAAAAGATTAAAGCGCCAGATATTTTACAGTCTAAAATGACAAGCTACTCCAGGCATTTTGCAAATCTGGATCATCCTCTTTCTAAGGCTTTGCAAACCTTGTTGCTTGTTAGCGATTATGCCTGCCGCCAGATTGGTATTCTAAGCGCCTTAGTGGCAGAGGATGATTGCCAGGAACCTTTGTTTTTTGATGATTATATCTCTTTAATAAATCAACTAGCAGCATCGCCGCAGAATTTTTCTCGGGATTTACGAAATTTTCGTCATCATCATTTTCTACGTTTAATGTTGCGTGAATTAGCTGGGTTAGCAGATACAGAAGAAACAATGGCGGCTTGGTCTGATTGTGCTGATGCCATCATTTTAAGAGCGCTTGATTTTTGTCAGCAGGAAACTTCCAAGCGCTACGGTCTGCCTCGCGATGAAACAGGAGGACCAACCGAACTTTATGTGCTTGCAATGGGAAAATTGGGTGGACGGGAACTTAATTTCTCGTCTGATATTGATTTAATTTTTACCTTTTCAGCGGCGGGCTTGAGCGATGGAGAAGAAAAAGTTGCTAATCAGCTCTATTACAGCAGGGTAGTGCAGCAGTTTATACAACTATTACAAAATGTGACAGCCGAGGGTTTTGTCTTTCGTGTTGATTTACGCTTGCGTCCCAATGGCGATAGTGGTGCTTTGGTTTCTTCTTTGGCAGCGATGGAGACTTATTATCAAGAGCAGGGGCGGG
>JACCSX010000131.1 GCA_013812775.1 Tatlockia sp. | reverse complement strand
ATTTTTTAATTCTCCTTATGATAATTTTTCTACTCTTTTCAATTTAGAGATTAGAGAAATGATTACATTTATTGAGTGGTTAACGCTTAAATCCGAGGAATTTGCTGAAAATACCTATCTCATCGATTCAAATGAAACGGTCACCTATGCTGAAAATTTTGCAAAAATTCAATTGGTTATGAATAGGATGAGCCATGTTCCGCCCCGTTCTTATGTTGTTTTTATTGGATCTGGCTCTATTGAAGCTTACCAGCTTTATTTTGCAGTGATTGCCTTGCAAGCAGTATGGATTCCCTTTGATTATTTACTACAAAGGGAAAATTTGTTACCAATTCTAAATCAACTTAACCCCTCTCTTATTATTTATGATAAGGAAATCTTTGATTTATCAGAATCTGAATTTAGGACAATTGAATTAGCAGAAATTTTTAGTACTTTAGAGCAAAAAAACGAATATATTGAACAGCCTGAACCAACAACAGATCGCATCATAAGTGGCTATATGACGAGTGGCAGCACCGGCAAACCCAAAATAGTTATGCATGGTTGGCATGCTACTTGGTTTCATGCGGATGAAACGGTGAAACGCTATCAATTGAGCAGCATGAAGAGGTTATTTAATCCAAGACTTTTGTGCCATGTCTCTGGCGCCTTTCCCCTAACGACCTTAATGCATTGCGGTGGTAGCATTGTCATCCCCGCAAAAAATTCTTATAGCAAAAAGGAGTCAGACCGTATTTTTGATTGGGCAGTACTAATGGTTCAAACTCCTAATGTGACTCATGCGTCCTTTTATCCATCAGAAATGCAAGTCTATGCCAGGTTGGTTGAAGAAAATACACAACTAAGACCGTCATCTTTAGAGAGGATTACGACCGGTGGTGAGGAAGTTGAATTCTCTGATTTAATTCATATTTCACGGTCTTTTGTCAGGCACCGAACTTGTTATGATTTTATGTGGGGGTTATATCCTCTCCTTGGCAATACCTTGCCCTTTGAATTCATCAAAATTTTTTATGAGTTTTGCTATGGCCGATTGGTGCAAATTACACAAACCTATGGCGCTACTGAATTAATTTGTAATGCGGTTGCAAATTCACCGCTAAGTGGCCCTGATCCAAGGGGGATAGGCTCTGCAATCTACAGCTTAAATCCAGAAATTATTGATGAACAAGGAACAATTTTACCTTGGGATGGTGAAGGAGTTGGACGATTGCGTTTCTTTGGGTCTAGCATTGCCACTTGCTATTTTGAATGCCAAGAACTAAATTTAACGAAAAATTGTTATCAGACGAGTGATTTAGCCTCGATCCAGCCAAACGGACGGATTACGCTTTTTGGCCGTAGCGAGAATTTAATTACTCTAGCGGGAGAGAAAAATAAAGTTAATCCAGTAATCATGGAACGTATAATAAATAAAAGTTGTGGTCAAAAATCGCTTGTTTTTGAAAATAATAATAGGTTGCATGCAGCAATTAGATTGCGATCTCATACCTCTGAGCAGCAAATTATCAGATCGATAAAAGACAATAACGATTTAGCTTTAATTTCAACCATCAGTTTTTGGGAGTCCTTCCCTTTACTCCAAGGTGGAAAAATTGATCGAAAATCAATTGAGAAAGCTGTAAGTGAGAAGGAGATTTCTCTTATAGAAATTAATGGAGGGGTAGAGCGGTCATACTTTGCCAGCTATAGTTCTTGTCAAATTTTTTAGTGTTTGTATTTCTTTAAGGTGTTAAGCAGAGGATATCAACCAACACCCTACCTAGGTTCCAAGCTGCAACGTTAACAACCTGACTTGATAACCTTTTTCTTATTTATGAACTAACGAAAGGTGGGGAATATTTTGCTTGGCAACCTGGAGATATTTTAGAACAAAGAAATGCAGAGAATGATCTCGCCCGAAAAAACGGATACTCAATTAAGCGACCATTTGTTCTTCAAAATAGACCTGGCTTATATAACCAAGTTTGGAATGAAGTCGTTTTCGATTGTTATACACAACCATGTAATCAAACATATGTTGCAAAAGCACGTGTTGAAAATTTTTCACCGTGAATTGCATCAACCTTAAAACTATGATTCCGACTTTCCATGCTGGCGTTATTGTAACAATAGCCTCGCTTACTCATGCTGCAAATAAAGCCATTAACAGCTAATAATTGTTGATAATCGTGAGAGCAGTACTGGCTCAGTCTAGCAAATGGGTGTATGGGTGATCTGGGAAATTGCATACTTTCCTGCAAAGAATCCCTGTTATTTATCAACATTGGATGAGTGTAACTAATTTACGGGGAACGAGCATATTTTAGTCTTTATTGATTAATCGATAGCGGATAAAACCGAGAGCTTTATTGTTGTTTCTCCACTTTCAATAAAGCTTGCTTTAAGAATTCCTTTAATTTTTGTGCGAGAAGGCGGGAAATAAATGGTAAATCATTGACAGGGGGGGCGGTTCTGTTAACAATCATTTTCATATACGGAATTTCACTTCTTGCCAATTTAAAATAAAATAAATATCACTTTATTTTAATTTAAAACTATTTTCCCGTTATTTTTGGCTTACCGTAACTTTTGATTCCATAGATTGTCGTACCCCGTATAGAGGAGGGTTGAAAATGAAGCATGTCGTTTTTTTTGATTGGGATAACACTTTAATATCATTTGGCTCTTTTTTAGTAAAAATCTTAAAACAGATTGCTGATGAAATGGATATAATTCCCATTTCGCCTATCGTCATTCCTACTAAAACAAAAAGTGATACTTTGCTATCAATATTTGGTCATCAATGGAAAGATGCAGAAGTTTTATTTAATGCAAGATATAAAGAACTAAAACCTGAAAATTTTAATGCTCTTTCTGGTGCCGCTGAGTTATTAGAGAAAATTTGTCATGCAAGGATCCCTATAGCTATTATTAGCAACAAAAAAAAGGAGGATATACTCATTGAATTAGAGCAACAAATGATTGTTGAGTTTGATGAAACGAACACGGTAATTAATAAAAAATGGGCGAGTTTTATTGAGGTCTTAGCTGAAAATTTTGTTATTCTCGGAAGCGACTGTGTTATCCATCCTAAACCACATTGTGAGTCTGGGTTAGAAGCACTCAAAAAATTTAAAATTCCTTATGAATCCAAGCCAGTTGAAATACTACATATTGGCGATGGAGGATTGGAGAGTGATGTAGGTTTTGCTAAGAATCTAACCAATGAACTCCAAAAATTCCACCCGCTTTCTTCATGTAAAAGTCTTTTATTTAACCTATATATTGATGAATATGACAAAGAAGTACAGGAAAAACAATTGCACTTAGAAGAAGAATTGTTGGAAATTCCTTATGATTATATTAGTTACGGATATGGAAAGGTTGGGTGTATAGTGAGAAATTTTATTAATAGTGACATGGAAAAAATAACACATCAATTAAATGGTCATGAAATACAACTTAAATCAAATACTGCTAATGCGGTTCAAATTGGGCAAGATATAGATGAAACTTCCACATCTATATCTTGTAACTTTTAGCTTAATTTACGGGTTTTAAGGATTGCAGGTTGAATTTCTAGTCATTGTGATGAGTACGGGTTATCTTGGTTGGCAAACGCACCTAAAATAAAGTTGTTGCCAGAGCATGATTTGCGAAAACCCTATCAATTAAACTGGAATGAACAGCAAGCTCTTTTTCAAGAGCTCCCAGAGCATCTTGAAAGAATGGCATGGTTTGCTGTTAACCAGGATGTCGAGATCAAGAAGTCTGTCAATTGAGTTGGGATTGGGAAGTTAAAATTCCATCTTTATCTCATCTGGTAGTTTTTATGATACCGGCTGAGCTAGTGAAAAATGGAGAAGATCGCTTAGTGGTTTGCAATGATATCGCTAAAGAAGTTGTAGACGGCCAAAGAGGGAAGCATGCAATTTATGTTTTTACTTATAAAGGAAAGCTGCTTGCAAGGATGAATGCAACAGCATGGCGAAACGCTAGGAAACGAACAGACTAAGAACAGGCGCGGGTTCATGATTTAAACACACTTTTGGACGGAGATTGCGAGCTGAAGGTGTAAGTTTTGAAGATCGACAGGATCTATTGGGGCACCGTTCTGGTCGAATTACTACTCATTATTCGTCCGCTGAGCTTCAAAATCTTTATGAGGCGGCGAATAGAGTTTGTGCTAAAAAACAAAGTGGGGTCGTACTTTCTTTAGTTCACAAGGCTACTAAGCCAGTAAGAAATAATGTTCAAAGTAGTAGGTTAATAATTTTGTAGCTAGATGAAGTTTTTCGTAGGTCCCGCAAATGTCCCGCAAGGGTTTTTTTGTAGATCGAAAAAAAGACGCTAAGTCCTTGATTTTCTTGGTGGCCAGAGACGGAATCGAACCGCCGACACAAGGATTTTCAATCCTCTGCTCTACCGACTGAGCTATCTGGCCGCAAGAGGTTGCTATTAAACTCCTAAGGGGGTTTTGAGTCAAGAAGTGTTTATTATTTTTTTATAAAAAAAGGGCGGGTTTAAAATAATTGAATGGTTTGCTGTCTATTCGATTTAATTTTAATCTGTCTTTTGCTCATGATAGGCTTTGGCAATTTCTGCGCCTAAAATCGCGTTAGATTTAATCAATTCGATATTGGAATGTAAACTTTGTCCGGCCGTTAACTCCGCGATTCGTTTCAATAAGAAAGGGGTGATTGTTTTTCCATTCAGGTGTTTGGCTTCATTTTGCGCTTGTTTGATGATAGGGAGAATTTGATCATCGGGAATTTCCGCGGCTTTAGGAATGGGATTAGCGATGACTATACCATTATTTATTTTTAACCTCTTATGATAGGTCATCATTGCTGCGATTTCACTGGCGCTATCTAAACGGTGTAAAAGAGGTATGCCGCTTGATTGGCTAAAAAAAGCAGGGAATTCATCAGTACGATAGCCAACTACTGCAACACCATAGGTTTCCAGCATTTCCAGTGTCTTTGGTAAGTCAAGAATTGATTTTGCTCCAGAGCATACGACAGTCACTGGCGTTGAACCTAGCTCTATTAAATCTGCGGAAATATCAAAACTCTCGTTACCATGATGTTGTACACCACCTATTCCACCAGTAACAAAGAGAGGTAAGCCTGCTAAATGGGCGCAAAACATTGTCGCCGCAACTGTGGTGCTGGCTGTCATTTTACGGCTTAAAACATAGGAAATATCTCGTCTTGAGGCTTTGATAACGTCTTTAGACTTAGCCAAATTTTCCATGATTTTGTTATTAATACCGATATGAATGTTTCCCTGATAAAGGGCAATAGTGGCTGGTACTGCGCCATTATCACGAATAAGTTGTTCAACGTCTTTTGCTGTTGACAAATTAGCAGGATAGGGCATGCCGTGAGAAATTATAGTAGATTCAAGTACGACTATCGGCTTTTGTTGGCTTATAGCGTCTGCTACCTCTTCATTAACATTTACTAATTCATTGAACATGTTAGCCTCATTCTTTGGGGACAAAACCCGCTGGTTTTTCTGAGCCATCACCGAAGAAGAACTTTTTCATTTCCTCATGAAGAAATTCCCGTGCTTTTGGATCAATTAAGCTAAGTCTATATTCATTTATGAGCATTGTTTGATGGGAGAGCCACATTTTCCATGCTTGTTTTGAAATTTCCTTAAAAACTTTTTCCCCTAAAGGGCCTGGAAAAGGGGCCTTATCTAAACCTTCCGATTCTTGCTTTAATTTGGAACAAAAGACAGATCTTGTCATGCTATATCCTGGCTAAAAATGATAGACCTCACATTATCATAGAAAATGCGTTCGGAGGCGAGTCTTAATCTGCCTGACATATAGATTGTTGCGCAATCATAATATGCTGGGAAAGCAATTGCTCCTGCTCTCTATCCAATTCTTCAAATTGCACTGCAGTATGATATAGGGTTTCATTGTAAAATTGGCTATAAATCACTACAGCATTGACTATAATTGGCAGCATTTTGGGTTTTGTATAAATAACTACCTTTACCCTGGTTTTTTCTTTAATCCTTTCTTTTGTTTTAAAGGCCATTCCGCCTAAGCTTATATTCACCTTACGCAGGTGGATTTTTTCGCCAATAAGTAAATGACGAGCTAAGTGTTCAATTTTCGCATTGATTAAATTTAAATAATGGGCAATTGCCGGTTCTTTCAAAGCCAAAGTTTGTGTCAACTCTGCTAATTCATAATCTAGACTTTGAAAGTATTGATTTGTTTCAAGGTATCTCTTGCCGCTTTGCCCCAAAAGTTCTTCGGACATTTGCTTATCAGAATAGATCGAGCTTGGGTCGATAAGTTTATAATCAAAATAAATTTGATCCTCAATACGGAAATGTTGACGTCTTTCGTGTACAGGCATGATAACTCCCAATTCCTTTTAGGGTTTAATATAACTATAGAACAGGGATGGGCATTGTTGCTAAATTTTAATCGATTTTTAGCGTAATTTTGTTAACAAATATAAAAAACTTAAATGAAGAGGATAATAAATATAAAATAAATAACGAATTCTAGGTATTTTTACATCAATTATTGTCGCAAAATAGATAATCGCTATGCTAAGTAAGGCCCAATGATTGTTATTAATTATATCAAGCAGCAGATAGGCGACGAACCAGCCCAACAGGGTCAGAAGGGATGCTTTCCTGCAATAGGACCAGGATGCGAAGCAGAAAATAATACCTACCCAGTCATATTCTACAAAAAAACCACCAATTAAAAAGATAAATAAGGCAATAATCCGATTGGCACTGTCTTGCTGCTCATAGTAATAGAAAACAGCAACCGCTGTGCCTAACATAAACATAATGTTTAGTGGATATAGCTGGGGTAAATGTCGCATTGCTATATAACCAGGTGTTGCTAACAGGCCGAATATTAGTAAGCGCAATAATACTTTGCTATATAAACCGCGAGACAGCGTTTCTGGCTGCGCGAGATTATAAGCAAGAATAAAGGCAAAAAGCGGCATAGCCAGACGGCCCGCGCAATAAGCAGGGTAATTCGATGCATTAAAAAAAAAGCGATTAATATGATCGATGGTCATGGACAATAAAGCGAGCCACTTTACAGCCTCCATGGTGCCACTCTTGATTTTTAACTGCTTTAGCCGCATTAACACAGGTATTCCAGAGTGAATCGAAGGGCCTAGTCTCTCAATAACTCAGATAGAGATAAAGAGATTTTGCAAAATCGTTTCGTGCAAATTAACTGGTGATTCGCGTGAAACCCTACTTTCCGCAGACAAAGCCGCGGAAAAGCGAGTAAGAGCTTGTTTCCTCTGTTGCTTTTTCTTAGCGGCAACTATTCTCAAGCCAGCAAGCACCATAGGGATCGCAGACTTCAATAGTATTGCATCGAGGAACATAATAATTGGGGGCAGGAACGTTAATAATTACCTCAGGTCCACCCCAGCCACCGCCGCCATAAAAATAGCCGTTTCCATAAGAGAGACCACGATGAATTGTATTTCCGTATTCATGTCGAGGTCCACCACCATGGTGACCGCCGCCATGGTGACCATGCCAGGCGATACTGGCTGTGCTGGCGAGCAAACCTAAAGCAAATATAAAACCACCAATTACTTTTTTGCTATTGTTCATACGCATCATTTTTACCTCAGGAAGTTTAATTATTACGCGGAAAGTATACTTTAGATCATTCACGGATGGTACTCATGGAATGAGAAAAAATATAGCACAAATGTTGTCTGGATAAGACTTAGGTAACCTATTGATAATAATCACTTCAGTGAAACAACCTTGCCTTGCAACGAATTATTTTTTCTATTCGCACACCACGTCATCCCGAGCCCCGAGAGGAATTGGGTACCCGAAGCACTCAGGATGACGCTAAGTCTAGATTTATTTTTCGTTGCACAGCCAACTTACTTATCCGAACTGGTATTAATAGTAAAGAGCCATTTTTTCCTGCACTTCCATGGGCCATACACCACATTGTACTTGACCTATATGTTCTTGCTTCAAGAGCAGCATTACCAACCTTGATTGACCAATACCACCGCCAATTGTTTGTGGGAATTCGCCTCCCAACAATTTTTGATGCCAGGCTAAATCGAGTCGATCTTCGTTATTAGTGATTCGTAGCTGTTGTCTCAAAGTTTCGGCATTTACACGAATGCCCATGGAGGAGATCTCAAAGCTATCATTTAATACTGGATTCCAAACTAAAATATCTCCATTTAATCCAGAAAAACCCTCCTCATTTAAGCTAGTCCAGTCGTCATAGTCAGGAGCGCGTAGGTCGTGGGGTTTTCCATTTGAAAGTGGGGCGCCTATACCAATCAAAAAGACTGCGCCAAGTTCCTTAGTGATTGCTTGTTCACGCCTTTTGGCACTCAGGTAAGGATAGCGTTTGAGTAATTGTTCACTATGAATAAAGGTAATTTTTTCTGGTAAAAATGGCTCTAACCGATAGGCAGTTTGAACGGCTCTTTCGGTATTTTTTATCGCATCATAGAGTTTAACAACGATTTTTTTCAGAAAAGCTAGATTTCGCTCGCTTTCATCAATCACTCGCTCCCAATCCCACTGATCAACGTGGACTGAGTGAGTTGCCGAGAGTTTGCTTTCATCAGGGCGTAAGGCTTTCATGTGTGTGTAGAAACCCTCATTGACCGCAAAATTAAAGCGTCCTAAAACTCTGCGTTTCCATTTTGCCAGGGAATGAACGACCTCAAAATTGGTGTTTGGCAGGGCTTTCACCTTTACATTGACTGCTTTTTCAACACCAGAAAGATTATCCTGCTCGCCATCAATGACTCTGCTTAAGAGAGGGGCCTGGATTTCAATCAGTCCAAGTTGTTCTTCAAGTTGGCTTGAGAAAAATGATTTGACGAATCGGATTTGCTTTTGCTTTTGAATAAATAATTCTTTCATGATTTTAGACCTTGAGGATTGACCTGTGTATTTCACAATAAAAAGGTAGTAAAACTCAATATGCTCAAAGAAATTTTGACTTGCCTTTATTTTTTATTTAATTTAATGGCATAAAATTAAATATTTTCTAAAAAAGAGGGCGAAATTCAGTGGAAAATTATCAAATCGATAATCTGGACCGAAATATCTTAACTACCATAATGAAGAATGCACGTATTCCCTACGCCGAATTAGCCAAAAATTTCAATGTTAGCCCTGGCACAATTCACGTGCGAATAGAAAAAATGCGACAGGCGGGAATTATTACCGGCGTGCAGGCGCAAGTTAATCCCAAGCTCTTGGGTTATGATGTCTGCTGTTTCATCGGAATTATTTTGAAAGGGGCCAAAGATTATAATTCTGCACTTGAGAAACTAGAAAAATTGGAAGAGGTGATAGAAGCCTATTATACAACCGGTTCTTATAGCATTTTTATTAAAGTTATGTGCCGCTCTATTGAGGCACTGCAAGAGGTGCTTATTAATAAAATCCAGGCTATTGAAGAAATCCAATCCACAGAAACGATTATTTCCTTACAGAATCCTGTTATGCGTACTGTTGTTCCTTAATTATTTCGAGGCTTATATAAGTCACTGTGTGGGCTATGGTTTGAATAGCTGGGACATTTTTATAGATAAGATGAATTTCATCTGATTAACGGCTATGTCTTATGCAACTCCTCAACATATTATAAAGAGAAAAGATTGAGAGGCAGAATAGTTATTGTCGAATGAAAGAAGCTCTGATAGAAGCGTCTCGAGTTCTCTAAAATCCGCGTTTCTTCGCTCAGCTAAGGTCTCCATCGCCAATAAATCCGCGGCCACCGTAACTCGCAACCCCGCGATGTTCGCCCACCAGCTTCTGCACTAGATACCATTAAAGCGAGCAGGTTTTTGAAGCTGGCTGGTTACCTACTTCTAGCAACTTTAGAAGTATCGATTCAAGATCTCTAAAATCAGCAGTTCTTAATTTACACAAGGCCTCCATGGCCCACAAATCCCACTGCCACACATCTACATCGGCGGCTTGCACCATCGACCTCGCTCGCTCCCATGGGCCTTTACCTATTACAAAATCAACGCCTAATTTTGAATCCGAATGAAACCATGGTTCCCATTTACAGCTCCCATTATTTTCAAACTGTGTTTTCGACGGAGGTTGTTCAATAAACTTTGGAGTCTCGGAAAAAGGTTCCTCACTACAGTACTCATAAATAACATGCATTGGCAGTAATTTTTGAGCAGAACCTACATGCTCAAACATTTGTTTGTCGAGTTCATCCCAAGTTTTAATTTGGTAATAAAAACCCCTAACTGTAGCCTGAAGTCCTTTAATGATGGTTTTTTCAAAATCGAAATGTCTTTCTGTTATTAGTTCACCGTTTCGCTGATAAGTGACACCGTTTTCTTTTAGTTCTCTATATTGTTCTAATAAGGCTGCCTTTACCTTTGCCCCTTCTTCACTTAGCGGCAAGCAGTGAAGCATCTTAGTCCACATGTGTTTATCTAAAGCCCAAAGGGCGTATTGAAAACCGCTAATATTGAAAAATTTGCGGCCTGAATAATCTGTAACAAGGCTTTTTTGGGTAAGAAAATTAGTTTTTTTCATGAGCATGGCTTCTACTTCATCGTATTCACCATGAACCACAGCTAATAAGAATTTGCGAACATCAAGCATGGGTTGAAATAATTTAAAGACATCGGGTGAAATGAGGGCAAGATTGGATAAATTATTGGTATCTAATCGAGCGCCTATCTCTTTCTTTATTTCGTCTGGTTGACCACTATAGCTAAGTTTGCTAATGGATTGCCGAAATTGAGTAATCAAGTCAAAAATCGTATTAAAAAACCAGGCATTGTCTGATGCTTTTAGTAAATCATCAACCTGTTCAGTGGTTGGATTGTTAGGGTCAATGGCTGCAAGTGCAAAGGACAAATTAGTAGACCATAAAGTAAACCACCACCGCCTATACCAGGGTAAGTCTGAATATTCTTTCTTCAGTCGTGTTAAGACTTTAAGGTAGTTCTCGCTAGTAATGAGCACGGTTCTTTTCCTGGGTTGCGGGATAACTCGTATTTTAAAAATAGATTGCATTATAATTGGACATGATGGGTTTGTAAATAACTGCTATTCCAACTTGCAACCGATAATAAGACGGCTATGGCTATAAGGGGGGTTGAATCGCTAGATTTCATATCTTTTAAATTCAAGCAGGGTATTGCATGAGCCTCGATGTGGATGGATTCACCAATGAACTGGAGGGTTCTGAGGTTCTCGTTAAAGTCGATAGCAATCACAAGAAGGAGTTGTGAATTACAAGGCTCGACTAACTCACTTAAAACAAATTGCCCTCTATTATTTTAATCTTAATCGAAAGGATAAACGAGAAGTAGGAATTGCGATCAATCTGTTTATCGAGATTTAAAAGCTACAAATAAACTATCAAAGTGACTTATTTGAAGGCAAAACATTTCGCGACAGCGACCAACTATTCACAAATTCTGTGGATATCTTTGTGGGTTCCCTGATGATGAATAATATTAGTAGGCTTAGAGCACAGTCTTTACTTGAAGCCAGGGAATTTTTGAGCCCTTGTTGTTTATTTACCCATAATAATCTTTAGTAGAGAAATATCATTTACATATATCTTGATAGGCTAATTTTCAATACAATAGTTCTTTTACAACATTAAACCACCTATGTTTAAACCCCTGGCACTTTATATCGGATTACGCTACACGCGTGCAAAAAAAAGAAATCATTTTGTTTCTTTTATTTCATTGAGCTCCATGTTGGGGATTGGCCTTGGCGTCATGGTTTTGATTACCGTGCTTTCGGTGATGAATGGCTTTGATGAGGAAATTCACAAACGCTTTTTTGGTATGGCTCCTGAAATAACTGTAAGTGGGCGAAATGGTCAAATCGCTGATTGGCGAAAACTTGAAACTGAGCTTAAAAATACCCCTGGCGTAACTGCTATTGCCCCTTATATTGGCGCGCAGGGTTTACTAACCCATGAAGGGCAAATTTTACCTATTGTTTTAACTGGCATTGATCCCCAGCAAGAGCAGGCAGTGACCCATTTGAAAGACAAATTGGTTGTCGGCAATATGGCTGATTTGCAACACTTTGGCATTATTCTGGGCCGTGGCCTTGCCACTAATCTGGGTGTTATGGTGGGAGATAAGGTCACTATTATGATACCTGCGGCCTCAGTAACGCCAGCGGGGATGATTCCTCGTTTTAAACGTTTTACTGTTGCCGGAATTTTTACTGCAGGAGCTGGTTTTAATTTTGATACCAAACTTGCTTTTATCAATATGGCTGATGCTCAAAAGTTAATGCAGTATGGTGATAATGTGTCTGGCCTTAAATTGAAAGTTCGTAATATTTATGAAGCGCCGGCGCTGTCTGAAAAATTGGCAGAAAAGCTTGGCTACGATTATGAGGTGGGAAATTGGACACAGCAATTCGGTGAATTTTTTCATGCGGTAAAATTGGAAAAGACGATGATGTTTCTTATTTTACTTTTGATTATCGCCGTAGCGGCTTTCAACCTGGTTGCCTCCTTGGTGATGGTTGTCAATGACAAACAGTCTGAAATTGCTATTCTAAGAACCCTTGGCGCGACGCCATCCTCAATATTGTGGATATTTATCGTGCAAGGGATGATGGTAGGTATAGTCGGAACTTTGATAGGCTTGGTCGGCGGTTTAATTCTTGCCTCCAATGCAACCTCCATAGTGAATGGCATACAGTCCATTCTGCACACGCAACTTTTATCTTCTAATGTTTATTTTGTTGACTATTTGCCATCAAAAATTATGTTTAGCGATTTATGGCAAATTTGCGTTGTGGCTTTGTTAATGAGTTTTGTTGCAACCATTTATCCCGCCTGGCGTGCCTCAAAAACTGTGATAGCGGAGGCCTTGCATTATGAGTGAGCCCATTTTTGATTGCCGTAATATATCTAAATCTTATCATGATGGTACAGAAACAGTTGATGTTTTAAAGGACATCAATTTAACGATTAACCCTGGTGAGCGAATAGCTATTGTTGGTCCTTCTGGTTCTGGTAAAAGTACCTTATTACATTTATTGGGTGGTTTAGATATTCCAAGCTCTGGTAAATTATTAATGCAAGGCGCTAGCTGGCAAACTCTTTCTGAAAAACAACGCTGTAAATTGCGTAATAAGGAATTGGGTTTTGTATATCAGTTTCATCATTTATTACCTGAATTTACTGCGGTTGAAAATGTAGCTATGCCATTGCTCTTGGCTGATAAACCCGTTAAAGATGCGCAGTCTCAGGCTGAACAAATTTTAAATAAAGTAGGTTTATCTCATCGTTTAGAGCATAAACCTTCACAATTATCTGGCGGTGAACGACAAAGAGTGGCCATTGCCAGAGCCTTGGTTCATGAGCCGCGTTGTGTTCTGGCTGATGAACCAACGGGAAATCTGGATAATGCTACTGCGGTTAGAGTCTTTGAGCTCATGCTTGGTTTGAATGAACATTTAAATACGGCTTTGGTTATTGTGACTCATGATCAACAGTTAGCTGCAAGGATGGATAGGGTGTTAACTATTTATGATGGTTGTTTGTGAGGGTATTTCAGCGAAACCAAGGTATGTCTTTCTTATAAAATTTTATTAGCCTATCTGTAACTCTAATGACTAAGGTGTGTTTATTGACCTAAGAATCAAGCTCGGGTTTGTCGTTCTGGATACCGCGCATAAAGCGCGGTAGGTAGGCGTTTTTATTTCGCGTGGAGCTCGAAGGGACAAACCGCGGTAAGTAGACTCAAAGTGGAGTTCTCTTTGCAAGCCCAAAATTAATGTTAACCCAACGGTTCAAATCAATCTTAATACTCTGCATGTCCAGGGGTCCGTGGAAAAGGAATTACGTCGCGTACGTTGCTAACTCCCGTTACATAACTTATCAATCGCTCAAAACCCAAACCAAAACCGGCATGAGGGACAGTACCATAGCGACGCAAATCTCTATACCATTGGTAATACTCTTTATCTAGATTGCATTCATCCAGACGCTTATCCAGAATATCTAAACGTTCTTCGCGTTGACTGCCGCCAATAATTTCTCCAATACCCGGTGCCAAAACGTCCATAGCTGCTACTGTACGCCCATCATCATTTAAGCGCATGTAAAATCCTTTAATATCTTTCGGGTAATTAGTAATAATTACCGGTTTTTTACAAAGCTCCTCGGCAAGATAGCGTTCATGTTCGGATTGTAAATCAAGGCCCCAACTAACTGGATATTCAAATTTGCGTTCCGCTTTTTCCAGCGCTTTAATTGCATCGTTATAAGACATCACTTCAAAATCCGAATTCACGATAAGTTCCAAGCGTTCTATACAGCCAGGTGCGACAAATTGATTAAAGAAACTCATATCATCTTCACAGTCTTCAAGGGCAGTTTTGCAAAGATGGCGAAGCATAGACTGGCTTAACTCACAAATGTCATTTAAATTAGCAAAGGCTAATTCGGGTTCTACCATCCAAAACTCAGCCAGATGTCTGCTTGTGTTTGAATTCTCAGCGCGGAAGGTAGGACCGAAGGTATAAACTTTCGACATGGCTAAACAATAGGCTTCCACATTTAATTGTCCTGAAACAGTTAGAAAGGTTTCACGAGCAAAAAAATCTTTCGAAAAATCCACCTGACCCTGAGCAGTTTTGGGCACATTGAGCAAATCAAGGGTGCTTATCCTGAACATTTCGCCTGCGCCTTCGCAGTCAGAACCAGTAATAATAGGTGTATGAACCCAAAAATATCCTCGCTGATCAAAAAATTGATGAATAGCCTGGGCTAAACGATGTCGAACCCGTGTCACCGCAGAGATAGTATTAGTCCGGGGGCGCAGATGAGCTACATCGCGTAAAAATTCAAGGGTATGGCGTTTCGCCGAAATAGGGTAGCTATCCGGATTCTCAACCCAGCCGACAACCTCAATCACTTCCGCCTGAATCTCAAAAGATTGTCCCTTGCCTTGTGAAGCCACAAGCTTTCCTGAAGCAATGACTGCGCAGCCAGCCGTCAATTTCAGAATTTCCTCTTGATAATTTTTTAATACTTCAGTAGCAACTATCTGTATTGGCGAAAAACAAGAGCCATCATGTAAACTGATAAAGGATAATCCTAATTTCGAATCTCTTCTTGTTTTAACCCAGCCACGAACTCTAACGGTTTCATCAATACTAATCTCTCCATCTAAACATTGTTTTACTGTGTAGACCTCTGTCATGATGTACTCCAAAACTGAAAAGCTAAATGAATATTGAGCAATTATCGGCAAAGCTTGGATAATACACTAAATAAAATCAATGGGGGACATATGCTACGCACAGTTGTAGTGATTTTTGCAATAATGTGGTCATTTTGCGTATTAGCGGAAGATACAGAACTTAAATTCTATCGCCCCTTTGTTAATGAAAATCAGCTGGTTATCAAAAAAACAAGTTCAGGTGAATGTTGGCATCAATCGCAACGGATCAAAAGAGAAGATGCTTGGCGCTGTATAGCCGAAGGAAGAGTTTTTGATCCTTGTTTTATCAAGCCCCATGGGCCGCGTAAAGAGGCTATCTGTCCTGATTCACCCTGGACGACCTCTGCTGTGTTGATAAATTTGTCAGCTCCCGCCGATAATGGTCATCATATAGCTCTCGATATGTCGGAAACTTATCCCTGGGCGGTAGAACTAACCTCAGGCGAGAAATGTCAGGCTGTTGATGAAGGTCAGGTTTATGATGGCTTGCAGGTCCATTATCAATGCAATAGTCCAACTTTCTTGATTGGCCGGGTTCAGCGTTGTGACGCCAAATGGAGTATTTTACAGCGAACAGCGACAGGTATATCGACGGTGGGGTTGTCTAAGGCATGGTTTTAAGAGGTTGTCGATTTGGAGAGTGGGTCAAATGACCCCTTCTACTCTACTTTTTAGAAATCTCTGCCTGTTCCGGAGATGCATCAATAAACGGTTTAAGTGTCAGGCAATAAGCATTAATTTCATTAATTAAAGGATAATTTTCCATAGGAAAATTGAAGCGATGCGCATTGTAGACCTGTGGAATAAGGCAGATATCAGCCATGCTCACCTCAGCGCCATAGCAGACTTTAGATTTACGAGGCAAGGATTTTAAACGGCTTTCCAAAGCATCAAACCCTTGCTTTAACCAATAATGATACCAATCCTTAATCTGTTGTTCCGTAGCGTTCATCTCGTTTCGCATACGATCAAGCACTCGCAGATTGTTTAATGGATGTATATCGCAGGCTATAGTCAGTGCCAGAGATCTGACCTGAGCGCGTCCCAAGGGTGTAATTGGTAATAAATGCGGAATGGGATTTATCTCGTCAAGGTATTCAATGATAGCGAGTGATTGGCTAATAATGTAACCATTTTCATTCAGTGTAGGAACTAAACCTTGAGGATTAAGCTCTAAATAATCCGCATGGTGATGTTCGCCGCCGTGATTAACTAAATGGACTGAAAATTTTTCATAACTGATATTTTTAATGTTAAGCGCAATACGAACACGATAACTCGCTGAAGAACGGTAATAGTCATAAAGTTTCACTTTCAACCCTTATATTTTGTTAGCCTTTGCTCAATTGCACCGAAATAGGATTGCCCTTCAGAATCGAGCATTTCTATACGGATAGTATCGCTGAAATGCATATATTCAGTTTGGGCTTTGCCCTCAGCAATAATTTCCAACATGCGTTTTTCAGCGATACAGGAGGAGCCTTTGCTACGATCCAGATTTGAAACAGTACCTGAGCCAATAATTGTTCCAGCCGCTAAATCTCTTGTTTTTGCAGCATGAGCGATAAGATCGGGAAAAGAAAAGGTCATATCCACACCGGCATTAGGCTCACCGAATAATTCAGAGTTTAAATAACTCAAAAGAGGTAAATGAACTCGTTTTCCATCCCAGTGTGATGTTAACTCATCGGGAGTGAGGGCCACAGGCGAAAAGCTGCTGGCTGGCTTGGATTGGAAGAAACCAAACCCTCTGCCAATTTCAGCAGGAATCAAGTTGCGTAAAGAGACATCATTGACGAGCATAATTAATTTAATATGATTCGTCGCATTCGCCGAGTCTATGCCCATCGGAACATCATTAGTAATAATGGCGACTTCTGCTTCAAAATCGACGCCGTAAGCTTCATCAGCAACTTCGATTGGATCCTGTGGACCTAAAAAGGCATCGGAGCCGCCTTGATACATAAGAGGAACTGTCCAGAAATCCGCGGGTATTTCTGCTCCTCGTGCTTTTCTGACAAGTTCAACATGGTTTACATAAGCCGAGCCGTCCGCCCATTGATAGGATCGGGGCAGGGGGGCTGCCATGTCAGTTGGAATAAAAGGAAAAGAGTCTGCAATTTTCCCATCATTTAAAGCGAGATAAATTTCCCTTAATTGATTTTCGACCTCATCCCAATGTTCAATCGCTTCCTGTAAGGTTTTGGCGATATAACCAACCTTTGTAGCCAAGGTTAATTGGCGATTAACCAAACATAAATCGCCATCCCGGCAATTTAACGTTTTCAAGCTTGCTAATTTCATCTCAGATTCTCTTGTAAAGTACCACGTTTAATTTGATCGCGCTCGATAGCTTCAAACAGGGCTTGAAAATTACCCTCGCCAAAACCTTGATTACCTCGGCGTTGAATAATTTCAAAAAACACCGGCCCAAAAACATTTTCTGTAAAAATTTGTAAGAGTAAACCCGCTTTAGGATCGGGTTCACCGTCGATTAAAATACGTTCCTTGGAAAGATTATCCAAGGGTTCTTCATGCCAGGGAATGCGTTTATCAATCATTTCATAGTAGGTTTCAGGGACATCGAGAAAGGATACGCCTTCTTTCCTGAGTCTATTAACGGATTTGTAGATGTTATCAGTACTCAAGGCAATATGTTGAATCCCCTCACCCTTGTATTCATGTAAAAACTCTTCAATTTGAGAATTGTCGTCTTTTGATTCATTTAAAGGAATTTTGATTTTATTGCAGGGACTTGATAAGGCTCGGCTAGTCAACCCTGTCATTTTTCCTACAATGTTAAAAAATCGAATTTCGCGGAAATTAAAGATGGACTCATAAAAATGGGCCCATTTGTCCATATTGCCACGGTAGACATTATGAGTGAGGTGATCAATAAAGGTTAATCCACAATCGTTGGCGACAGAACTGCCAAGGGAGTCCTGCCATTGATTTTCAAAAGGTTGATGGTCTTCATCAACAAAATAAATGACACTGCCGCCAATTGCTTCAATAGCGAGTAACCCATGATCGGCATGTTTACAATCATGAAAGGGACTGGCGCCATTTTCTACTGCATGATTATAAGCCTTTTGTGCATCCTTCACTCGAAAACCCATTGAACAGGCGCCTGCACCGTGTGTAGCTGCGTGTTGTTGGGCCTGACAATCATTTACAGCATTGACAATGAATTGAATCTTTCCCTGTTCGTAGAGCTTGATGTCCTGATTTTTATGGCTTGCAGCAACATGAAATCCCATGGATCTAAATTGCTTGTGAAGTAAGTCAGGATTGGGGCCTGAGAATTCCAAAAATGCAAAACCATCTAAATCACAGGGGTTAGACAGGGGGTTTTCATTCATCAACTTCTCCTTGTTTATACGTCCAGTTGTTAGAGCCGGGGTTTAACCAAAAACAAACCATCAGCAATAGCTAAAAGGCTAACGTCTACGCGCTGGTCTTCTTTTATAAATTGATTTAAGCGTCGAATCTCTCGAGTTTGGCCACCAGATTCCTGTTCATCAACTACTTTACCATCCCAAAAAATGTTGTCTATGGCGATTAAACCTCGCGGGCTGATTAATTGAAGGCTTAATTCATAATAATTCAGGTAATTGGTTTTATCAGCATCAATGAAAATAAAATCAAATTGATGCTTGTATCCTTCCTTTAGTAAATTATTTAAGCTTTCCAGAGCTGGTGCCAGTCGTAATTGAATTTTTTGTTCTTGCTTTGCTTCACGCCAAAAGTGTTGGGCAATTGCGGTCCATTCTGCGTTGAGATCGCAGCTAATCAATTCACCATCTTCTGGTAAGGCCAGTGACATAGCCAAGGCGCTATACCCTGTGAAAGTACCTATCTCTAATACCTTACGCGCAGAAAGGAGCCGAATTAGTAATTGCATAAATTGTGCTTGTTCAGGAGCTACCTGCATATTAGCAAGGGGCATTTTGGCTGTTTCTTCTCGTAAGGCCTTAAGTACAGGATGCTCTCTTAAAGAAATATCGAGCATGTAATCATATAAAGCAGGACTTAGATTTAATTGTTTCATCTTAAACGCCTTGATTGTAATCAACTAATATGCAAATCGCAAAAAATCCTAAAACCATACGTAAAGGGTATATATATACATTCTATTGGCCATCATTTATTAAAATCTCATGAAATTCACATGTCCAGTTATAAATCCATTCTAAGTCGAAATCAATGGCCTTTTAAATTATCAGAGCCATAGTGTAAACTGCTTGTTAAAATTTTACATTGGAGAGCAAATGAAAAAACTGGCTGCAGTAATTGCTTTAGGAATGCTAAGTCTCACGGCTAATGCTGATCTTAGGTCTCATAAAATAAAATTGGATAAAGTGGTCTTTCAAGTTTCAGCCAAACAATGGGTTAGCACCCAGTCTGCTTTATTAACCGTAAACATCAATGCAACTCTTTCATCTGCTGACCTTGTCAAGGCTCGCGCTGATATTATGAAAAATTTAAATCAAATTGCCGCAGGCGAGTGGCAATTAACGCAATTTGAGCGTTCGCAGGATAGTTCTGGTCTTGAAAAATTATACGTTGCGGCCCAGTCCAGGATCTTGCAGGCCAATTTGACAGATATTTACAAAAATGCCAAAGATGTCACCAAACCTGGTGCTACCTATGAAATCTCTGGTGTAGAATTTAAGCCCAGCCTTGATGAGCTGCAACAAATTAAATTGCAGTTGCGTGCGCGTTTGTATGAGCAGGTAAATAATGAACTGGGACGTTTAAATAAGGTTTATACCAATCAAAATTATACTGTTAATCGTATTTTTTTCTATGATGGTGATCAAGCGCTGCCGATGGCTAGAGCTTACCAGCCCTCTGAATTAAAAACAGCAACATTTAATGCAGTAGCAGCACCGGCTGCTCCCCTGGCCGTTTCAAATGAACTAATAATGGGAGCATTGGTTGAGCTTGCCTCTAATCGACAAGAGGGCAATGCTGTTGCAAATCATTGATAGAATAATCGGCCATCGCGGTGCTTCAGCCTATGCTCCGGAAAATACTATTGCAGCCTTTGATAAGGCCTTGGCGATGGGCTGCAAATATCTGGAATTTGATGTCATGCTATCAGCCGATGGTGAACCCTTTGTTTTTCATGATGACAAATTAAAACGCACCACAAATGGTAAGGGCGAAATAGGCCTGGCCTCTGCTGAATATTTACAAACTCTGGATGCTGGCAAATGGTTTTCCAAGCGGTTTTGCGGTGAAAAAATTCCCCATTTTAGCGAAGTTTTGCAATGGTTAAACTTTTCAAATGTACAGGCAAATATTGAAATAAAACCCTATCCCGGTAAATCCGAGGAAACAACCGTTGCCGTGCTTGCTCATATCAATCGTTATTGGCCGCAAACCAAGGAATTGCCTTTAATTTCCAGTTTTGATCTGACCGCATTGAGCCTCTGTCGCAGCCTTGCACCGGAAATGCCTCTTGGTTTGCTATTGCACGAATGGGATAAGGATTGTTTAAGCAAAGCAAAAGAATTGCAATGTTACTCCCTACACTTTCATAAACGCGCTCTAACAGCTGAGCGAGTAAAACAGGTGAAAGAGCAGGGCTTTGCTGTTTTGGTTTATACAGTTAACCGTCGACGTTTGGCATCTAAACTTTTTGGTTGGGGCGTGGATGCTGTGTTTAGCGACTACCCTGATTTGCTTTTATAATGCGTTTATTAATTTTCCTTCTGTTGCAGTTATACCTTGGCTCTTTGCAGGCAAAACCTGTTGAAATTCTAATGTGGTATTCGCTTGCCGGCCAGACCGGGGAAGAATTACGGCAGCTTGTAGCTCATTTCAATGAAGGTCAAAAAAACTATGCTGTGAAGCTTATTTACAAAGGGGAATATACTGAAGCGCTGACTAGTTTTGCAGCAGCATTTCGGGCAAAACAACCACCGGCTATCGTGCAAATTTTCGAAGTTGGCACTGCAACCATGCTGCATCCCAAAGGAATTATTAAACCAGTTGATGAGCTAATGCAGGAGCAGGGCCTTTCTTTACCTAAAGAAAATTTTTTACCTGCAGTCCGTGCTTTTTATTCGAAAGCAAATCATTTGCTGGCAATGCCTTTTAACACTTCAATTCCAGTTATTTTTTATAATGCTGATCTTTTGGAAAAATTGGGCTATGGTGAAAACTCATTTCCTCATAGCTGGGATGAAATGGAAGTTTTAGCTTCCAGATTAAAAAAAGCTGGTAATTCATGTGCCTTCACCAGCGCGTATCCCAGCTGGATCCTGCTTGAATCTTTCTCAGCTATTCATGGCTTACCAATGGTTAAGACTCAGCCTCTGCGTGCTGACTATAATAATAAGGCGATTATTTATCATCTGAAACGACTGAAACGCTGGCAAACCCAACATTATTTCGAATACGGCGGTCGTGCCAGTGATGCCACTGTTTTGTTTACTTCCGGCCGCTGCGCGCTGTTTAGTCAGTCTTCAGGGAGTTATAATAGCCTGGCTGAATTAGTTAAATTTCGCTTAGGCGTTGCGCTCTTACCTCTGGATACTAAAGTCTCTAAAATACGCTATAACAATGTTGCCGGCGGCGCTGCACTTTGGGCAGTTGCTGGTCAGCAGCCGATTGTTTATCGTGGGATTGCAGAATTTTTTTCATACCTTGCTCAACCTGAAGTACAACTACACTGGCATCAACGTACAGGCTACTTACCCTTGGGAACGCAAGGCATTTATTCTCTATTAAGAGAAAAATCCAGGCATCCTGCCTTGGCACTTGCCCAAATTGATCTGGCTAGCCAACAAAAGAATGATTTGTTTCTTCATCTTGGGCCGCAAAATCAAATTAGAACAATCAATGATGAAAGTTTAGAAGCCATATTTGCTGGAATTAAAAAGCCAAAACAGGCAATCGATGATGCAGTAAAGCAAGCGAATTACAGTTTATTCAGGTTTATTCGTAATACTGGAGATACACTTTAAATCAGGAAATAAATAGATGCTTCTGTTGAATAAAATAAACATTAGGGCAAACTCTTTCCTGTTGTTTTCACTTCTTTCTGCTCTAGCTTTTTTGCTCAGATATTCTATCGCTTTTCAGGATATTTCTTATCTTGATAGATTGTTTATTCCCGATGATACCTATTATATTTTAAACATTAGCCGTTCTATTGCAGCGGGTTTAGGGCCAACTACAGATGGCATCCATTTAACTTCTGGTTTTCAACCGCTTTTTTGCTTTTTGGAAGTGCCTTTTTTCTGGCTTGGTTTTAATAACGACAATGCCCTGGTTGCAGCTATTTATTTGTCTGCCTTTTGGGGAGGATTATCTACTTTTGTTTTGGGTTATTTGCTTAAACTTATTAATGGAATTTCTGCAGCAGTTATCGGATCTTTCTTATGGATTTTTTGTCCGATTATTTTAAAAAACGATTTAAATGGCATGGAAACATCCCTGGCTGGTTTTTTATCTTTATTAGTACTTTTAATTGTTATTCTTATTGATAAAAAAAGCACTGTTCCAGGTTTGTTTTGCTTAGGCCTTGTTTGTGGACTAGCTCTTCTTGCCCGGATTGATACCTGTTTTTTACTCTTGGTAATTGGTGTTTTTGCTTTAGTTCGCTGGGGTTTTTATAGAACTTTATTGTTTGTTTCAGTAGCTTTTTTGGTGGTAATTCCCTGGTGGTTTTATGCATTTAAAACCTTCGGAACTATTGTGCCCGAATCAGGTTCTGCCATAAAAGAATTCATAACTTTCACTCATAAAACACAGCAATTTTTTTCGGTGGCATCTTTATATGCATTAATAGAATGGTTTCCTTTATTTAGAGAGGCATTTTACACGGCTTTTTTAGGAATTCTTTTAACTTTTTATTTTGTTGGTAGAGGGGCTTATCGTGCAGGAATTTATGGTTATATCGTAGTTCTACCTTTATTTTTAGGCCTGGCTTTTTATACTTTTTACTTCCCAGCGTACTGGTATCTGACACGCTACTTCTATTTTATTTATGCTGTCATTCTTATCTGTATTTCTTTAGTTATAGCTGCAGAAAACAGACCTAAAGTCAGGCTTGTTTATTTTGGTTTTCTAGCCCTTGTTTTAGGGGCTTATTTGATTGCTCTAATCCCTTTCTATGCAAAACCTGAAAACACATCCATTCCTGTATTAAACAGTCTTAAGGGCTATCGCGAGATAGTACTCGCGATTAATAAACACCTTAATCCAGGTGATGTAGTTGGGGCTTTCCAAAGCGGTGCACTTGGTTATTATGCTCCGCAATCTGTGCGCGTAATTAACCTTGACGGCGTTGTAAATGGCGAGGCTGCAAAGGCTTTGAAGGCAGTTTCAATGAAATCTTATGTTGATTCAGAACAGATGAATCGTTTTGCTGATTGGGAATATAATGCTTATTTTTTTCAATTGGTTTATGGTGGGATTTTTCCTGCTGGCTGTTTCAATACATTATACAGGGCTAAAAAGCAGGGCAGTCAAAATTTTGTTTTGCGTAACTACAGGTTGAAATGTTAAGGATAAAAGGTGCGTAAATATTTAGGACGAATTAAAAGTTTTGCCTTTTCATTGTTTGTTAATAAATCAGTTGGTGCCCGCGCACTTGTTATTTGCAAGGGCAAAGTTTTATTAATTAAACATAGCTATACCCCTGGCTGGTATACCATTGGCGGTGCTGTTGAAGCAGGTGAAACGCCGGTCGAGGCTATTCAAAGGGAGCTTGCGGAAGAGGTAGGTATTCACTGTTTATCTCTACCAAAATTATTCTCTGTTTATCACAACGATCGTGAAAATCGTGATGACTATATCATTTTTTATCTGGTCGATAATTTTGAAAAAAAAGCCGTTCGCTCTCTTGAGATTCTGGCTGAACAATGGTTTGAGCTTGAAAATTTACCCGCAGATATTTCACCAGCTACACACAGAAGAATAGAGGAATACAATAGTAAGCGAGTAATCGATGAACATTGGTAGTAGAGGGGGGCATTTGACCCCGACCTCCTAAATCCCTTGTATAGGTGCTGCAGCCACCTCAGCAATTTCGTTAACATAAGCAGCTTCTGGCGTTTTTTCTGTGAACAAACCATAGACAGTCAATAAACCTGACACGAGACCGGCAGCACCACTTAAAGATAAAACAGTAATAGCTGCATAACTTGTAGCTATCCCCGTAAAAAAAGCCAGAGGTCCGGCCCATAGTCCGAAAGCACAACCAATCCCAAAACCCACAATAGCAACGACAAGAGTAACCGCAACTGCTGCAACGAGCGCTAATATAGCTTTTTTTAAGTAATCCGGATCGTTTTTTAAAATTCTGTTGCAATTAGTGGTAAAGGTTGCAATGGTCTCAGGCAAAAGTTCTGCCTCTTCCTTTTTAAGTGCGTCTACCAAAATAAAAACTTCTTTACCTAAAGCAGAATACCTCTCTTTAGGAAGATGTTGAACGGTCTCCATAAAGCTGTCTATAGCCTGATAGATAGCAGAATCTTTAGGAAAATTATCTTTAGAAAAGTCGAAGAGATCAATTTTTAAATCCACAAGCTGCTTCCTGTTCATTGCCTTTATTTTCTGAGGAAGGGATTGCTTAAGTGTTTGCGTGGCAACATCTGTTAATGTCTTAAGGAATTGAGCCAGGACTTCATCATCTAGCGCTGAAAGAGGGAAACGGTGAGCGAAGTTATCATTTGCTATAGATGCCAGGCTATTAGCGGCTTCGGGGATAAGATCAGCTTTGGACCCTACTAAAATAAGCGTAGCAGAGTTATTTACAGCACGGAATTGACGCAGGTCTTCGTTTATTTGATGTTGATCTATCCTATCGGATAAATCAACGCAATAAACGCCAATATCGGTATTTTGATAATGGGCAGGTCGGTATTCAATATAGCGTGGTTCTCCAGATAAATCCCAAATTTCCAATGGAATTTTTTGAAAGATTGTCTGCTCAGTAACAAAACCTGGAGTGGATTCTGGAACAAAATCCTGGGGAATTTCAGGGTGGAGCATCCGTTTAATAAGTTTGGTTTTACCGGATTGTCTATAACCAAAAAATACAACTTTAACAGGCATGGGCTTCACTTATATAGTCATTTTGCCGCATTATAAGTCATAATGAATCAAATAAGAAAGTTTATGTTCGTTGAATAAATAATTGTCCTTTTTGAGAAGAATAATAGCAATTCAAAAGATGGTTAGAGAGGCTCCATAAATGATTTTAAATTTGGTTCTTGCTGTAAACGGTACTGATATACTGCGTAGAAAGCGATAATATTTTTTAAATAATTACGCGTTTCATGCCAGGGAAGTGTGTCTATCCAAATGTCCATGTCTTTTGGCGGGTGGTTTTTTAACCAATAATTCACCTGGCTTGGACCGGCATTATAGGCTGCTGCTATCAAAACCGGATGATGGTTATAGCGGTTTTTTAATTGCTTTAAATAGGCTACACCAATGTTGATATTTTTCTCTGAAGAAAAGAGTTGATTTTTATCCTTGTAAGCAATCTTTTCGTGTTTAGCAACTACAAAAGCAGTACTAGGCATCACCTGCATCAAACCGCGAGCGCCAGCAGGTGAAATAACGTCATCTCTAAAACCACTCTCCTGGCGAATAATCGCATAGATCAATTCAGCGGGGATTTGAAAGTTCGTTGAATATTGGCGAACAGCATTGTGGTAAATCACTGGAAAGCGTAAGGATAATTGATTGCTAAGCTGCTCTTCACTATTCGATAAATAAACAGATTTACCATGCCATTGCAGATCATTGGCAACCCAATAGATGAGTGCGCTTTTATCTTCTTTAGGGAGTTCGCTAATAAAATCATTTAACAGCCGGGAAGCTAGAAGAGGCTGTTTAGAGTAATACAAATTTTTTATCGTATTGGTTATAGGTTGGTAATCTTTTAACATGGCCATATTAGACACGGGAGCCTCATTTTCAAAAGAAGGTGTCTGATTTAAGCGCATAGAAGCAAGAAAACCATAGTAATTTCTGCTTTTAGCAATGTTCTGATAAATTGGCTTTGCTTTCGCGAAGTCTCCCTTTGCCTCCAATGCCCTACCCAACCAATACTGCCAACAAGGTTTGTCCTTATCCGCAGAATAATTTACAAGTTTTTCAACCTGCTTCCATTGCAGGCGTTTTAAGGCAAAGCGAATTTGCCAGTCCAAAAGGATGTCGGTGTAAAAAATTGGCTTTATTTGTGCAAACCAGAAGGCTTCATCCTCGTGATTACGCATTGCTTTGTATAATGCAAGCTGAACAAGGAAGGATTGTTGCTGGGCTTCATTTAAAAATTGGTGGGTTTTAGGATTTAGCCAATATTTTATTGTCTGCGTCATGTTCGATGCAATCATGCGCTTTAAGCCAAAGAGGTAAAAATAGTCATGCAGCTCACCTTTTTCCAATTGGGCAATGCGGGATGGATTTTGATTTATGGCAATTAACAATTGCTCGTCTTTGAGACGTGGTTGTTTATAGAGCTTTAATAAATAACGTGCTAAAGAGACATTTCGCTTATCCAAGGCAAGAATGATTCGCTGTGTTATCAGTCGTTCGTCAAAGTTGTCACTTTTTAGCAGAAAACTAAAGAGGATATTACAAACGGGTGGTGATGATTCACTTGAAAGCCATAGCAGTCTTGCTGCAGCCAGCGCCTCTTCTATTTTACCCTCATTGTATTTTGCAATTTGCGCAAAGCATTGCAGATTTAAATCTGAGGATGCTTTGTAATACTTAGTATAATTAACCCAATCTTTCTGACGAGCCAGTTGATAGAGCCATTTGTCACGTAATTTTTGAGATAGCGCTGTGTCGCCATCAATGAATGA
Source organism: Tatlockia sp. (assembly GCA_013812775.1). Taxonomy (GTDB): domain Bacteria; phylum Pseudomonadota; class Gammaproteobacteria; order Legionellales; family Legionellaceae; genus Tatlockia. The sequence continues at coordinate 24,830 of JACCSX010000131.1, read as the reverse complement.
AAAAAACTCATCACTTGGTTGGCTAGGTAAATTTTGACTCCATTGCTGATAAGCTAAGAATCGTTTCAGATAAATTTGACCTGAGCTCGCATGAGAAAATGCAGTTATGCAAAATAGGCAAAAAATTATAATAAGTTGTTCATAGCCTCTCAATCGGCAGCCCCTATTTTGACTCTTAATAAGAAGGTCAGAGTTTTTCGCGCATTAATTTAATAGTTTTAGCATAATTATCGCTAGAAAATATAGCAGAACCTGCGACAAACTGAGTAACACCTGCTTTAGCCAGACTGGCAATATTTTCGATACTTACACCTCCATCAACGCAAATGGGCAGGTCTGGGTATTTTTGTTTAATCAGGCGAATTTTAGGAATGACCTCGGGTATCAAGCTTTGGCCCCCAAAACCGGGATTAACTGTCATAACAAGGACAAAATCAAGACGATGACTACACCAGTCAAGGCACGCTACAGAAGTAGCCGGATTAAATACCAGACCTGCTGCACAACCTTGTTGCTGAATAAGTTGTAAGGAGCGATCGAGGTGAATGGTAGCATCAGGATGGATGCTGATGCGTTTTGCACCTGCGCGGGCAAATTGGATGATCAACTCATCAACCGGCATTGCCATAAGGTGTACATCAATGGTCAGGCTGGGAAAGCGTTGATGTAGGGCCTGACAAATGGGAGGTCCGAAGGTAAGGTTAGGCACATAGTGATTATCCATGACATCAAAGTGAATCATGTCTGCGCCTGCCTGAAGTACTTCCTCAACTTCTTCGCCGAGCCGGGTCATGTCGGCTGAAAGTAAGGAAGGGGCAATTAGATAAGTCATGGGAATAAAACCTTAATAAATGATTTTCTCATCTTGCGATCTGCGCTTGTCCCTGACTAGCATACAGTAGCCAAGTCCAAGCACTGAAAAATGAAATACTAATTATCACCAAACCAATAATTAAGATTCAAATTAAGCGAACTCATTGAAACTCGACCGCCAAAGTCGCTAATTTTTGAAGTGGTTAAATAGCGGTAATCTACACCAACTGCAAAGTTATCAGAGGTATAATAACTGATTCCTAGAATTCCTTGCCCTACAGGAGAACTGCTGTTTGAACTAAGAGTTAAACTAAAAGCGCTTCTCGGAATACAAGCAAAGGGGGTGAAAAGGTTGGGACAAAGACTCGATGGATTAACGCTTGTAATATTTACTTTCGATTGCATGGCTGAATAACCGATGCCTAAGCCAATGTAGGGAACCCATGTCGGATCATCTTCTTCGTCATAAAAATCATAATAAGCATTCAACAAACCGGCGCCCATAATAGTTTGTCCTCTTGTCCTTAATAAGCCTCTTTTTTTTCTAAGAGTTAAACCACCAATCGTTACTTCAGTAAGTGGGGCATAGTTTACTAATAATTCACCTTCGATACGGAAGTTACAAATACGAAAACCAACTTGCCCAGCAAAATTGCCTCCGATGGTATGGTTTAAAGAAACTAAAGAATTTCCTCTAAGTAGTGGAATAAATTGCGGGGCAGAATCGGTATTAAAGCTATCATCATTATTATTGTTATTATTATAGTTATTATTGAAATTATTATTATTATAGAACTGATTATTGGGATTAATAATGATATTTACAGGAGCTATAACCGGGGCTGTAGGAACTAAAATGGGGGCCGAAGTTATTGGTGTCAGCGACGGGTTACACCCAGGTATTAGAGGATTAAAAAAAGAAGAATCAAAAGGATTAGCCTGCAGGAATCTGCTTGTCGCGACATTTAACCTACATATTTCATTATTTATTTCAGTTTGGTTAGAGTGACTCAAAGACCTAAAATTAAAATTCGGTGTTAAACTTATTCCACCCGTTATACCCGCATACCATCCTTCAGCTGGAGTTGCAGCGAATGCTGAATTTACAAACAGGAGACCGGCTAAGGCCAATTTACTAAAATCTTTCATTTGGCACCCTTTTTATTATTTGTAATTATATTCATTGAAACGGTAAACCAGGCCAACACTAACTAAATTGCCCTGAAAAACCCTACCAAAATTCTTAAGTTTCGTAGTACCAATGTATCGATAAGCGACGTTTAGCGCCCAATTTTCGACGTAATTAAAGGTTAATCCGGCCGTTGCCTGATAAGAGAAAGCGCTATCGGAGGTTCTAAAGTCGTTGCGAAAATCTAAATTTTGAGAAAAATTGAAAGAATTAAAATAATAAGAATTTTCAAGATTCAGGTTGGTTTCTATCCAACCATAACCAAGCCCTACACCAAGAAAAGGTGAAATACAGGGGATAGTAGTTGGAAAATCAAAGTATACATTGGCCATGCCGAAAACTGCATTAGTTGAGCTTTTTCTTTTATGCTCATATTCTTGAAAGGGAACGAAGGGATTAAATTGATTAACCTGATTATAGAGAAAAGGATAGCGATCACGCCTACCAGAAGATTGGTTAATCACGGCTCCGATATAAGTGAACTCACCTTCATAGCGCAGAGCATTAGATTGAAAACCTAAACGAAAGCCGCTATTGAAACCATTGCGAGGGATAGCGCTTCCAAAGTTGTTTCGATTATCAAAAGTACTAGAATTGAAAGTATTAAAATCAATAAAATTAGTATTGATGGATCTATCAAATCGTCTAAGGTAAGTAGAGCTGTCTACAAAGTTAGACAGGTGAGTATAACCACCAAAAACACTACCATACCAGCCATCAATAGGAGTAGCTGCTGTAGCCAGGGTTGAAGCCAACAAAGTGGCGGAAAAAATTGCGGTTTTCATGACATCCCTTCTTTATTATTATTTAAAGCAAACCCAATGTTAGCGTTTTACTTTTATTTTGCAAGCAGCTTTTACTGAGCTGTTGAAATTTTGCTTGCACTGTACTAAATCATGGCTATTCTTTTGTTTTTATTGGCATTTCTGCTCTTGAAATGTCCACAAAACCCGAGGTAATTGGACAGCGCCAATCACGTCCAAAGGCCCTGACCGATATTTTAACGCCGGGAGCTGCCTGCCTTCTTTTGTATTCATTGCGCTGAATTAAACGAATTACTTTATCAACATCAGAAGCAGGATAGCCTTTTTCAACCAGATCGACTGCCGATAAATTATCATCCATATATCCTTGGATAATTGCATCCAAAAGGGCATAGTCCGGTAAACTATCCTGATCGGTCTGGTTTGCCGCTAATTCAGCAGAGGGAGCTCGTTTGATAACTCGCTCAGGAATAACCGGATTTATACTATTACGGTAGTTAGCAAGGTCATAGACCTGCATTTTTAGAACGTCTTTTAAGACAGCAAAGCCACCCGCCATGTCACCATAAAGAGTTGTGTAACCCACAGCTGTTTCGCTTTTATTAGATGTAGTCAAAACCATGTTGCCGGTTTTATTTGATAAAGCCATTAAAAGTATCGCTCTGATTCTGGCTTGTAAATTTTCTTCAGTGGTATCCGGAGCCAACTCTTTAAAGGAAGGAGCAAGCGTGGCAAGAAGGCTATTAAAAACTGGCTCAATAGAAAGGGTAGTATTTTGCACGCCCATTGTTTTCAGCTGCTCTGCGGCATCTTCATTAGACATATCAGCCGTGTAGCGGGAAGGCATCATCACTGCATGTACTCGTTTAGCACCTAGGGCATCTACAGCGATTGCAAGTGTAAGTGCTGAATCAACACCACCAGATAAGCCAAGCAGAATCCCAGGAAAGCCATTTTTCTCAACATAATCTCTCAGGCCAAAAACCAAGGCTTCATAAATTAATTGGGTTTGTTCCAGGCTAGGAACAATCTCTGACTGTATTTTCTGTCCATTGATGACTACTGTTTGCAAATGTTCTTTAAATGCAGGTGCACGTGCCTTGAGTGTACCAAGATTATCAAAAGCCAAGGACTGACCATCAAAGACTAAGTCATCCTGACCGCCTACCTGATTGACATAAACAATAGCTAAGCCGCGTTTTGCATATCCTTTGAGCAATTTTTCACGCAGAGCAGGTTTTTTATAGTCAAAAGGAGAGGCATTAATGCTAATCAGAAGTTCGGCGCCGGCATGGAAAATTTGCTCAAAAGGGCCAGGCTGCCAAAGATCTTCACAGATGCACAAGGCAATGCGCTGATTCTTAACTTTTATAATACAAGCCTGTGTCTCGCCTGAAGTGAAATAGCGCTTTTCATCAAAAACATCATAGTTGGGTAAAATTTGCTTATGATAGACAGCAACCCTTGCGTCCTGATGAAAGACAGTAGCGCTATTATAGCAATTTCCATGTTCATAACTGGGATGACCAACAATTACATAGCAATCCACGGTAGCTTGTTTTATACGATTTAAACCTTCTTCAATCTGTAAAAAAAAGGCTTTTCGAAATAGTAAATCCTCAGGCGGATACCCTGTTATTGCCAGTTCTGGAAAAACAATCAGCTCATGCTGCGCTTGTTCTTTATGGATTATCGCTATTATTTTTTCAACATTGGCTTCAATAGCACCAACTTTGGGATTGGTCTGGGCCATGAGTATTTTAAATGATTGTTGCATGTATTTGATGACAACCTCAGTGAGAAGATTGATGATTATCCTGGAAAACCAGAGGAAACAAAAGATTAACCACTTAAAAACTATTAGGAGCTATTCTTAGGAATTTTGAATATATTTCTGTTTTTAATATGTTGGCACTCCAATAAATTTAACCAATTAACTGCTTTTCCCCGCTTGGATATATTGTATTTTTGATAATCAATACTAATAACAAGCAAAATTTGTTATAATCTATCGTTTGATCGCTCATTTTGTAATAGGTAATTTATGCTAAAGGAAGCATTATCGCGGATGGCTGATGTATTTTTACCCACTGTGTTAATGCATGGTCAGGAATATCAGCAGAAAGGTTTTGTCTTGAATATCCGTCTTAGCGATGGCCTTCTTAAGGCCCGAGTTAAAGGTCGTTCAAGTCAGATTTATGATGTTCACATTGACCTTAAATCCTGGCCTGAGATGCCAGCACGCTGCAGCTGTCAATACAATACTAATTGTAAACACGCAGCCGCCAGCTTGTTTGCCCTTCAGATTAGAGAAAATTACGAAATTGCAGCGCCTGCCAAAGGCAAGGCAAATATTTCCCTTAACGCCTGGATAACCTCATTACGTGATAAAGAGCATGTGGAAAGCAAGCCACGAACTAGCTATGAGGTAGCCTATTTACTTGAGCCACAGTATGGTGATTATGAACATCGAGTAGTAATAAGGCTTGCAATCACGAAGCGTCTTAAAAAAGGACATCTGGGTAAAAAGGTGATTTTTAATACAATTACAGATAGTCGCAATCAGTATTTCACGCAAACTGATAGAGCTATTATTGAAACCTTATTAGCAAAAACAAATTCACGAGGCTGGTTTGATCGATTAACGATTAGAAATAGCGAATTACTCGAAAAAATTCTTGCGACCGGCAGATCTTATTTAGCTGCAGGAAAAGAACCTCAGCTCCTACTTGGCGATGAGCTAGAAGCCAAACTCAATTGGCAATTATCAACATCTGGCATGCAGCTTTTAGTCCTTGAATCTGAGGGAGAGGTTGTTTTACCCTTGTTTTTGGACAAAACCTGGTACTTTGATAGCGAAGAAAACCTCTTAGGTTATTTAACCATCCCTTACAATCCTGGAAAATTAAAACAATTGTTAAATGCGCCGGCAGTTGCCTTTGAGCAAGTTGAGCAAGTCGCAAAGCAGATGGCCGAAACTCATCCCGAATTACCTGCTCCGAATGTTTTCATCGAAAAAAAAATAATCAAGCATAAGCCTCAGCCCTTTATTCGTTTTAATGCTTTCAAGTTGGCTGAAAGCCATCATGAAGCAGAAGCGCTGCAGACCATTTTGTTTGTAGCTGAATTGTTCTTTGACTATGAAGGAATTCTCGTCACAAAAAATGATCCAAAGATCAGCCTCTTTAAGAAAGAGGTGGATTGCCTGCTGGAAATTCAGCGGAATTTTTTATTTGAAGAAGATCTAGCGAGAGAGTTGGAACAAATTCTAAGTCTTCGTGCTCCTTTGCTGTCTGAAAAACTACGTGTGGATTTTGATATCAGCAACGAACTGGTTTTAGCCCATTGTAAAGACGAGAACGATTTACAGGGCTTGTATAATCAGGTTATCCCGGTTTTAAAAAATAAAGGTTGGCGAATCGAATTTGATCATCCAGTTTATGAAGAACTTGTAGATGCCGATGAATTGGAGTGGTTTTCTGAACTCAATGAAAGCGGTAATGATTTCTTTTCCTACCAGTTAGGAATTCTTGTAGATGGCAGACAAGTTTCTGTAGTGCCCTTAGTCGCTGAACTCATTGGACAACTTGGCCGCGATAACCTTGATAGTCTAGCGGATGACCAGCGCGTTAAATTAGCTTATGCCCCAGGCAAGGTCTTGCATGTCACTTTAGGACGGATTAAACCCTTGCTTCGTTTTTTGTTGCAATACGGTCTTCGTCACATCAAAAAAGATCAGCCTTTGCAGATCAATCGTTATCAACTTTTATTAATGCAGGAAACTGAGCAGGCGATGCTTGCTATCTCAGCGCGCTGGCAAGGCTCTGAAGCGCTTCGCAGACAGTTGGAGCAATTAACTGCGATTACCAATCTACCAGCTATTGAAGTACCGCAAGGATTGAAAACAACCTTGCGTGATTATCAGCATCAAGGGCTGGAATGGTTGCAATTTTTGCGTGAAAGCCGTTTTGGGGGTGTGCTTGCTGATGACATGGGTTTAGGCAAAACGGTACAAACCCTTGCTCATTTACAAGTAGAAAAGGAGCAAGGTCGCCTCACTAGAGCAAGCCTGATTGTTGCTCCTACCAGTTTGGTTGGTAATTGGTTTGCCGAAGCAAAACGGTTTACGCCGGCGTTAAAGGTACTAATCTTTCACGGCCTTGATCGTCACAGTGGTGACTTCGATGATTATGATTTGATTATTTCCACCTATGGCTTGATTCAACGTGATAAAGCACGTTTCATAGATTATTCCTTTTATTATCTAATCCTTGACGAAGCCCAATCTATTAAAAATGCCCGCACCAAAACCACACAGATTATTCAACAAATTCCAGCGGCACATCGATTATGCTTGTCAGGTACTCCTTTAGAGAATCATTTAGGTGAACTCTGGTCTCTGTTTCATTTTTTAATGCCTGGTTTATTAGGCGATGCAAAACAATTCAGGCAATTTTTCAGATCGCCAATTGAAAAATTTAATGATAGCGAAAAAAGAACGTTATTGGCGAGACGAGTACAGCCGTTTATGTTGCGACGCACCAAAAATCAAGTCGCTAATGAACTGCCAGAGAAAACTGAAATGATGCGAATTGTCGAATTAACTGGCAATCAGCGCGATTTATATGAAGCCATAAGAATGAGTATGGAGATCAAAGTACGAGAAGCAATAGCCAAACAAGGGATGGGAAGAAGCCATATTGTTTTTCTTGATGCCTTGCTTAAATTGCGGCAAGTCTGCTGCGATCCAAAATTATTGTCGATGCCTGAAGCAAAAATTGCCCATGGCCAATCTGCAAAATTAGAAACCTTAATGGAACTGTTGGATAGTCTTATGGACGAGGGCAGACGAGTTTTGGTTTTTTCCCAATTTACCTCAATGCTTCAATTAATAGAGGAACAACTCATTGCTCGAAAATATGCATTTTTAAAGCTAACTGGGCAAACACAAAACAGACAAACACTGGTAGATAAATTTCAGGAAGGTGAAACACCTATCTTTTTAATTAGCTTAAAGGCCGGAGGAACGGGATTAAACCTGACTAGAGCAGATACTGTTATTCACTATGATCCCTGGTGGAATCCTGCTGTTGAAGATCAGGCCACTGACAGATCGCATCGAATTGGCCAGGTAAATCCTGTTTTTGTCTATAAGTTAATCACGGCTGGAACCGTCGAAGAAACTATTTTAACCATGCAGGAAAAAAAGAGGCAATTGTTTGAAGGGATTTTATCCGATAACGCCAGTGGAATGACCAGTTTGACAAAAAATGACGTGGAACAGTTTTTTATGCCTTTAATCGAGGGGTAATGGATTTGCAAAGAGTTAATTCATAGCATATTCTCCTAGTTTACCCCATTTCATTTTTACCTTGCCTCAAACAGGGCAGATCTACCCGAAGAGCGCATGAGGGGCTGCTGATTCTTAGCTATTATCGTCATTGTGAGTGACAAATTATGGAGAAAATTATGAAATGGAAGGTCCTTTATGGCTATTTATTTGCCCTGTTATTCGCACCTATGGCATTCGCAGTTGCCACACCTGCAGGCACCTGGACAACAATCGATGATAAAACCGATAAAAAAAGAGCGGTTGTGCATTTAACAATTTCAGGTGGAATCTTAAATGGTACGATTACCAAGGTCTATCATAAACCCGGCGATACAGGTCTTTGTTCAAAATGTCCTGGTGCTTTCAAAGGTAAGCATATAAAAGGTCTGCAGTTTATTTGGGGTTTAAAGGATAAAGGAAAGGGCGTCTGGGATGATGGTAAAATCCTTGACCCTAAAAGTGGTAAAATTTATCGTGCCAAAATTACTGTAGACGGAAAAAAACTGTATGTACGTGCTTATATTGGCGTATCAACAATAGGACGCACTCAAATTTGGGTTAAATGAAAAAACTCCTTTACTGCCAGGTTAAACACTGGCAGAGATTAAAAAACCGTTAGAAGCTGTCTTTTTTTCTGTTCAGCATTACAATACAGACCAGACTCTCTTATCCGATGCTATTATGACCGAAGTTCAAACACGAAAAAAAACAATAGATCCCTTGCGTCGCCCGCCCCATTCAGCGGAAGCTGAGCAATCCATTATTGGCGGCTTGATGTTAGACAATCAGGTTTGGGATAAAATTTCTACGAAATTATGCGAAGCTGATTTTTATCGCACTGAACATCGAATTCTTTACCGTGCCATTACTGAATTATCAAAAAAAGATCAGCCCTTTGATGTAGTCACCTTACTCGATACTTTAAAATCAACTAACGATCTTGATGATGCTGGCGGTGAGACTTATTTATTTGAGCTAGCGAACAATACGCCTTCTGTTGCCAATGTATCAGCTTATGCGGATATAGTGCGGGAAAAATCAGTACAGCGACAGTTAATTGCAGTAGCTGGCGATATTGCTGACTCAGCCTACAATCCAGGTGGTAGAGAGGTTGCTGAACTACTCGATTTTGCTGAAACCAAAGTCTTTGCCATTGCCGAACAAACCGGTGGAGAAGGTGGGCCTGAGAGTATTAAATCTATTTTAGTAAAAGCGGTCGAAAAAATTGATTCGCTTTACCATAACGGTGATTCAATTACAGGACTTGCCACCGGCTTATCTGATCTCGATGAACTCACTTCCGGCTTGCAGCAATCTGATTTAGTGATTGTTGCCGGGCGACCCTCGATGGGTAAAACCGCTCTGGTTATGAATATGGCTGAGCATGCAGCCATTAAATCAGGGCTGCCAGTCCTGGTTTTTTCTATGGAAATGCCTTCAGATTCTCTGGCGATGAGGATGATGTCATCCCTGGGTCGAATTGATCAGCATCGAATCCGAACCGGAAAACTGACGGATGATGATTGGCCACGTGTAACTTCGGCCGTACATATGCTATCTGAGGCCCCCTTATTTATCGATGATACGCCAGCCTTAAGTCCTTCGGAAATGCGCGCACGTTCAAGGCGACTGGCTAAAGAGCATGGTCAACTTGGGCTAATCGTAGTCGATTATCTTCAGCTTATGCAGGTACCTGGTTATAAAGGTGATAATCGTACCGCCGAAATTTCAGAAATCTCACGTAGTTTAAAATCATTAGCTAAAGAATTAGAAGTTCCAGTGATTGCCTTATCGCAGCTAAACCGAAGCTTGGAACAACGTGCCGACAAGCGTCCTGTTATGTCTGATTTACGTGAATCCGGGGCGATTGAGCAGGATGCAGATTTGATCTGCTTTATTTATCGTGATGAAGTTTATAATGATGAAAGTCCTGATAAAGGCGTTGCCGAAATTATTATTGCCAAGCAGCGTAATGGTCCAATAGGTAAGATACGCGTAGCCTTTCTTGGTAAATATACACGTTTTGAAGATTTGGCTTTTAATGGCTATCAAGGGGCAGATTAACGTGGCTAGACCAACTCGAGTGCAAATTGATGCAACTGCACTTTTACATAATCTCAATAAAGTAAAACGTTGTGCACCCAATAGTAAAATTATTGCTATGGTGAAAGCGAATGCCTATGGCTGCGGAATTCAGGCGATAGCCCCTGTACTTGAGGGGCAAGTGCATGCCTTTGGAGTGGCTTGTATTGAAGAGGCATTAGCTATTCGTGCCCTTGGTCTTCGTTCTGATTGTATCCTGTTTCAATCTGTTTTCAGTTCTGACGAATTACATTTGGTTGCTGCTCATCAATTTCAATTGGTTATTCATCAGTCCTATCAATTACAATGGTTGTTAGCGACACCTCTTGCCAACAAAATAAAGGTATGGATAAAAATTAATACCGGCATGCACCGTTTAGGTTTTGAACCTCAGGAGTGTAAAGAGGTCTTAAATGCAATAGCTGACTGTCCTTGGATAGAGGATGAAATTGGTCTAATGACCCATCTTGCTTGTGCTGATGAGCCCCATCATCCCGCTAATCAAATTCAGCTGGCTCTTTTTAGAGATTTGGATTTAGCGCCAAAACATTTTATAAAAAGCATTGCAAATTCGGCAGCGATTCTTGCCTTAGCAGAGACGCATGTCGATTTTGTTCGTCCCGGCATTATGCTTTACGGCGTATCTCCCTTTGCAAATCAAACAGGACAGGAATTAGGCCTGATTCCGGTCATGCGTTTTATTTCAGCAATATCTGCAATTCATCATTACCCTGCGGGAGCAGCTATTGGCTATGGAGGCAGTTGGCAAACGAGCAAGCCCTCCATTATTGGCATAGTGGCAGCGGGTTATGGTGATGGCTATCCGCGCCACATCAGCCAAAATACACCCGTTTGGGTTAATGGACAGCAGGCTCCCATTGTGGGGCGTGTCTCAATGGATATGTTAACTATCGATTTAAGCGATTGCCCGGACACTAAAATTGGTACGCCAGTTGAATTATGGGGACAACATGTTCCTGTAGAAACTATTGCCTTAGCGGCTGGAACCATTGCTTATGAATTACTTTGCCAATTATCGCCCCGGGTTCGTCAATCTCAGATTTTGTAGCCTTAATCTATTGAAATAAAATGAAAACTTTTGTGTGTAAATTGAAACTTCGCAATTGTGGATAATTTATAAACGCGATGTTAGAATGAAAGCCGATTTTACGAACCATTACACAGGTGAATTCAAATGAAAAAAATAGTGTTGGCGTCACTCTCTCTTTCAGTTTTACTAACTAGTTGTACTCAAATAAATAATGAAGGTGTGGGTACCCTGACTGGTGGTGTTGTTGGCGGCCTTGTCGGAAGCCAATTTGGTAGCGGTTCAGGCAGAGTGGCTGCGGCAGCCGGTGGGGCGATACTGGGTGCTTATCTGGGTGGAAATATTGGCCGAACAATGGACCGTGTTGACAGACTCGAAATGCAAAAAGCATTAGAAACAGCCCCCACTGGCCGAGCTATAGTCTGGTCAAATCCTGACACAGGTTATCGTTACACAGTTCAACCTACCAGAACCTATTACACCAATCAGCAACCTTGCCGTGAATATATCACCAAGGCAATAATCGGTGGTAAATCGCAGCAAATTTATGGCAGGGCCTGTCGTCAAGCAGATGGTTCCTGGCGAGTAATGGGTTAGATTTAGTTTGGGACTTCTGAACTACTATCTTCCGAAGTCCTTTCTCACCCTGAGTACAACTAAGAGTCTCCATACTGATTGTTGGATTGCACTAACCTACATCCTTAAGCCGTAGGTTGAGTGCAACCCAACAACTCATCTATATCTGTCAAAATATAATATTTCATAAAACGGATTTTCAACCCCTTTGCACCAGACAATTTTATAACTCCCCACCACACGTCATCTCGAGCGACAGCGAGAGATCTCCGGATTTAACACCTTACAGAGATCCCTCGCTGTTGCTCGGGTGTCGCGGGTTTTATTTGTCCTGGGCAAAATTTCAAGCCCGAGATTTGCTCATCCTTAATATTTTCTTAAGAAATGATTGTTAATATCCCCGGAAGATCCAAAGGCGATTTGATATGAATTTTAAAAAGTTAGCTTCCAAAATAATACCTGGATACGATCTTTTATCCAAAAAACAGCAGGATGAATTTGAAGCTACTGAGAGCGGTCAACTCTTTGTTCAGGTTATAAATGAATTACTTGTAAATTTAAATACAAACAATACAGCTCCTTCGTATTTTTCTTACGCTTATTCTGTGATTTCTTCATTAATGAGTGCTGACTATGAGCAGGAAAAAGAAAAAATTAAAGACGACTGCCTCAGGAAAGCAACCAATTTAATTAATACAATAAAGAATAGCGAGGAATATAAGGAGCTAATTTCTCTTATTATTTTTAAATTTTTAGAAGAGCATTTCCTTGATTTTTCTGTTTTAACCACTAATCAACAACTCAAACTGTCCCAGGCTTCGTTTTCAAATACTCTCCAATCGCGCTTTCTTGCCCTGAATCAAGAAAGAAATGAGACTCATGATTCCTTTCTGTCTGCCGGACTAATCGCCCAGCAAGAAGAAGTTTATCAACACTGGCTTCAAACCTTCAATTCTGAGGCTGAGATGGCGCCACTTCGCGAAAGAATTGCCCTGATAAAAGTCCAAAAACGAGTTAGAAAATTGGCGAAATTATTTCCCCTGCTTAACGAAATAACTGAGTTTCCAAACCCCTCAGCAGCAGAGGAGCTTGTAGAGTTATATTGTGAGGAAGATAAAAAGGATAATCCCGATCTTGCAACCATGGAAGAGGGGTTCCTGGCCACCATAGTATTTCGCTATTATCAAAAAATATCAGCTAAACATATTAACTTTATTAACCTTAAGGATTTTAATCAAACAGAGGCGAAATCGTTCGCAAGAGACATCATCAGGGCAGCTAATGATAAAGAAGATCCCCGTGTGAATCTCCTATTGGCAAGTTATGGTCATTCCCTTCGTTTACACCTTCGCCAAGGCCGTCTTTTAATTAATAATAAGAGTCTCGAAGTTCAGAAAAATAATCAAGAAACTGGATTTTTAAATTCTTTATCTTATCTATTCCAGCATAGTAAAGCATTAAATAAAACCAACGAATTTTTGAAGAAATACGGGGATGCCCATGCAATTATTCAATACACTGGGTTTTCCACTCAAAACGAAAGTTCCTATCTTGGTTTGCTCGATGTATATAACTATAACCGTTCAGCAGATAATGTAGCTGAAGCTAAAACAATTTTTACCAGTTTAATACAACCTTTTATATCTTTGTATGAAGAGTATAAGGACATTGCCTTATATGAAAAAAATGGCTTTCGAAAATTTATCAGAATGCTGATGCCCTTGCTGATAATAGCCGGGGTTATAATATTGATAGGAGCCATGTTATCCCCTTTGGCTATTCCTGAGTTTGCTTTTTTAATTGCTGCTATACCTGCCGTACTAATCGGCATTTATTTAGCTTCTAAATACGTGACCTGGAAGAATGAAATTTATCTCTACGTCTATCAAAATTGGTTGAATGATGGACCCTTTGAAATTCCTGAGTATCAAGTTAATGCCAGAATGATTAAAATCTTTGGTAATGAAGATAATGCCCTATTGATCAGAAGCATTTATATTGAAGAAATAAAACTCTGTGATGAGTTAGAACAATCGTTTAGTGAAGCTGAAATAGGCGGAACGGAAGAGGAAATAGAATTAAGAAGGGAAAATATCAAAAAACGGCATACTCTCTGTCTGGAATGGTACGATATTCATAGCAACCTTGAGTTGGGTTATAACCTGGCTCCGAAAATTGCGGAAGGGCGTTTAATAAAGATTCTCAATGAAGAAATTGTGCAGCTGGAGCAAGATTGTCAAGATAGCGAGGATCTGAAAGAAATAGATACTCTTATTGATGATATAGTAAATGAGCTAAAAACAACCTTTGCTCCACAAAAAAATAATGGAAACGACGTTTTGTTGCAGGTAGCAGAGTCGGATAATGCAAATCGTTTCTTTAAGCCGAAAAGTATAGAGCATCAGCAAAAGGCTGAAAGTATTGATCTTGTTTTGACTATGATTCGGCATTGATATGTATAAATATGGACAAAAAGATTAATTTTACCTCTCCTCAACCTAACGGCCATTAAGTTAACGTGAGTTCTGGATAAGAAATAGAAAGGCTCTTTACCCACACAACGCCGTTCGTGCTGAGGAGGCACGAGATTGCCGTCTCCGAAGCATTCGCCAGGACAAAGATCTTGTGCAATGCTTCGAGACGGCGCAAAAAGACGAGCCTCCTCAGCACGAACGGGCTGGTGAGAGAATTAATCTCTCTTTCTTATCCAAACTCACTTTAAGTAAGAAATTTTTATTATATAAATCAATTAGATATAAATTTATTTGAAGATAGTAGGCTGGCGCAGCGAAGCCTACTCCTGGATCAGTGGCAGGACATGACGTGGTGTTTATATAAACCAATACGCAACGGGAGCGTGAGCGACGTCTCGAACCCTCAACTTCGAACTCAATCTAATTCAATAAGTTAAACAAACCCCCTGATGCCAAATAGTCAAAACAGCGCCATGCATCGACCCGATCTGATTCAAATATGTGCTATATTTAAATGCAGAATGGTATATATATTCTCTTGATAAGGTTCTCCATTCGAGAGCTCAATGGGAGATCGGTTTGCAGGGAGTAAGTCATGACTCAACTCATATATTCAGCATTGCCAGAACCCAGGCGCCCCCTGGTTTCAGTCCCTCCAGTGGTCAGTGTTTCTCAGTGTATCGATATGATGACCAAACAAAATATAGGGGCTCTGGTAGTGCTTGATGAGGATGAAATTATTGGTATTGTATCGGAGAGAGATATTGTAAGAGCCAGCCTCAAAAAGGATTTTAATTTATATACAACTACTGCCTTGGACGTAGCCTATTCAGATTTTTCCGTATTAAACCTGAATGACCCTGTTGAACGGGCGATGGAAGTCATCACCAGCACCAAAAGACGTCATGTTCTAGTATCAGAAGAGGGTGATTTGGTTGCAATATTATCAATTGGTGATTTATTATTCTTTTTGCTTGAGGAAAAAACGAGAGTTATAGAGCAGCTTGAGAATTACATTCATACTTATTAAAATCGACTATCTCAAAAAATTAGCTAAGAATCTACAGCGTTGTAAAGTATAACATTTCTCCAAAATAATAGTGATAGAAGGATAGAGAATATGCGAGCAACGTTGCGGAGGGTTCTAACCCTGCTTTTGTTCCTGGTTACGTCCATAAGTTTTGCTGGCACTGAACCGGCTCCCTGGTTTAGTAAAGGGACAGATAATCAGCTTAAACTACGTGTCGATTTATATATTTCCACCACTTGCCCGCATTGTAAAAATGAAGATGCCTTTATTCGGGAGTTGCAGAAGAAAAAACCCTGGCTTGATATTCATCGTTATGAGATTAATTTAAATAGGGCGTCTTTAGAGAAATTTCATCAAGCCCTACAACAACAAAATTCAGATGATTATTCAGTGCCAGCCTTATTTTTCTGTGATTCACGCTGGGTTGGTTTTGATAAAGTAGAGACCACAGGACAAGCTTTATCACGGGGCCTGGATTATTGTTACCAGCAAATTTCTAAAACAGGTCAGTTAAATTCAGAATCAAAAGCCTTATTAAAAATCTGGGCCAATTCCAGCGTTTTAGCCACCAATCTGACCGCTCAACCTGCCTATGTATTTATTCCTCTTATGGCCTTATCAGACGCCTTGTCTTCCTGCTCAATTTTCGCAGTACTCACCTTATTTGCTTTTCTTTGGTTATATAAAGAAAAATCTCTGATGATAGGGCTTGGTGTTTCGTTTATAGTTGTTGTAGCTATTGTCCATCATTTCCAACAAGCTCACGCAATCTTTTTCTACCATGCGTTACCCTGGTTGCGAATTCCTGCAGTCTTAGTCGGTATGGGCCTTATTGCCTATGTGTATATTATCTATTCCAAAGGTTCGAATATTCGCCCAGGGTTTGCAATCCCTCTTTTGGTGGGGTTAACTGCTCTAATAGTCGAGGCTTATCAGCAGACCTGTTTGCCCAATTTCGCCCTTGTCTTTACGCAATGGCTTGATTTGCAGAAGATTTCTCTTCTACACAGAACATTCTATCTAATCATTTATAACCTTATTTATATTCTTCCCCTGACTATCATTTTGGCCCTTATTATTTATCAACGTATTTACAAAAAAAGGGAAAAATCCAAGCCGCTTCTTGTTTGTCTGGCTTGGTGCTTATTGTTGGTGATTGGTCTTATTTCTATAATTTATCCGCATGGCTTCTCAAATTTATTGCTTTCTGTAGCAGCTCTTGTTATTTCTTTAATTGCAGCCTGGGTAACCTTAAGAAAATCAAGCCAATTTTCGCCTGATGGAGCGTCTTATTTTGGAGACAGGCATGACTGAAGATGATGCTATTTTGCCGTTTTTTCCTATAGGCTATGAGGTTGAAGAGGGAAAAACATATTGCTGGTGCAGTTGTGGGAAGTCTAAAACTCAGCCTTTTTGTGATCGGGAAAATTGCCGGCAAGCTGTTTTGTATAAGGCCACAGTCAGCGAAACTCTTTATTTTTGTGCTTGTAAAGAAACAAAGGACCCGCCCTTATGTGATGGTTCCCATGCAAGATTTTTGCGTGAATACATGAAAAAACTTAAATCCTAGCCAAATAAGCTTGATCTGTCTTGATTGATTTGGGATTATCACAGCATCTGATATTTCTGGCATTCGCATGAGCAAATTAATTGATATTCCAGTTGTTGTCGAAAGTGGTCATAAATACAAGACGGCTCAGGGTATAGTGGCTATTAAAGACGGCGTCAAATCAGCTGATTCTATCGCAGAACGCTTAGCAAAACCAAAATGGCTGCGTATAACTAATCAAATGACTCCTGCCTACAAACAAGTTAAGGACCAGGTTGTCAAACATCGCCTGTCCACTGTTTGTGAAGAAGCAAAATGTCCTAATATTGCAGAATGCTGGTCGCATGGCACTGCCACTATTATGCTGATGGGAGCTGTCTGCACGAGGGCTTGCCGTTTTTGCGCAGTTGATACCGGTAATCCTCAAGGGTGGCTGGATGCAGAGGAGTCAGAAAATACGGCCAATACGGTTGCTTTGATGAATCTTGATTATGTGGTCTTAACTTCGGTAAATCGTGACGATCTGGCAGATGGCGGTGCAAAACATTATGCTGACACTATAAGAGCAATTAAAGTCCGTTGTCCCCGCACAAAAGTGGAAGCCTTAACACCAGATTTTCAAGGAGTAGAAAAGGATATCGCCAGCCTTTTGGATAGTGGAGTCGATGTGTTTGCTCAGAATGTAGAAACAGTTGAACGCTTGACTCATCCGGTTCGCGACAACCGTGCCGGTTATTGGCAAACACTTAAAGTTTTGGCCTTTGCTAAAAAATATCGTCCAGAGGTATTAACAAAAACCAGCCTCATGCTAGGTCTGGGTGAAACTGATGAAGAAATCATCAAGACGATGGATGATCTACGTTCACAACAGGTCGACATTTTAACGCTGGGTCAATATTTACAACCTACTAAAAATCATTTACCAGTTGACCGCTATGTCAGACCTGAAGTCTTTTTAGAATTACGTGAAATTGGTTTGCAAAAGGGTTTTTTTGAAGTAGCATCGGGTCCATTAGTGCGCTCAAGTTATCGAGCTGATCGGGTCTTTAAGCGTGATAATTTAGGACTATAAGGGTTTTTTAATGCATATGATACCAATTATTCTTTGTGGTGGTGCCGGCTCAAGACTCTGGCCTGTTTCCCGCGAATTGCACCCCAAACCCTTTATCAATCTCCCAGATGGTCAGAGCCTGATAAAGAAAACCTTCCTGCGTGCTGCACAATTACCAGGTGTGGACGAAATTCTTACCGTCACTAATCGCGAATTATTTTTTAAAACTGCCGATGAATACCGCGAAGCGAATCAGACCGGTTTAAAGCTGTCTTATATTCTGGAACCCTTTGGGCGTAATACAGCTGCTGCTATAGTAACTGCGGCCTTACAAATTAATGAAACTCATGATGCTGAGACTCTCATGCTGGTCCTGCCAGCAGATCATCTTATTAACGATCAAAAGGCTTTTGCTATCGCTGTAGCTGAAGCGATTAAATTTGCCCAACAAGGCAAACTGGTGACCTTTGGTATTCAACCAGACTGCCCGGAAACTGGCTATGGTTATATCGAAGCTGAGGGCAATCAGGTAATAAAATTTGTTGAAAAACCGTCCTTGGAAAAGGCCCAAGAGTATTTGGATTCCAAACGCTTCTTTTGGAATTCTGGGATGTTTTGCTTTTCTGTGAATACCTTGTTAGCAGAAGTGGAACTTTATTGCCCGGAAATTCTTAAAGCAAGTAAAACCTGTATTGAAGAATCTTACAAAGCCACAGGTCAGGATTTTACCCAACTTGAACTTGATGCCGGGAAATTTGATTTAGTACCAGATGATTCTATAGACTACGCTCTTATCGAAAAATCAAAACAAGTTGCGGTTGTGCCTTGTCAGATTGGTTGGAGCGATATTGGTTCCTGGAACTCCTTAGGCAATTTAACTGCCTCGGATGAAAATGGAAATCGCATAGAAGGTGAAACGCTGCTGTATGATGTTGCTAATTGTTATATTCGTGGTCAGGATCGCTTAATCGCTGCTGTTGGCATTGACGATCTTTTCATAATCGATACAGCTGATGCGCTACTGGTCGCATCTAAAGCGCGTGCCCAGGATATTAAATCAATTTATAGCCAATTAAAAAAACAAGGCCATGAAGCACATAGATTACACCGAACTGTTCATCGACCTTGGGGAACCTTTACTGTGCTTGAGGCCGGTCCGCGCTTTAAAATTAAACGTATTGAAGTAAGACCTGGTGCAAGCTTAAGTCTGCAAATGCACTACCATCGCTCTGAGCATTGGATTGTGGTAAGCGGGATGGCTAAGGTCGTCAATGGAGATAAAGAAATCTTTATTGGTACTAATGAATCAACCTATGTTCCAGCAGGACACAAACATCGTCTGGAAAATCCAGGTCTGACACTCTTGGTGATGATTGAAGTTCAGAGTGGTGAATACATGGGCGAGGACGATATAGTACGTTTTCAAGATGTATATGGACGAGTTTAAAGTACCTGGCCCCTCAAAAGGTAAGTCCACATTTGACCTAACTTGAAAGTAAAGCACGCTGCTCGTCTATCCGTCTTTATTTCTCAACCTGAACTCAAATATGCTCCTTCGTGATAATATTAGCATCCACTCCTAAATCCTTAGACTTTTTCACGCAGATTTATTACTTATTTTTTAGCCAAAATTACATCAATAATATGAGTATCATGATAGGGGAAAGTAAAAATTTGCCCGAAAAGGCGCTTTAATCGTTGTAACAGGAAATTTTTAGGTAGCATTCGCATGGAGATGCTATTTAAAAACCAGGTTCCTTCGACGCCAAAAAGGGCAAGCTCGTCAATATCTTGCAAGGTTACGGGAATACGTAAGCGTTGGTGTTGAACAACTTCGAATTTATGCTGGGCAAAAACACGCATAAGTTCATCCAGTCCGGAAGCAACCGTGGTATTTTTAACCATCGCTTTGTAATAATGTCCTACAACAGAGCTTAATATAGAACCCTGGGAAATAAACTCTGCTAAATGTTGCTGGGCGATTGGAAATGATTCATAGGTTGTTGTGATAAGCGAAAAATAGCCATTTGCGCGCGTAAGAACATCAGCTTCATGGAACAGTGTGTGGATGGGAATGTAAGCATTGATAAAATGAGCAAGCACTAAATCCTGACTATGATGAGGCAGGTAGTGGCTTGCTTCTGTAGCACTGGCTTCAATTGGAGTAAGAGGTAGAAGCTTACAGGCTTCATTAAGCATCTTTTTGGAAATATCAATGCCAGTAAAATCAGCCTCTGGCATACAGGAGCGTAATTTAGATAAAAAAGCACCATTGCCTACGCCGAAATCCAGCACCTTATAATGCGGTCTTAGGCCCAAATGTTCTTTTTTAATTTGGGCTATCGCGGCCAAATGGCTGTCGCTGAGTGATCCAAATTGATCGGCAGTAGCATAATTTCCGGTAGTTTCGTTATACATGGCCTTTAAGGACATGCAACCTTCCAACTCATGAACGTTCGCACAGTATATCTCCAATTCCCCTTATTATGCGACTATCTTTTGCAGGATTGTTGATGTTTTACATAAACGGAATGACAGAATTCAATAAATTATATGTTAATATGTCGGTTTTATTGAAAAGAGAGTTCCTGAGTTCATGAGAATCTTGCATGTTTACAAGACTTTTTTTAGTGAAGGTTTTGGTGGTGTTGAGCAGGTAATTGCCCAAATTGCTTGTCATCCACAATCAAAACACGAACATACAATTTTATCTCTTTCACCAAATCCAAAACCAAGAGAAATTGATTTTTCAGGTAGCAAAAATATTCGCTATAAAGAAAATTTTAATCTTGCATCCAATGGAGTGTCTTTTTCCTTGCTTCGTGATTTTTGCAAAATCGCAGAGCAGGCCGATGTAATTCATTATCAATTTCCTTGGCCTTTTGCTGATATTTTGCATTTATTCAGCAAGATTAAAATTCCTTCTGTTGTAACCTACCAATCAGACATTGTTCGTCAAAAAAAATTGATGCTTTTGTATCGCCCAATAATGAACCGTTTTTTATCTGCTGTAGATAAAATTGTTGCTACTTCCCCCAATTATCTAGCTACCAGCCCGGTTTTGCAGCAACATAAACAAAAAGTTTCTATCATTCCTAATGGTTTAAATAAAAACAGTTACCTGCAGCCCACAAAGGAAAGAATGGGCTATTGGCGAGAGCGTTTTGGCAATGACTTTTTTCTGTTTGTAGGTGTGTTGCGTTATTATAAGGGCTTGAATATATTATTAGATGCAGCGGTTAATAGTCCCTTCCCAATTATAATAGTCGGAACAGGGCCTCTTGAAGAGGAATTAAAAGCGCAGGCAAGGGCATTGAAATTAACTAATATTCATTTTTTAGGAAAGTTGCCGGAAGAAGATAAGATTGCTCTTTTACAATTAGCTCTCGCCCTGGTTTTTCCCTCACATCTGCGCTCTGAAGCCTTTGGCGTTTCGCTGCTTGAAGGTGCTATGTTCAGCAAGCCTTTAATTTCCGCTGAGATTGGTACTGGAACAACTTATATTAATATTGACAAGGAAACGGGTATTGTCGTGCCACCAAACGACCCACAAGCACTTCGCAATGCAATGCAAGATCTTTGGGATAATCCTGATAAGAGAGCCGAAATGGGTGAGCGTGCAGCAGCACGATATTGGGAGCTTTTTACTGCTGATAAAATGGTAATGGAATATGAGAAACTATATGAAGCAGTCGCTGGTTAAAAACATATTACTGACCGGAGCAACTGGTTTTGTAGGGCAGCAATTACTTAAAAAACTTGCAGAACAGAATGATTATGCTCTAAGAATTGCAGTCAGGACTCCCAAAGCTCAACTCTTTGCGCCAGAAATATGCATTTATAGATCAATTGATCTTTCTGCTCAAACAAATTGGACTGAGGTTATTGAGGGCTGTGATCTGGTCATCCATGCTGCTGCTCGTGCTCATATTATGAATGAAAAAGCAAAAGAACCTCTGCAAGAATTCAGAAAGGTTAATACTGAGGGTACGCTAAAGTTAGCAGCTCAAGCAGCTAGCTCAGGCGTTAAGCGTTTTATTTTTATCAGCTCAATAAAGGTAAACGGTGAATCAACCTTTGCTAATAAACCCTTTTCTGCCGATGATTTACCTAATCCCCAGGATCCCTATGCGATTTCTAAATATGAAGCAGAACAGGGTTTACAAGAACTAGCCGCCAAAACAGGCATGGAAGTTGTGATAATCCGACCGCCTTTGGTTTACGGTCCTGGTGTTAAAGGTAATTTTCAACGCATGCTTTTTTGGTTACAAAAAGGGCTTCCTATACCCTTAGGTGCGGTTACAAATAAACGATCGTTTGTCTCGATAGAAAATTTGAATAGCCTTATTTTGACTTGTATAAGCAATCCACGTGCTGCAAATCAAGTTTTTCTTGTATCGGATGGAGATGATTTATCAACCACCGAGCTGCTAAGCCGAATTGGCCATCTAGTTAATAAGCCTGCCCGCCTGCTACCAATACCGCAAATTCTACTGAGCTGGGCGGCAACTCTAGTCGGACGAAAAGAAATATTTGAGCGTTTATGCGGATCTTTACAACTTGATATTAATAAAACAAAAGACATGCTCGACTGGAAACCTCAGATATCAGTGAATGAGGCATTGGAAAAAATGTTGTTCCCTCAGTAAGGCTCTTAACACAGGAAGTATTCCCTTGCGCTAAGCCCCTCGGCCGTATTGGAAGACTGGATTCCGCGCACAAAGGCGCGGAAAGAAGAGTGTATCTAGTATAAACAAATAGGTGTCGTCATGTAGAGGTTCGGCGGGGATACTGGAAAAAAGGTCCATTTCATGTTTAATTTAAAGCAATTAATTTAAATCTCCTAGTACCGCTGGGCCAAAGGAATTGTCTATTGCTATCAGCCATTCTCCTTGTTGATTCTTTCGAAACACCGTTGTTGCAAAACTCTCTCTGGTCATTGATTTTCCATCTATAGATATCCACTCAAACTTCCATTTTGAACTAAAAAGAGCTAATTCACCTGATTCAATTAGGTTTGTTTTTAATTGGGTGGCTTTTCCTTTAAGTTTTAAAACAGAAGCAAAGGATTTCTGAAGGCTGGCTTTCCCGGAAATGACATTTCCTGGCTCTAATACAACAGTTGCTGTATCTTCATAAAAACTTAAAACACTATCTAAATTACCTTGGTTGAATGCTAAATCTAATTCATAAATTGCTTCCAAAGGAGTTTTTCTCATATTTTTCCACCAATTCTTTAATATTGTTAGAGTCATGTTATTATCTCAAAACGCCGTTTTATCCCTCTTTCGATTGAAGTTCATCAAGGTGTTTGATTTTACTACACAAAATATTAATTGTCCTCATAACCCTAAGTGTTGATACATCAATAAAACAAAGGTGGAGTTAAGTTAAAAACAAACTCAACTTGCATAATTATTGGTCTTTGATATAATGCCCGTCTTACAAATTCAAGGATATTTGAAATGTCAAAAATTGCTATTTACCTTCACTTCAACGCTGATGCCTTTTCGCTTTTTAATTACAATGGCGGTGATGAGATGGTGCGCATAAATTGTTATAATCAAGAGCCTGAGCCAATTTTATCAAAATTTATTTCTGCTCGGAGCAAAGAGGCAGTACTTGAAGCCTTAAATGATTTGCAAACTTTAAAACCTAAGATTCAACATAACCCAGATTTTAAAAGCTATTACAATGCAGATGATTATTATTATATTAAGCAAAATCCTACTTATATTTTAAAAGGATCTGATACTGAGCTTGAGTTTTCATTCCTTTTTAATACGGGTGTAGGTAAGGCAAGATATTTGTCTGTTGAACATATGATTTCCTTAGTAAAAACAAAACAAAGGCCTATTTTGCCCTTTTTTAGAGCTTTAAATCCTGCTTCGACCTATTCAGGTATAAATAATCTCCGTAGAGAAAATAAAGAGGTTTTAGACACTACTGTTTCAGAACAAATTAAAAAAGATTTTCACTCTAAACATGATTTTCTAGATGCACTTTGTGCTACTTTTGATATTCTCTTGGGGAATCATTATAAAATTCGTGATCAAGGTTTTAACTCTATCTTTGATTTCATGTTAGGAAGTGATAAAAAAGCGCAAGAAAATACGAATTTCTCCGAAGAATTTTCCGGTAAAGGTTCGAAGGGCCTCTTGGATTATTTGATTTTTCCGCTGCTTTCGCGGAAATTATTTTGGGATTCTCAACATAAAGGAAAGTGTATTCAAGCTCTAACTTTATTGGCCGTAGTGCCTTTAGAAATTCTTCGATTTTCAGCAGGTATTTGCCTGTTCTTGCTTTTGGCTATCCCTGTATCTTTAGTTCAATTCGCCAAATCTTATTTAATGAATGAAGAAGAATTAGAAAGTCCTGAGCCTGATGATTGCTGTTTTGTTTTGAACTATAGACCTTTTTAGTAACTCCCCACGTCATCCCGAGCGAAGCGAGGGATCTCCCTGCTGTGGTAGAGATTTCTCAAAAGTACGATTCTTTTGGTTTTAAATGATGACCGTCTAAATATTTTTCCAAATAACATCAAAAAAATTGAAAAATTATGTGGTTATGATCAAATAGCCGAATGAAAGACTACGAACAAATCATATCAACGCTAAGACGTTTTGAGGTTTCTTCATGATTCGGCAGTTCCATTCACCAATAATGATGCTGAACGTGATTTACGCATGATGAAATGCAAACAAAAAATATCCGGCGGCTTTCGCTCCACGCAGGGTGCTGAGCAATATGCCCATCCCTGCAGGATGTTGACAGGGTATAAATAGTCCAGCAAAACAAGGAACTTCCTATGCATACGGAATCGTACGTTTACCTCTTGGCCAATAAACACAATAACGTCTTGTATACCGGCGTCACCAGTGATTTGATACGCCGTGTTTATGAACACAAGGACAAACTGGTA
>JACCSX010000063.1 GCA_013812775.1 Tatlockia sp. | reverse complement strand
CTTCCAAAAAAATGCATTTAGCTCTTCTAATGCGGAAGATCGAGGCTGACGGTTCGAGACGTCGCTACTCGCTCCTCCTCACCGCGAACGGTATTTAGGAATTCATTAAACCCGAGCATCCTGAGGCACTCGAAGGACACCGCGAAGGCTAATTAGGCCAGCCCACCGGCGTTCAACGGTAGAATCCTATAAAGCGCGGAAAGAAGGCATGAGGGAATTTTAAGGGAATGCAGCATGGGCTAAGAAAACTATTCAGAGCCCTTTCAAGATACTTTTATTTTGGGTTTACCATATCTTCAGGCTTTACATACTCTTTAAATTGCTCCCCTGTTAAATAGCCAAGTTTTAGGGCAGCTTCTTGTAAGGAGAGATTTTCATGATGGGCTGTTTTGGCAATTTTAGCCGCCTTATCATAACCGATGTGTTGATTTAAAGCCGTGACCAGCATTAAAGAATTTTGCAAGTAATAATCAATGACAGACTGATTGGCTTCTATCCCTTCAACACAAAATTCCTGGAACGATTTACAAGAATCTGCCAAGAGATTCAGAGAGTTTAATACATTGAAAATAATAACTGGCTTAAATACATTCAGCTCAAAATTTCCCTGACTTGCCGCAATGGCAACCGCGGTGTCATTGCCTAAAACCTGTGCACAGACCATCGTCATCGCCTCACATTGGGTAGGATTGACTTTGCCGGGCATGATGGAGGAGCCGGGTTCATTTTCAGGTAAAATTAATTCACCAATACCGCAACGCGGGCCGGAGGCAAGCCAGCGAATATCGTTGGCTATCTTAATCAGAGCACAGGCTAATGCTTTAAGTGTGCTATGAGCCATTACCAACGGCTCATGAGAGGCTAAGGCTTCAAATTTATTAGGCGCTGAAATAAAGGAAAGCTTGGAAATTTCTGCGATATGGGTTGCAGCTTTTGAGGCAAATTGCGGCGGGCAGTTTAAACCTGTCCCGACAGCAGTACCGCCCAAGGCTAGTTCATATAATTCCGGCATGACCTGTTTAAAACGGCGAATGCAGGCGTCCAACTGCGCGACATAGCCTGAAAATTCCTGACCCAAAGTCAGCGGAACTGCATCTTGCAAATGAGTGCGGCCAATTTTGATGATGTTTTTGAAGGCATGTACTTTTTTCACTAAGGCTTCACGTAAATTCTGAACAGCAGGAATTAATTTTTCATGGAAAGCAAGAGCTGTGGCAATGTGCATTGCTGTTGGAAAGGTATCGTTTGAGGATTGCGACATGTTGACATCATCGTTGGGATGAATAGGCGTTTTAGAACCCATTTTTCCTTTCGCCATTTCTATGGCGCGGTTGGAGATCACCTCATTAGCATTCATATTTGATTGAGTGCCGCTGCCAGTTTGCCAGACATGTAGGGGAAAATGTTCATCTAATTTTCCAGCACTCACTTCTTCTGCTGCTTTGATAATCAGATCGGCCTTCTCTTTTGAAAGTTTACCTAATTCAAGATTAGTCAAAGCTGCGGCTTTTTTTAATATACCAAAGGCATGGGTTACTTCACGCGGCATTATGTCATTACCAATATTAAAATGATGAAGTGAGCGCTCTGTTTGCGCGCCCCAATATCGGTCTGCAGACACTTCAATTTCTCCCATAGAGTCTGATTCGATACGTGTCTTGTTCATAATGACTTATCCCCAAAAAAATAAAACGCTAACATAGCACTAAGATTCCTCAAGGGTATATAGTAGAATGAGAAATTTTGCGAGGGGATATGAGAGAAATACGTATCTACCAAGTCGGTTCTTTCCGTCTTGATCAAACATTGGAGTTATCGCCTGAAGCAGGGCAACATGTTGGTGTTGTTTTACGTATGCAACCGGGTGATACAATAACCCTTTTTTGCGGTGATAATCGTGAGCTTGATGCGCTTGTTATTGCAGTTCAAAAGAAAAAAGTGAGCGTTAAGATTGTGGCTGAGCGGGTCGTGAACCGTGAGTCCCCTAGAAAAATCCATCTTGCTCAAGCCATCTCAAAAGGTGAACGCATGGAGTTTGTCATGCAAAAAGCGGTGGAGCTTGGGGTCGCCAGCATTAGTCCGATAATCACCTCGCGCTCGGTGGTGAAATCAGATCCTGCACGCATGGAAAAAAAACTGGCTCAATGGCAGGCGATTGCCATAGCTGCCTGTGAGCAATCGGGTCGCAATCAAATTCCTTTGGTAAATAAAGTCCTATCGCTTGAAGATTATTTGCAGGAAAATGACCTGCCTTTAAAATTCGTTTTAGACCCAAGAGAATCGAAAACCTGGCGCGATTATAGTTTTGCACAATCCGAGCTTGCCTTGTTAATTGGTCCGGAAGGCGGATTTAGCGAGCAGGAGCTTAAGCAAATCTTTTCTGCCGGTTTTAACCCGCTGCTCATGGGGCCAAGGGTTTTACGCACGGAGACTGCGGCCCTTGCGGCCTTATCGGTGTTGCAGGCGGTCTGTGGCGATCTCTAGAGCGCGCAGCCAAACGAAATTCAACAGCCTCTAAACAAGCTAGACTGTAGTTGCTGTTTCGCGGATAATGTTTTGGAGTTTCTTTAAATAATCAACTGAGGTTT
This sequence comes from Tatlockia sp., assembly GCA_013812775.1. GTDB lineage: Bacteria > Pseudomonadota > Gammaproteobacteria > Legionellales > Legionellaceae > Tatlockia. The sequence continues at coordinate 372 of JACCSX010000063.1, read as the reverse complement.
ATTCATGAGTGAGAATATTAAGGCAATAACAGACTCAAGTTTTGAGCAGGATGTATTGAATTCTACTAAGCCGGTACTTGTCGATTTTTGGGCTGAATGGTGTGGACCATGCCGTGCCTTAACGCCTGTTCTTGAAGAAGTGGCAGCAAGTCATGGCGATAAAATCGGTTTTGCCAAGATCAACATCGATGAAAACCCGCAAATCCCTTCTAAATATGGTGTTATGAGTATTCCCACTCTCATTCTTTTCAAAAATGGTCAGGTAGAGGCTGTAAAAATGGGTTTGCTTTCCAAATCGCAATTGATCGCCTTTGTTGAGTCGAATGTTTAAATGGCTTTGTTTTTAGGCGCTTTAGCCTAGAGCTTAGGATG
>JACCSX010000055.1 GCA_013812775.1 Tatlockia sp. | reverse complement strand
TTTCTTAATGTACCTAACTCTTTTAAAGATAACTTCTTATTGCTCATCTTTTGTAAAAATCCATTTAAATCAGTTGGATAATTATATCATATCTTAATAACAATATTTAAATGCCGGGGTAATAATATAACTCTCCAGCGCTGTTTTCAAAAATACAGCTTGAACTTTAGGACCTAGATAATTAGCTAATTGTCCTAGACTGGAATCGGGTTTTATATCCTCTCTCCATAAGGTTGTTTTATCTAATACAGAACATAATAATTCAGGATTACCTACTCGACAGGCCAACTCAAGGGGCCGCATACCCTCTTTGTCACGTAAGTTACAATCAACTCCCATGGTTAGAAGTTGTTTCACAAGGTTTATATTGTTTCCTATAACTGCCGCATGGAGAACGCTTCGATTTTTTGAATTTAACTCATTTAAGTTTGCTCCCTGGTTTAAAAAAAATTTAACTAACTGACTATTGCCACTAAGACAAGCCTCATAAAGCGGCGTATTGCCGTCCTTGTTTTTCTTATGAATATCCACACCCTTGGCAACTAAATGACGTGCAAAAGAAAGGGTCTTTTCAGTAGGATTTCTAGTATGGGCCAAGAAATGAAGTGCGTTATCCAAATTAGCTGTTGCATCAGGCTTAAAAGATGGATGTTCGGTAATATTATGCGCCAAATCATAATTTTTTACTGAGATGGCACAAAAAAGTGGTAGGGTCTCTGTGCCGACTGGGTTTACGTCTATTCCAGGAAGAGAAAGTAAGTACTCAGCGGAATCGTGAGCACTAGCGAGCGCTGCTGCAGCCAGAGCTGGAACCTTATTATCCCCGCCCTCAAACTGATTCACATTAATTTTTTTAAAATCGATTCGTTTTAAAGTAGCGACATCATTTCTCGCAGCAGCCCCATGTAAAAGAGTAAATTGATTCTTTGCAGAAGTTAATTCACTAACCTTGCTCGATGCTTTTAAATTATCAAGATTGATAGGATTATTTTGATTGGTAAAGATGGAGGTGGACAGAACAAGGGGATCAGCCTCAATAAACCAACCTAGCCAATGAGAGTTATTGAATTGGTTATTCATTGTTTGAGCAAGTTGTTCGCTATTGTAGATTCTACCTCTCATATCAAGATGGTTAATATCAAATAATCGAAATCGATTAGGCCCAACAACCATAACCCCCATTGAATGCCCATTTGCCATGAAATCTATGGCTACGTTGGGTTTATTGTTAAGTTCACTACTAATAGAATAAAGATAATCGCTTAACTCTTTAGGCTTGTACTGATCAGTAGTTTGAAAAGCACATTCTAGTCCACCAAGTTGTTCTAATTTTGTTGATTGGAGATATTGAGATATTTCTACTTCATTAAATTGCCAAAGTATCTTTCCACCCATCATTTCAGAAAAATTCCAAGGCATATAATAAGCGGCTATCCCATCAAAAAACGCAGGAATTTCCAATAAAATCTTTTGCTTCTCATCGAGTTCTGGATTTTCTAACAAGGCTTTTTGTTGCGTAGAGAGTTGTTTCCCCTCTTTTTCTAATAGAAGGGCTTGATCAATCTCTTTTTTCAATTGACGCGCTTGCTCAATATCTTGCCTGAGCTGGGCAGGTGCGTCTGCGTATAGTCCAAGCAGTCGCAATCGGCGTTCAAAATTGAACTCCTCCTCCTTTCCACAGCAAATCGCTTGAACCCACATGCCGGTAAACCCTTTGCATAAACCGTCATAAGTAATGGATTTGTGGCCAAGTTTGCGAGCAATTTTAATAAGGTCATAATGATTTAACATAAAATTCCAGTTTTTTTGGAAGGGTAATATTATCCTCAACTTGAATAATTGTATCATTTTAGAACAATTGAACTTAGGTAATATCTTAATTTTGCAATATATTTACACATTTTGATGAATAAATTATTAAACGATCATGGTTTATCCTTAACTTTACTGATGAATCCTAATCGGTTAGATGCTTGTTCTCTTGAACAAGTTGTTCAAATGATAAAACAAGGTCAAATTCATTATCATCAAGTGGTTCAACATAAAGAAGGTAATATTCAACTGTCTGCTGACAAAGAGTTATGTCAGATCAACCAATCATTTAGTTGTTTACCTCAAAAACTTGACGACATTCCAACAATATTGATTGAGAGTTTTATTGCAACTGTTATTGAAGGTAAGCCAAAACAATTGAACACGTCGAGAAATAATCCTTATTCTTTCCTACCAGCATCAAAAAAAGAGCCTACTGAGAAACTTATCGAAGAGTTATCCTTACTAATTGATAGTAAAGATGAAAAACATAAACCGCTGATTACTGCATTAGAGAAAAAACAATGCAATTTGGCTCTTCGAAACATTTGCGCAAATTATAATATTAAGGTTATTGAAAAGGTTTTAAATTATCATGATATTTTATCCTTCAATCCTTTAGAAAATCATCCAGTGGTAAGACAGCTATCGATTGGCTTGAAATTAATAAACATCTAGAGCCAAATAAAAAAGATGCCATTAGAGATACATTATCATCTTTTATAAAGGCGACCAATTTGGAAGTTAATGATAATAACCAAAACACGCTGCATCATTGATAGGAAATTGGCAAGACCTGCGGATAGCACCCACAAGCCTTGCCACTACCGCTCACAGATAGAAAATGAGATAGGTATCAGTCATTAATTTCCCTATGCCGCCACAGGGGTCGCAAGTTCGATTCTTGTCACTCCGACCATAATAATCAATGCGTTATTGAATTTACCGTTTAAAGAATTAATTTGTAAAGTGCAATTTTTTTATCGTGATGAAAGAAGTGCAGTAATACTGAGTTTAGAAACCCAAGATGATGGACTATTGCCTCCATCAAAAAGGTTTAAAGCGCAATGTTGTTGTTTAAGTTCCTCATTTTTTAGCCGCTGTGTTTATTGTGGCAGACTCAGATTTAATCGTGACTTTACCGCAAGATTCGGTCAATTATTTTCCCAATATAAACAAATCACCTTGTTAGAACCACCGATCAGCTTACCTCCTTGCCCGATTTACTTATATTGGCATGCACGTAACCAAAATAATCCTGTGCATCAATGGGTTAAGGGAATTATAAAAGAAGTATCAGGAAAATAATTTGTTTCCTAACTTTACATAGAATTTTTGCGGGATAACTGCAGGTATTGGGCTGGTTTGAAGTACCTTCTTGAAAGGCCTAATATTACTTCATTCAAACTATTTCGAGACTGAAATTGAAGAACATTAAATTTGGGTGTAGATTTGTTTCTTTTTTGATATTTCTAACGCTTATATTCAACTGGAAAATTCCAGTAATACTAGCTCAAGTCGCATTTCAACAAGCAGACATTGAGAGTGGGCATTTATTCTTTTTAATAGGGGCATTATTTATTATTTTGAATCTGCTAGCCACAATTGGGTTATTTTTTTTAAAAAAGTGGAGTTTCCCAGTTACCTATTTAGCAATTGTTTTCACAACCATCTTTTGTTCGATTGCTTATGTACCTGTGATTTCAAAATTTTTTCAACCACAGGCACCTATTCCATTAGTATTGATTAATACGGTCCTTTTGATATACCTAATCTATCTAGATAGATCAGGCCGCAGAAATAATTCATTAAACTAGCAACAATAAACAATGGATTGTGGGTGCGACATCAAACGATATTCGCTGAAAAGCATCAAAATAACTATCCTTTTGCTCTATATTAAAAAATAAGTCGACTTGAATATCCAGTATTAAAAGATACTGATGCGAAATTTGAAGAAGGTGAACTATATGGCGCAATATTGACTTTTCCCACGGCAGAAAAGGCTTCCGGTTTTCTAAAATTAACTTCTGGTGAATATTATAAAGATTATTTAGATAAGATTAATGATACAACTTTTTATTTATCACTAGAATTTGCATCAATTATGTATTGTTATCCTGGAGCAGATTTTAGCAATCTTGATGATTTAAATAGGTATACTGGTTATAAAAAAGAGGATAAAAATCAGCAGTCAATTACCGAAGAGAAACAACCCTTTATTGAGAGTCCACAGAATAATTCAAAAAATACAAATCCAATTATTTCTGAAGTAAAAGCAACATTTTTTATTAGGCGACAATTATCTTTGCCGGTTGACGACAATTAGGACTGCCGGTCTTAACTAGCTATTGTTAAAGGACATTGAACACTTTTGGAGTGCTTAGATGTCTGGACAATGGCTTACGTCGAACC
>JACCSX010000054.1 GCA_013812775.1 Tatlockia sp. | reverse complement strand
ATGATTTAGAAATGAATGAAGCAACGCATTTTTTTAAAGCAGATATTAATTACATTAAAACTGAGTTAAAACTGGAGTGATTTGTTTAAAAGTTTGGTGATTGCACTTACAAATTGAATCCGCGATACAGATAGTTACAATAAGTCTGATTATCAGATTAATCAGAATTAATGAGCCGTACTCGCCAATTCGAGCGTGCATGCCAAAAATTATTTTTCTAAAATCCACTCTGGAAATAAATGTTGGTACGTAACGAGATCACAGTTGTCACCTCGTTACCTGCACAGTAAAAAGTGTACATTTGACAGTCACACCCTAAATATGTTACTATTTTTGTACATTTAAATCCATATTTAGGCAATTAGGGTTTTATTATGAAATACATTAGGTTAATAAAAGAATTACCTGAAAATGATGCAGAATTATTACGTAAGATAGGAATAAAGATAGAGGGACTTAATCTCGAATTTGAAGACGATGGAGATACTTACTTTACACGACAAGGCATTAACTATTCTATATATTGCTACGATGCTAAACTTCCTGCCGCATCTTTTACTATAAAGGATGATTCATGGGATTCCTACCAAGACTATTTTATTAGTGAAAAAAATATTGAAATTGCATTGGAACAAATGCAAACAAATATTGATCAAAAAACTGGAGAATATCCCAGCTACAAAGAAAGAATAAAAATGATAAAAGAAGGAAATTATAAATTCTTATTTAATATTCCTTTTTCTGAATTGAGATTTGATGAGCAAGAGAAAGTTATAGAAAAGGGTTATAAATATGAGAATGAGGATAATTTTCACCCTTTAACTTCGAAAGGATTAAAGATCATCAAACTGATAAAATCTACTCGCTCTAACCTAGATGGCCTTAAGGAAAGCCACCTTGATTATTTAGGTCAAGAACGTGTCTATGAACATATTTATAATCATCATATATCTATCTGGAATTCTCTTCTTGATGGTAATCACGAGTTGACTTCTGGGTTACCTGAAAATCAAATCCTAGGATATTTTAGGATTGTAAAACATGGATTTGCACCCGCCGGTTTTAAGGAGCCAAGTGAAGAAGAAATCTCAATTCTAAAATCTGAGGTTACTATTAACAATTCTGATTCTAAACATTCAAATAGTGAGATTTCTTCAAGTTTTTTGATGAATATTTTAGCTAGTAGAGAATTTAAAGTACTTGCATTCGGTTTTATCTTGGCTGGAGCGATTGTCTTGATAGGTGTAGGTAGTGGTGGAGTTGTACCCTTAGCGATTGGTGGCACAGCTTTAGGGGTCGGTTTACTGTTAGGTGCGGTAGGATTGTTTAGCTCATACACCAAAGAAAGTTCGGGTGCAGACGAGCTGCAAAATAGATTTTCAGCAAGTGCTTATTAATTTATTGAAGCTTGGTATTGCTGGATTTTAACTTGTGTTTTCTAGTCAGGATTTATCCAAAACTATGAGAATTATAACTCAATAAAAAATGTTCCATTTAGTCGAGTAACCGCTCCCATTACTGAGATGCACCTTTAAAGCGGTACGGACTTAGTCAACGTCTATTTATGCGTCTCTATATAACTTAAAGCTGCATCCATAAGAAAAGATGACCTTTTTTTACTGCATGGCTTTTTGCGTATAAATCGATTAAGTTTAGTACTCGCTCAGGCATTGTTATGTTAATTCTTTTGGCCTTCCCAGAAATTTGGTTTAAATCAATATCCACAAAGCCCAAACTCCTCCTTGATAAGACTCATCAGATATCCAATGCTCTAAGGATGTACCTACAGGCAGAGATTCATTGTCCAATAAAAGACCTTCTAAATGGCATTCAATAGCTTCAATTACATTGTTTAATGCCCATCATAGGTGCTTCCAGCAGAATAACATCCGGCAATATCTGGTACCATTACACCAAAGTCACTCTCTTTATCTTTATGGATAACAACTGGATATCGCATCTTATGTCCTCCTCTCTATTTCTGCTTGTTTAAATATACTAGCAATCGTTTTTATTGGTAAATCCTTTTTGGGATGGGGAACAGTCACCCTCCCCTTTTTGAGGGTCGGCCGGGATTCTGACGGAAATGACCACGGCTGCATTCTTATTGATCAGTCATGTGTTTTATATTGTAAAACCGGGCATTTTAGGTTAAATAAGAATCAATATGATTACTTTAAGTTAATTTCTTGCTGTAAAAGTTTTTTTTCTAATTATTCAACATTCTTCTGACAGATGCGCGCCCAATACCAAGTTTCTTGGCAATCTCAAATTGGCTCAATACTTCCCTAAGCCCCTAAATTTACTTGTAAAACAACTTATATTCTATAAGGCATTCAGGGAGCAACTGTTCCACACGACACCATTATATAAGTAATTGTGTTTCATTTTCCTTAATTTCTACCTCGCCATTGCTTAAATTAACTAATTTTTGACGTATAACAGAGTAAATATCCTGAGGAATGCCATTATTTTTTGCAAAAGATCCAAATAGTCGAAGTTTAGGCCATTGATTAAGTTGACTATGGAACGAGGTTAATATTTGTTTCTGATTTTCGGATATATTGGAAAAATTACCAGTATCTAAGAATGCTTCACGATCTTTCATCGTGGTATAAAATCTTTTATTTTCTAAGTATTTATTTTTTCCTTCATGAGACATTATCTCTAAAGTATAATGATTAGATTGAAGAGGGGTATGGTTGTTAGGACGATTAGTCAGAGCGTTAATTATATTTATAATACCTGAATATTCTACAGAAGGTATATAAACAAATTCTTCATCCTTAAAATCCAGGTATTGTTCAACTGCTTCATAGATAAAACGAACGGAATCTAATAATAAAGTATCTAGAAGATCTAATGCCAAATCAACAATGCATTCAATACTAGATATAAACGTTCTTATCGGAATTATAAATATACTTTCAATCCCCAGCAAATATATTTTGAACCACAAATTTTCTGGCCTGATAGCAACGATGCAAAAATGTAAAAATCTTAATAACGAGGACATTAATCTTATTGGATTCAATAATGAATGACCTAAATTCTTATACCAATCGTCCTTAACGCGTAAAAAAGCAACCTCATCAGGGCGAAAAATATCAGAAACTATTGGGAAGGAACTTAATAATTCACTGAGACTAATTTTATTTCTAGCGACTGTATTGAAAATATCTTCATATTTCTTTATATATTTGTTTAAAAAATACAGTGGAGATAAAGTAATAGAACTCCTAATATAGTGAGCCATAGGGAGAGGGTGACGCAGTCTATCAAGTTTATTTACAATTAGTTCATGTAACTTTAACAAGCTTAAGAAATATTCCGTTCTGGCAATAAAAGCATCAGTTCCTGGTATAAACGAAGTTAAAAAACCAAAACCATAATATTTTCTTATCTGTTTTTCATAAATTTCTTTTGCAGCAGGTCATATTATTGAGCTATGGAATCCTTATCATTATCAATATATACCTTGATCCCAGGCGTTACTATTTTGCTTAGTTTCATTGCATCCCAATTCGATAAACGAATGCAGCCATGGCTTGTAGAACGCCCGACTGTCTCAGGTTCGTTGCTACCGTGTATACCTATGCCACGCTTGTTTAGATTCATCCAAATGATGCCAACAAGATTGTTAGGACCTGGAGGAATATTGTAATAATCCTTGCTCCGCTTTCCTTCTTTAAGCATTTTTTTATCATAGCGAAACCAGGGTAAGTAAGTAATGGACTGAAGCTTCCAAACCCCTTTTGGTGCAGGCAAATTTTTAGAACCCGGGGTAATTGGGAAAGCAGCCAAAAGCTTTTCTTCTTCATAAAGCATGAGCATGCGATCGGAAGTACTAATTTTTATTTTTCGTGCAGAGAACTTAGGTTGCTTCTGTGCCTTTTCTCCTTTTTCAAGTTCCTTAATCTTAAAAGGCTGTACATTTGGTACTTTTAACTGGTCTCCTGGCTGTAAATTTTTCATGTTTTTATCTGGATTTAATTTTGATAAAAAATCAACATCTACGTGAAAGCGCTCAGCAACCATCTCAGCGTTGCTTGTATAAGGCATCTTTTTATTCTTTTCCTGCTTGGTAAGCGTTTTAGGGATATCCCCTATATGCTCATTATCGCTCTCTTGAATTTCATACATAGTATATAAAGGAGATACGTGGAAAGTCATGATACGTGTCAAAATAGGACTTTTCCTATTTATTACAGGATACAGCCCTTGCTGCATATGGGCTATAGACCTGTTTTTGTAAAAACTTATCAAGTCTAATTAACAAGGCATTTAGTGTTTTCTTTACTAAAAAAAACAAAAATTATACTAAATTATTCCTTTTTTGGGATGCAAAATTATTTTCTATGAATAATGCCTATATCCCATACACAGCAACGGTTAAAATGCCGTTGAATCTACGAAGTGACCCATATGCACAATTATCATGACTTCCCCCCTAAACGAGGTTACCCACTGTTCTTTAAGCACTTCATTATCAATGCCATTGATACGGTCGGTATGCTCCAATAAATCAGGGTTATAAGGCCACCACCCTGAAGCAATTCCGTTCTTACCAATCAGAGATTTCATCATACTAAAGGGCTGGTATTGATAGTCTTTTTTAGAACTCTTTTTAGAATTTTCATCTGGTAATTGTGAATTAGGGATAGAGCTTTGGGTTCCAATCCATGAACTTCGTAACGCTAAGGCTTCAGCCTTTAACTCTTCAGCATTGGGTAGCGGAATATGACGTGCTAAATCTTTGAGCGCCCGATTTAAACAATCTTTCACAGCCTTATCAATTTTATCCTCCACAATCCATTGACTAAAATAACGCCTTGCCTGCTTTTTAACGGTTATTAAAGGGGAAAGTTCAGGAAACTGCCTCGCCGCCTCTTTTTCATCCATAAAAAACAAGCGGCTAAACTGGGCATAGCGAGCATGGGCATCGTGTCGAAGGGTAGGATTTACCCGGGCATTTTCTTCAAAGCTTAGATTAAGTTCATGTCTTAAGGTTCGCAGTTCCTCAGCGCGAATGACACTTGCTTCTTCATGACGACCTTCCCGACTATAAGAAGGAATTGCATTATTGGCCTCTAAAAAAGCAAAGGCATCAAGGGAGATAGCTTGCGCTCTTAATTGATTGCGACGATTGGTATTAAGGCTTGTGGGAGTTGCAATCAATACATCGCCATAAAAGCGCAAGGCCGTATCAGCCACCTCATAAATTGGCCTTGTTTCTGGATACTCTCTAAGAACAACTTCACGCGGATGGGTTAAATAGGCTTCTCGTCTCTCTTCATTGCGACGCTCTAATGCCTCTTCTGCTATAAATTGCTGGTAGGCTTTGGTTTTGAAGCCAAGGCGTAGCGCAAGCTTGGTGCTGGGTGCTAAAGTTTTCATTGGTCTTTTCCTTCTTGCTCATAGGTATCAAAAGCGTTCGCTAACTCATTTAATATCTCACCTGTTTGTCTATCCACTCGAAGCAAATTTGGGTTAGAGTCGTCCTGCTGGAAAGTAGTCATTAAGGATGAGAGGGATTTTTCAATTGGCTCCCCTGCTGCCTTGACAGGGAAGCGTTTTTTCTTAGGCGGTTCAATCAAGGGCGTCTCGTCATTCACTTCCTCTTTTTTGACATCAATGACAGGGAATTGCGGGATAACGGTAGGAATTACAATCGCGGCTAACAACTTATTCTTAAAGGCTTTGTCTTTGTAATAAATAATCTTGTTACAACGAATAACGCCCTCTCCGGTCATAATCATTTGCTTTTTCTTAGGAAACCGCGCAATTTGAGCCGGTGTTTGCAAAGGCCTTTCAATGAGGCTTTCACTGTAATTGCTGCCCTCTCGATTGGTTGCATAGCTGCGATTTTTAATGCGAATCGTTTGTGTGCCTAATTCTTTAGACAGAAACTCTTTATCCGTTGGCGAATTTTGGCGAAAGCCGATTTTTACATCCGTGTTTTGAAAGAAAATATCGCTGTTATCACGACTGCCATAAACTGAGTAAAATTGGCCTAAATTTTGGATAATGGGGATTAAGTGCACCCCATAGCCTGCCAAATCACCAAAGCCATCCTTTAATTTATCCATGCGCCCAAAACGGGTAAATTCATCCAATAAACAAAGGGCTTTATGAGGCTCATCAGTGCTTGGAAGCTCTGCAAGCATGATGTTTAAAAACAGTTGGATAATCAGATTAATAAGAGGCGATAAAAGAGATATTTGATTGGTTCCAAAGGATAAGTAGAGGGTGATAGGCGTTTTTCGCATGTCTCTGAAATCAACATCAGAATGGTTTGTGGCAGCACAAATAAGAGGGTCTTCCCAGAGTCTTAACATGGAGGCGATAGTTGTTCGAACCCCTGATTGTTCTTTTGGTGCTTTTTGTAAAAAATTTTGAATGGCAAGATAGGCTGCGGGATCAATCGTGATTAGATTATCAGCAATGGTGTTGTCTTCTATAATTTGGGTGGCAAATTCACTTAAGTTGCCTCCTTTCACGATGGCTGATAATTCGCTTAAGGCAAAGAGCCTGTCACTTTGCATAAGCCAGAGCAATAAACCAAGGGCAAGGGAACGTGCCTCTTCAACCCACATTTTATTTTCATCACCAGAGTGGGCGATTAAAATATCTAGAATTAACTGTAAATCATTAATTCGTTTGCTAGGGTTTGTTTTATCCACATAATCCAGCGGATTAATGCAGTGGGTTTGAAAGTCCTTGTTCGCCGGTGAGAAGCGATATACTTTGTTGCCAAGTGCCTCTCGATACCCACTAGTGTATTTAAAAACTTCATATTTATTATCCAAAGCGAGAAGCGAGCCAACCCAGCTCAATGCATTAGGAATCACAAGGGCCACCCCTTTACCAGAGCGTGAGGGTGCAAACACCAAAAGATGATTGGTTAAGGTATAGCGCAGTAGTTGATTGCCTAATTTGCCAATAACCACATCGCCTCTGTCATTTAAAAACCCCATCTTTTTGATTTCATGGCGACTTGCCCAATGCGCCTCACCATAAATTGAATGCCAGGCAGGTTTAAACAAGGGCGTTAATAACGCCATGGTAAGAACCCCTGTACAGGTAAGGGGAAATAACCATAAATAAAGATTGGTTAGGGTGTCAAAAGACCCGCTGTATTGAAGCAAGGGTAAAACTGACCAGGGTCTTAAAGGCGCCAGGGGTAGCCCTTTTAGAGTGTAGAAAATATAGGACCACAGGGATAGTACAATAAAGACAATACCACTTAAGAAGGCCACCCATTTTACAAGGATGATAAGTCCATGCTGTCCGTTTGGAGGCAAGCCCTTATAGAGACAGCCCATAAAGGCAATTGCGGCAAGCACATTAAACCAAATCATTAAGAACTCCTTCAATATCAATGGCTTCAATAAAGCGTCGGCCATCATCAGCTCGCGCCATTTGCACAATTAAGTGAACTGATGTACGAATTAAACGTTGCAAACGCTCTTCACTGGCAGCTTGCAGCTCAGGTGCTTCACTTAACATAAAACACAGTTGTTCTTTCGCAGAGGCGACTGAATCGGCATGCAGTGTGGTTAAGCTGCCAGGATGTCCTGAAATACACGCCCTAAGAAAGGGATAGGCTTCTTTAGCGCGCAGTTCTGATAAAAAAATACGGTCTGGTCGTAGACGAAAACAAACTTTGAGCAAATCCAGGATGGACACCGTACTTTGATTGTCTGCTTCTTCATTGGCAAGCAGATGAACGCTGTTGGGTAGTGTAGTGACAACCTCCCTTACCCCTTCAATGGTAATTAGGCGCTCAGAGGTAGGAATTTCCTTTAAACAGGAATTTAATAAGGTTGTTTTTGCAGTGGATGTGCCGCCGCAAAAAAGGATATTAAGCTTGGAGCGAATTGCAAACGATAACAAGGCTTGCCATTGGCCGTTTTGAAAGTGCTGTTCTAACGTTTTTTTAATAGGGTTTAGGCGTCGTGCATTTTGTTCATTGACTTGTTGGAAAGCGCCCCGCGTCTCCCAATCCATTAAACTTAAATCGGCAACCGTTGGCTTTCTGATAGCGCAAATGAATTGGCCTCTTTCGCAAGCGGGCGGTAACACTAATTGACAACGCTCACCATTGGGCAAGGTAGCTGATAACAAGGGCTTTAATTCAGACAGGTTTTTATGATTGTATTCTGCAATTAAATGGGCTAAAAACCGCAGTCGTTTTTCAGTCAATTCCACCACTTCATGGCGGGTAAACTGCCCCTTTTCTTCAAGCCACAATTCACCTGGCTTATTAATACAAATTTCAGACACCTCTTTTCGTGCTAAAAAAGAGTCTAAGGGTTTTAAATAGGTTTGCAGGGCAAGGCTCATGGTTGACCCGCAAGAGAGGCCAATGCTTCTTCAAAGGATAAGTCTTTATTCACCATAATGGTTATTTCAGTACCCTGCGGGGGTCTTATCGTATTTTGGATGTTGGCATATTGTTGAAACTCTTGATTCGCGGTTTGTCCAAAGGAGTTGGATAGTCCTTGCCGGGAAGCTGCTTGTGAGTTGTAGCGGTCTGATGCATTTACACCGAGAGTTGCCACAGAGAGACTAAAAAAGGAGCTTAAGAATGAAGAGCCATACCGCTGAAAATAATGATGATGGCCTAGTGTGTACGTCGGAACTGTTTTCGGACAACATTCCAGTGTTATATCAGTCCACATCGATCAATTATAATTAAGTAGGTTGATAACCCAGGGATTTTAAAATAGTTCTGCAACTGAACATTTAGATGTAATTGACATTTTGATCCCAGAAAAGTTCGATTAAGTAAGTTATTACAACTACATCATGCAATACGGAACTAATCTTGACTGAAAACATGCCCTACGTACACACTAGGCCTGCTAGAGACTTTAATTGATAACGCCGGCAAAAAGGCACTCCATACCTTATGCAGGGCAATTCATGAACGCAATTTATGGATTCAATGTAATTGCTTGGACAGTCTCATCCAACCGGTGTTTCGGATTAATAAGGCCTCAAGTGGTAACTTTTATCTGCGCAGAATTACCTCAAGAGAAGAGCATGCTGATTCTTGTCTTTTTAAAGAACGAGTTTATGAACATTATGACAGAGCTTCACCTGAGCGCCATTTCATATTAAAAAGCAATGCGCCTTTAAACCTAATGGGTAAAAAGTCAAAGGGTGTACTTAAACCCTCTGACGATAAATCGGTTAAAAACCGAAAGGGTGGGGTAGGGCTACTCAAAGTGGCTCGCGCCCTTTTAATCTATTGGAAAAAGCAGAACTAAATGTCGTTAATTCTGTCAATCGCAGTACACCGCAAGAGTCGTTAATCAATGCAGCGAAATGTTTAGAGCTAAGAAAAGGACTTTCTCTTTTTAATTATTTTGAATTAAACCCCAACAAAATTAAATACCGAGCCACTTGTTTGAAAGAAGACAAGACATGGCCAAAGAGCGATGAAAAACATGCATTGGCGTTAGTACGGGTGAAATCCTTCTATGAAGATACCCTGGAGGTTATTTTCCCTAACAAAACCACTCAACCCTTAAAAATTGCAACAAAAATTTTCAAATCATCAGGGCGGTTTTCAGAACGAACAGCGCCTTATATGGCCTTAGTTTTAATTAGTACCACAGCCCAATCGCCCTGGTTTTATCAGCCTGTCAAAGCTAATGTGATGCCCACGTATTCCGAAGAGTCCTATTTTCCAGTCGATAGTTTCTATGAGCGGGAAGTCATGCGCCATCTCTATCGTCTTTATTTTGATGCAAACAAAAAAGGCTGTCCTTTTCAAATCATTAAACCCTTATTGGGGATTGAACTTCCTTCCTTAAAAGATGGCGAGAAGCGAGCCGTTTTACCAGATTTCATGATAAAGAAAGGCAATAAAACGTTAGTCATTGAAGTCAATGGTTCAATGGAAGAGTCCTACCTGGAACGAAAAGCAAGAACCCATGAGCAGATGAAAGAGCTTGGTGATTTGTACCACATTAATGCTTATAAGGCTTTGACATAACTATCTATGAGAGGGAACGAGGTAATTATATTCTTGATGTTAAAAAAACGTGCGGTGAGTTGGTGGGCGAGAAGAGTTTTAATTGCGTAATTGCGCAATGGTATTCATGTTTTAGAGTGCATGGAACACAAGATGTAAACTTTTTAAATTCGGCAGTCAAACGGTAATTGTAATACTAAATAACCCACTAAATGATTCATACCATAAATACTATGGCCGATGCTAAAAAGCGCGCTTATATCAGTTGTAATGTTATAACTTATTAGGCGACAATTATCTTTGCCGGTTGACGACAATTAGGACTGCCGGTCTTAACTAGCTATTGTTAAAGGACATTGAACACTTTTGGAGTGCTTAGATGTCTGGACAATGGCTTACGTCGAACC
>JACCSX010000053.1 GCA_013812775.1 Tatlockia sp. | reverse complement strand
TGGTTCGACGTAAGCCATTGTCCAGACATCTAAGCACTCCAAAAGTGTTCAATGTCCTTTAACAATAGCTAGTTAAGACCGGCAGTCCTAATTGTCGTCAACCGGCAAAGATAATTGTCGCCTAATACGCCAAAGTGGTGATGGCAAAAAAATATACTGCAAATGGCCCTTATTGCTGGAATCCCGGCCGACCATCAAGTAATGCCCCTTATTGTTACAAATGCAGAAATATGGGTAATAGATTATAAAGAAATACCAATCTCTGCAAAGACTCATAAATGGGTTAAGCATAAAGTAAAATCAAATAAAAATTTATCTCTTTTTGTTGGAGATACTCTAGTTTTTACTTACCTGGCTAATGTAGTAAACATAAATTATTTAAAAGAGTTTCTCGATAAGAGCTTTAACATGAACCGTTCAAATGGGACTATAGGAACCCTGAACAATACTGAAATTAATTCTGCAATACAGAGTACGTGAAAAAACATCACTTTCCAAATCACCAGTAGGGGTAAATACCAAATGCCACGACCTAATGGGGTATGATAGATGACTCGCGTAAAAAAATCTTGACTTATATGGGCTTAAAGACTATAGTTTTAATACCTAGACTTGTTACTGATTCTCCTTGAACTTATTCCTCTCAATAGAAATAAAAAAATGGTTTGATAACGAGAATGACATTTCTAACGATGATTTGAGAATGGCTGCTAAAGAAATTACCGAGGGTATTTATGAAGCTAATCTTGGTGGGCATCTTTATAAAAAACGGATTTCAAACAGCTCATCAAAAGGAAAATCAGCCGGTTCTCGTTTAATAATTGCTTACAAAAAAGGGAGCGACTTATTTTTTATGTATGCTTTTAATAAAAATGAAAGATCCACAATTACTGACAAAGAGAGAATGGCTCTAAAGGCGCGTGCAAAAATTTATTTTGGAATGGGTGAAAAAGAAATTGAAAAAGCCATTTCCGCCAAAGTATTTTACAGGTTAGAAAAGGAAAGGTAATGAATAACATATTGAAACAAAGCCGCGACGAGGCTGAAGCATTATTTAAGGTAGGATTAATTACTGTAGATCAGTATAACGAAATGATGATGTTGACAGCCCGTGAAATTAAAATTCCTGCCCCACAAAAATATGATGGGAAAAAAATTCAACGTATTCGTGAAAAGTTACATTGCTCACAAAAAGTTTTTGCTGATATCGTAGGGGTAACCGCAGATACCATAAGTAAATGGGAAAGAAATGTTAGATCACCAGATAAAATTGCCTGCCGTTTTTTGAAAATGATAGAAAGAGATGGTTTGGGAGTCTTGTAATCTTTGACAGGTGAATGACCAGGATAGCTCACAATAGGGTATCTCCTATTAAGCTGTTCCAGATAACTATATCAATAGAGCATACCCTTGCAATAGATATCAATTGATGCCTAGCCCTTCCCTTTTAGCCAGGACAAAAAATTATTGAAAATGACGCAAACTAATATCTTTAATGTTTAGCTGTGCATTTAGAGTATACCCTAACTTGTCATTCTAAAACTTATAAAAAATTGTCTAAGTAGGGTGTAATTTTAAATTGATTAACACAATCCATTTAACCTTATAAACTCTAACTTGACACATCAACTAATAATAACTTTATGACTGCAAAAGGCAAAACATCGGCTATATCCGGGTCAGTTAGTTAGATCATAATCCAGATCGTCACCCCAAAACCTCATAGGTAAATATTGATTTAATTCCTTAATTTAAAATTTCATTATTTACAATGAGATAAGCGCTTAAGGTAACTTTTCATTCCGTTCCTTGTCGCACCCCAAATTTCGACAGAACTAAAAATACAGATTAACCTTGGTGGATAACTTTTTGTGGCAGACCCTATAATGCCGGACTTTTTTTAATGGCTTTCAAGAAAAATGGAGGTCGGGCTGTTTGGGATTTATCTTATTATCAATCTCTTCTATTTTACTTTTTAATTCTTCTGCTATTTGCATAGTATCAGGCTTAGATGTTGCAAAGAATGTTTGAAAGAACCCGGACTTGGATTTTAACATAACGACTAATGCAGGTACTACCGTAATTGCGGCAAGAACACCAACTATAGCTCTTATTATAGGGTTAATTTGATGCCAACCTCTGTGATGTTGAGAATTTTTTATTAGGTCATTAATTTCATTCATACAGGTTTTATGAAAGTTTTGAAATTTACTAGCTGATGGGTCTTCGAAGAATTTCATCTGTGCCTTCAAAGTGATATGCAGGTCATCTACATTTTCTGCTAACTTTTGATAGTCTACATTATTGCTACCTTTTTTTTCCAATTCGCTATGTTTAAATTGAAGCTTATTTATCAAATTATTGAGCTCAACTTTATGACTATTAAGTTCTAATTTGAGTTGGTTCACTTCTATTTTGTGTTTATTTGCTATTTTATTTGTTTCATTTGACCATAATGTGCACTCAAAGCTCTTTTTCTGTGCTGGCAATGGCAAAGGGCCAAACCAACTATGATCGCTTCCCCTCTTACCTGGATTTAAATCTGTGCGCTCAATATTTTTACAATGAGGTTCTTTAACGGTGCAATATGTGCCAATAGCCGCATGCAGCTCCAATCCAGAAGGGAGCTTCACTATCTCGTCTAAAGCGATATCTTGCCCACTGTCTTTATCAAAATAAAAACAGCCATGCTTCCAGTTTATGAACAAATTACCAAAAATAATAGGTCCATGTTTTTCCGGATTATAATCCACCCACTCCGTTTGGATTCCTTCATTTACAATATCAGCTCGAATTGTTAGGGGCTTTTTGCTTTGAAGCATTAGCTGATATATATGAACATTATAAATGGTGGAATTATATGCCACTTTATGTAAGGAACATAAAGTTGATGAATCTTGTTTGTTTATTGCATCATTTAAAGTATTAGTAGCTAATAATAAACAACTATCAATTGCATGTTTCAATGATTTGATTAAATCAGGCGTATTAATAGTTTGAATAAATTGATTTTCGCGTTTTATTCCATCGTTACCAAGCAACATGCCATATTGATTAAGATTTTTTAAAGATTCTGGGCTGAAAAGCTCTTGTTTTGAAATGACCTTGTCTGCTTTATCTCCGATACTCATATCAGTATAAATAACGGAGTCTAATTCTTCATTTTCCATAAGATATAATGAAATAATTAGTTTCAAAAAATCAATTCGAAAATATACTGGTATAGATTCTAGAAATATATCCGAATTATTTTGAACAAAGGAAATTTCTCTTATGTCTCTTAATTGTACTTTCGCAGAAATCTGTTTTACTAATTCTTTTGTGTTTTCTATGGCTTCTTTGGTTGCGCACTCACTATCATACCAAAAATTAATTACCGCTTCTGGGTTAGCAGTACACCATTTTGTAATTTGATTTAACTCATAATCCATGTCTTTTTTGGATTTACCATTACAAATATATTTGCAATGTTCGTCTTTGTGGCTATTAATCCACATTAAATTAATACTATATTTATTAACGTGCTTCATTAAGTTGCCACAAAAAAAGGTACATTGTTCTATTATATTCCAAATTGCAAAATTTAGCAACGCGGCTGCGATGCTCTTGGATAAAAATACCATTAAATTCATACTAATAGGCTTAGCACTCTGGAACTTGCGCTCTGACGCAAAAATTTAGCACATAATATGTGCCATTATGATTAAGTAAATACCTTATTGCCATATTTTTTTCTGAATTCTAAAGAAAAGAATGCTCTCTAAATTAATAGTAAATAGCTTGAAGTATATCCGCCATAAATAAGAACCATATGCTTTTCGTTATTACAAATATTTTTTGGGTTTTGCATCAAAGCGCAAGTTCCGGAGCGCTAGGCCATACATTGACAATAAAATTAAAAGCTAGACTTATGACTACTATTGCTTGGCAATATTCTAATAAGCTTGAAACTTTTACATTTTGCAAATCAGAAAAAATCATAAAAATTCATGAGGCTGCGAAACCACTGTTAGACAATGAAATCATCACTGCTCGCTCTATAAGCCTTCCTGCATAAAGGGTTGTAGCGGGTAATACTGATAAATCAGCGCCAGATGAAATTAACCCCTATTTGAAAATAGAAATACTTGAAACGCTTATTTCTTCATCATCTAATTTGAATTCTTCAGTTGGGGCTTTTCTGATGGTTTCAACAACTCTGTTAGCTGCGCCAAACCCGTTATAACGATCATACATTGTATCGCCGGAAACATCAATTTTCATAATTCTATCGATCAGATAATCAAAATAAGTTTGACCCTCATCTAAATATTCTTGAGCATCAGGTACTGTCATTAAGCAATTGCTTTGGGCAGCCAATGGTTTACTGTTATTAAATAACGCTGCAACTAATACAGCTTTATTAATTCCTTTAATATCTATCATATTTAAAACTCTTTTAAAATTAGGAAAAATTGTAATATATGTTTTTATATTTAGTGCATATTTTGCACAAAAGTGCTTTAATTTAATAAAATGGTTGTGAGTGATATTAAACAAGACACTTTCATCTACTTTCGATAATGCTCAGTATATTGTTCAAGTAATACCCTTATCATCGTTTGATAATGGGTATGTTTCTCTCTGGCTATTTTTTTGAAAAAATCGACACTTTCTTTTGTTAAAGCAAGGGTTACCTTTACCGTTTCCTCTTTCAAAACTAATTGTTCAGGTGGTGGCAAAAAATCAGCTAGTAATTTAACTGCACCTATGGGTTCATTAGTGTATTTAATTTCTCG
>JACCSX010000041.1 GCA_013812775.1 Tatlockia sp. | reverse complement strand
GATTTGCCTGCTGCTAAAATAAGCGCTTGAATTTTTTCTGTAGGCACAATCCCCTCCTAAAACACAGAGTATTTATTATATAACTTTACCATGCTTTTTCAGTCAAGTCTAAAGTTACCATAATACGTCTGAAGTGTTGATTCTAAGTATGCTATTAAAAGAAGCAGCGCAGAGCATCTTCTTTTAATAGCATACTTAGGAGTATCGTGTAATTAACGAGTTGCAACCTTAATTAAGCGAGTACTTAAAAATGTTAAGCATAAAAGTGTTCCTGCCTGTTGAGCATAGCCTCGTGTGTTGTAAGCAAAAGGCCCAACTTGAGTACCAGCCTGTAAAGTTATATTAGTGAGTACCGAGTGTGCTTTTACCCGAGCATGGTCTTGTAGATGAGCGTTATCGAGTATACAATAAGAATCTATGCTACAGTTATCGCCAATAGTAGTGCCATTACGTAGTTGTACTCCTGGTGCTATAGTAGTATCTTTTCCAATACGTACTGTTGCATCAATTGTTAAAGTGTGTGGAGCTACCAGTCTGGTGCCATTGGTCATAAAGTAAGTTATGATTTCTTGTTGCTTAATATTTTCAGCTACAGCTAACTCTTGCAGTGTATTAACTCCGCGCACTAGATCAAAAGGTGCTACAGTAGTTTCAATAATACAATCAGCTTTATCAGCTGCTTTTACTAGATCAGTTATGTATATTTCACCGCTATTGGCATGTGTTTCTAGTTTAGGCAGCACTTCTTCTAAAAAGCTTCTTTTCACACAATAAATACCTGCGTTAACGTAGGGGTGCTCGTGCACAGTAGCTTTAAAATCACGTGCTTCTATAATTGCTAATGACCCATTATGTTTTACTACGCGGCCATAGCCAGTTACTGATGTATCGGTGCTTTCAGCGGAGACAAAACTAATAGTTGCATTTGACTGTATATGTTTATCCATAAGATTTTTTAAGATACTATTAGTTATAAGAGGCATATCACCGTTAATGATTAGTATATGATCAGCATGCCAAGTATCTTGGGTAATAAGCACTGCATGTCCAGTGCCTTTTTGTTGCACTTGTTCACGATAAGTTATATTAGGTATATTTTTTTGATCTAAAAGAGCTTGTACTACTTCTTTTTTATAGCCTACAACCACGGTAATAGGCATAGAAAACTCAGCAAGTGCTTGTATTGGATAGGTTATCATAGCTTGGCCACATAAGGGGAAACTAAGCTTAGTTGCTGTAGTTTTAAAACGTGACGATCTTCCTGCAGCTAGCACAATAGCTTGAAATGTTGGTGTACTCATGCTTATCCTTTTTATACTAATTTTTAGTTTTTTAGCTGTAGTTTATTAAACTAGCTGGTAGCATAAATAAAAAATAAAAATAAGAAAAGCTTAAGTGTTGGTTGCTTTATCCTAGAGGCCTGGAGTTATACTATACATACTAGAGTTTCTAATATATATAACATTGACAAGTTGAGAGAGATAAGCCAGTCTACTAAAAAGCTTGTTTACTTGTTATAAAAGAATTAAAGTTATGAAAAAACTCCCTTTAGGAATCCAAACATTTAGTAAGATTGTTGATTTGAACTGTGTGTACGTGGATAAAACTAAGCAGATTTATTCTTTGGTTAGCGGTACTCAAGGTGATTATTTCTTTCTTTCGCGGCCACGTCGGTTTGGTAAATCGCTTTTGCTTTCCACTCTTAAAGAAATTTTTCTAGGCAGTAAGCATCTTTTTAATGGACTGTGGATCGCTCAAAGTGACTATAGTTGGGTGCAGTTTCCTGTAATATATCTAGATTTCTCTACTATTTCTTCTCGAACTACCAGTCAGCTTGAAAGTGGTATTATACAGAGTTTAAAAGATACTGCTCAAATGTATGGTAAAGATATTGGTAGTGTTACTACACCTGAAGAAGCATTAAAAAATCTGGTGAGAGAGTTAAGCTTACTTGGAAAAATAGTAGTACTTATTGATGAGTATGATAAACCCATACTGGATCATATAGCAGAGCCTACACTTTCTCAAGCTCATCAGGAGATACTGCGTAGCTTCTATGCAGCCATTAAAGCAGCAGATGCTTATTTGCGGTTTATTTTTATGACTGGTGTTACAAAATTTTCTAAAACGTCAGTTTTTTCGGGTCTTAATAACTTAAAAGATTTAACATTAAATTCTGAAGCTTCAGCACTTCTTGGCTATACGGATGAAGAAGTAACTCAGTATTTTGACCAACATATTAATCATATAGTATCTAAACAGCAATTGACTACAACTCAACTGCGGGAAAACATACGACTTTGGTATAATGGTTATCAATTCTCTCGTGAGCCATTAAAAGTATATAATCCGTACTCTGTTTTGCTGTATCTTTCAAGTGGCGAACTGCTTAATTATTGGTTTGAAACGGGAACCCCTTCATTCTTAGTGCAACTTATTAGTTTTAGAAAATATCCGGTAGAAGCAATTGATCAGGCTGAATTAAGTGTATTAGATATGGGATCATTTGATATTGATAATATAGATATTACATTGCTATTGCTTCAGACAGGCTATTTAACTATAAAGAGCTATAATGAGCAAACACGTAATTATCAGCTAGATTATCCTAACGAAGAAACTAAAATTTCGTTTCTCTATTATTTTGTAAACAGCTTAACAAATGCGCCTATTTCTCTGTTAAGTAATAATATATTTAAGCTTACACAAGCATTAAGAAATAATAATCTTAGCCTGTTCTTTTCTACTCTTGAAATCTTTTTTGCAGCTATTCCCTATAATGTACAGCTTGCTCAAGAGAAATACTATCAATCTATTTTTTATGTTATTGTAAGTCTAATTGGTGCTTACGTACACGCTGAAGTAGTTACAAATGAAGGTAGAATAGATGCTACTATCGAAACTAATTACCATATATATATCTTCGAATTTAAACTAAATCAATCAGCAGCAAGTGCTTTACAACAAATAGAAGATAAGCGCTATTACCAAAAATATTTGCATAGTAATAAAAGTATAGTATTAGTAGGTGCAAACTTTAGCTTCGATAAAAGAAATATTCAAGAATGGCTTGTCAAAGTATTGGATTGAATGTCTATCTTTTAGCTGTCATAAAAAAGTTAAACTTAGTATAAGTAATGTAGTTAATGTCCGAAGATAGCTTGTTTGCTACAGCACTGGGCTAGCAAATTAAAACTCATCTTAATTGATCTTTATTTCAATTTTGTTATAATTAAAAAATATATAATTTATTAAATTAAAATTTTTAAAAATATCATTAAGGTAAAGACCGTATGAATTCCAGAATTTTTTTTATAGCTCTAATGCTGTATTACACCGTAGTGCCACCTTTGTTTGGTATGCACCCTATGGACATGGTAAGTGTAGATCTAGAGATAAATCGACAACAAGATATACGCCTCTATCAAGATGAAAAGCAAAAGTTACAAGCACTTTCTTATGAAGAACGCTTACAAGTACTACAAAGACATTTTAGTTTACTCATTGAAACTATAAAAGTTGTTGAAAAGCATAACTTAGATTCTGATAAAAATCTTGCTTTAAAACTATACAATACTGTGCGTGTCCTATGGGATCAAGCTATTGCTCAATCTTTTGATGAATTAGATGGAAAATGGCTATCGCAAAAAGCATACTTAGTATATAACAATGTAGTGCTTGAAACGTTAGATGATGCTCAAAAAATAGCAGATTTTATTATAGCTATTGATAACGCTTGTGACAAACTTAAAAACCCTGATCTTGCTTCAGCTTTTCGTAATAATTATTCTACAGAAGCATTGTCTAAATATAATAATTTACGGCAGTTGGCAGGATTGGCAGAAGTGCAATCTCTGGCTAATACAGACTATACCGATTTATTTTTTGCTGGTTTATCTGAGACTGTTTTAAACCAAGTTTTTAATAAGTTACCAGTACACATTCAAAATAAAATAAGAGAGATATTCTTTAGTAAACACGCAGAAGAGCTTGCTCATGCTTTACCGATACAAGGTAAAAGTCAGAAATATGAGTGCTCGTGGCCAAGCACAGCAGCAATTGACCCAAAGGGGAAATTTGTTATAACAGGCTCTTACGCAGGCAAGGTAAAATTGTGGAACTTAGAAACATTACAGAGTAAGCAGCTTATAGGTCATAGAGGAGCAGTAAGCCGGATTGCTGTCAGCTGTAATGGTAAGCATATAGCGACCGGTTCTGGTGCTGCTAAAGACAGAATGGTGTACATAGTAGATTTAAGTACATCCAAATTTAAAACTCTTAAAAGTGATGCAAGAACGTTAGCAGTCAGTAACGATGGTAAATGGCTCCTTACTGACTTAGGAGAGCATGATGCTTGTTTATATAATTTAGAGAGTTTAAAGTGTACGACAGTATTTAATCATGAACAGCCTGTATATGCAGTCGCTTTTAATCATGATGATACTTTGGTTTCAATTGTTGAGTTAAAGGGATCTGTTAGTGTATGGAATTTGCGTACTTTGGATTGTAGAAAATTCCAAATTAGTGATAGTGTTCTGCCTCACTCTCTAGGATTTAGTCCTGATGGTAAATATCTTTTAATTGCTGAATGGGGTAGGTCTTATTTATGCAACTTATCTAACCAAGAGTATAAAGAACTTAATACGCCACTGTCTAAAAGCTTTGAAAGTTCTTTTGCTTTCGATACAGCTCAAGTAGCATTTAGTCATGACAGTAACTATGCTTTAACGAGCTCAGGTGGTTCTGTGCGCTTGTGGAATATAAAAACATTAGAATACAGAGAATTTATATTTGATCGCAACGAAACTATACATTCTTTAGCATTTACTCAGGATGACAATCAAGTACTTACAACTTCTGCGTCTCAGCTTATAACTCGCTGGTTTATTCCAAAAGTCCACACTAGTCTTGATCAGATGAACTTTATAACAAAGATGATAAAAGGTACGATTGATCTTGGTAATGAGCATAATCAACAAAAATTAGATTCTTTGGCTCCTTTTATAGATACTTGTCCTCAATTACCTGTTAAGTATTATACTACTCATCCAGTTATTAAAGCATATGTAGATCTTAAGCGTCAGCAATTACTAAAAGCAGCAGCTCAGGACGATAGCGATACAGTAAAACTTTTACTTAAAAAAGGCTTTAATAGTCTGTATGTAAAAGATAGAAACGGTAATAATCTCTGGCATTACGCCTTTAAAGGTAGCGTAAAAGATGGTATATCCTACCCAAGCAAAAAAGTAATAGAGCTGCTCTTTCAATTAGAGGACAAAAATAAAGGGCTACTTAAGCAAAACAAAGCGGGCCTGTATCCCTTTGCTGTTGGCCTTATGCATAACAAAGAATTTACAGCTGAGTTTATTATACGAGTATCAACTCCAGGCTGGTTTGAAAATTCTCGATGTTCTATTCAGTAAATAATATATAACATTATCTCTAAAAAACACTAATACGTATAAAGGAAATCATGAATTACAGAAAACGTTTTATCATTATAATTCCCGCTTGTATGGCTTTATCATCGTTGTTTGCTATGCACCCTGATGACAGCTGGCGTACAGGCCTAAAACAGTTTGATGCAGACATGGAACAATTTAAAGCAGGCGTGAAACAAGTTGGTGTAGATATAGAACAGTTTAAAACAAATGTAGAACAAGTTGGTACACGTATAGAACAGTTTAAAGCAAATGTAGAACAAGTGGATATGGATATACAATGCTTAGGTATACGTTTTCTGAAAGTTGATATTATGTTACAACGCTTTACAGGGGGAATTTTTGAGTTGCGCCAACTTTCATATGAAGAGCGCTTAAAAGCTTTACGAATAAAGTTTAGCTTAGTAATTGGTAGCTTAAAAAGCATTCAACAGCTTAATCTAAGTCAGAATGAAAATAGTACTTTAAAATTATACAACAGCTTGCGTATATTCTGGGATCAAGAACCTGCTTACACGTTAGATAAAATAGATTATAGTTGGCTTATGCAACACTTCTATTTGGTGAATAATAACCTATTGCTAGAAAATTTAGAGGACGGTAAAAAAATAGCTCGCTACGTTACTGATATTAAAAATGCTTGCAGTAAGCTTACAGTAGTAGATATTGCTCCAATGCCGCGCTCTTCTTATACTCTAGAGGCTTTAGCTAAATATAACAATTTACGCCAATTATCAAAGCTACCTCAAGCTAGTTCAATAAATGCTCTAGATGCTGATTGGTTAAACAAACTTAGTCATCACACAAAAGCTTAAAACAAAAAATAGTTACATTGCATTTTAGCTAAATACGATTATAATTAAAAACAGTATAAAGCCTTACATTAAGCTCTTTCAAAACCACGCCAATATTACAAGGGATGCCATGGATTTCAGAAAAATTTTTATAGTTATAACATTGTCTTGTACGGCATTGCCATCGTTGTTTGGTATGCGCAATAATGATGATATGCGAGCACTTTTTATGCAAGCAGATGTCATTAGATATCAAAAGACAAATAAAGCAATTAAAGCGCTTTCTTATGAGAAACGCTTAGAAGCTTTAGGAGAAAAGCTTGTCTCACTAATTGATGAATTAGGAGGTGCTCGTATTCAAAAGCTTGATATAGAGTCTGCTAAAAGGATTACCTTAGAGTTATATAACAGCTTACGTATACTATGGGATCAAGTACCAGCACTATCAGTAGAAGAAATAGATAAGAACTGGTTATTGCAACAAGCTTATTTGGTATCCCATAAACTATTGTTAGAAAGTTTAGATGATAACCAGCAAGTAACGACTTGTATTGGTGATATTAAAACCGCTTTTGATAAGGTTAGGCAACCTGATCTTCCGAAAGCACTCATAAAAAAATATGAGGCCGAAGCAGTATTTAGATACAATAATTTACGTCATTTATCCCAGCTTACAGATGCCCAATCTTTAAATGGAATAAATCAAGACTGGTTAAGAGGCCTAATGCAAAGCTATCAGATACCTGTGCCTAATTCTGTTGTAAATGATTGGAATATAAGAGGGAAGATTAAGGGTCTAAATCACTACTGTGTTGCGCCCTTTGTGTCTGCTATCGCAGCAGATATACTTTTTGAAGTGTATAGAGATAAACGGATTATTACGAGCTATTACGGGAACGGCGATATCGGTTCTACAGTTGCTAGCTCTTTTGCGTGGCTAGTATCCAGTAGATCATCCAATCCAACAAGTTTACTGGGCGTACGGCAGAACTGGGCCGCGCTGTCAATTTTGATAGCTTTTGGAATTACCTGGAAAGCTTATGTAGAGGTCACTTCACGCTTAGGTAACGGTGTAGATAACCTTATTAGTCCTTCTGTTTACAACTTTTTATCTAGCATTAGAAACAGACCTGTAGAAAAATTAAGTTAACTTTTTAGTTTCTTATTCACTTGAAGAGTAATCGAAAGATTACTCTGGGTGATTTGCCACGAAGAGGCGTAAGATGAAAAGAGTTTGTAAATTCTCCATAATTATTATCTAAAAGTTATTATTGCAATAACGATAATAACAGCGGTTTTATATTGTCGTGCATAACATCCAGTGGCGTAAGCCCTTGTTTGTTTTGATGCATAATAAGTTTAGAGTTCTCTTTTAAGAGATATTTAAAGACATTGCTACTACCTGCTTGAGCTGCTCTATGCAGTAGATTATTGCCTTGGTTATCGCGCATAGTAATAGGAAATCCTGTCTTTATCATATGAGCAGTTTGCGACATATCGTCTTGCTCAACTGCTTTTATTAATTTCTCAAAATAAGCATCAAGAGCTATTTCTAAAGCCCTATAAGA
>JACCSX010000010.1 GCA_013812775.1 Tatlockia sp. | reverse complement strand
GATTTGGAGAGAAAAATTGATGTGAAGGTTAAATTAATAGCTCTCACTCATGTACCTAGTCAGGGCGGTCTTATTAATCCAATCCAGGAAGCCGGACTATGTGCAAAAAGACATGGCATCCCTTTTCTTGTTGACGCTACTCAGTCTATTGGTCAAATACCCATCGATGTTCAAGAAATTGCCTGTGATTTTCTATGTGCTACAGGCCGCAAGTTTTTACGTGGCCCCCGCGGTACGGGTTTTTTGTATGTCCGTAAAACAATATTAGAACAATGCGAGCCACCCTTTATTGATTTGCATGCTGCACAATGGATTGACGATGAAAAATATTTACTTCGTCCTGATGCACGCCGTTTTGAAACCTGGGAGCAGAATATTGCAGCTAAAATAGGTTTAACTGTAGCAATCGATTACGCTTTAGCTTTTGGAATCGATTTAATCTGGTCTAGAATTCAATGTTTAGCAAAGTTATTACGAGAGCAACTATCTACAATCTCTGCTCTAACCCCTCAGGATTTAGGTTTAAATAAGTGCGGAATTATAACCTTTAGCTGTAAAAATCAGGAGCCGGCATTGATTCAGCAGCAATTAAGAAAACAAAACATCAATGTTTCAATCTCTCTACAGGAATACGCTCGCTTGGATCTTGGAAAAAGAGGACTTTCTTCCTTAGTAAGAGCCTCTGTACACTATTATAATACTGAAGAAGAAATTGATAAATTTTGCCGAACCTTGCAAATCCTTTTAGAATCCGAGAAAAAAGAACAATAAAAGTACAGAAACAATGAATTAACTATAAATAAATGTAAAACATTTGTTAGATTAACATAAATAGTTAAATTTTCTTGCATAAAATGGTATACAATGGAGCTGTAGTCAAATTTAAGAATCCACAAGGATTTAAAAAGAACACTACAATGAAAATTTAAATTATTAGGAATAGATAATGTCAGAGAAAATACGCGGTAAAGTAAAATGGTTTAACGAAAGCAAAGGCTTTGGTT
The DNA here is from genome assembly GCA_013812775.1 of Tatlockia sp. Classification (GTDB taxonomy): domain Bacteria; phylum Pseudomonadota; class Gammaproteobacteria; order Legionellales; family Legionellaceae; genus Tatlockia. Next base: position 1,541 of record JACCSX010000010.1, on the reverse strand, counting down.
TTATTGAATCTAACGGCAAAGATTATTTTGTTCATTTCAGCGCAATTCAAGGCAGTGGTTTTAAAACCCTACCTGAAGGTGCAGACGTAATGTTTAAAGCAGGTCAAGGTCAGAAAGGCCCTCAAGCTGAAGACGTTGAAGTCGCTTAAATACATTCAAAAAATTAATCAGGGTTTATCATCAAAACAAGCTTTTTGTTTTGGTGACAAATCCTAATTAAACCCTCAGATTAAAGAGCCTTAAAATTAAGGTTGGCAATCATTTGGAATCTTGAAAATTTACTATTACGGTCTTTAGGGTTCCGCTTTTAGCTTCCCAGGGTCGCTGATATTTAAATAGCAATGTCGTTTTAGAAGGGTTATTTGTAGCTCTAATTAATTTAAAACTAAACTGCATTTGCCCGCCTGCACCAATTAGTTTCTTCGTTGGCGGCAGAAAACGACTCTTTGTTAATTTTAAAAGAGAATGATCGTATTTTATAAGTGCCCATTGATATCCAGTAGTTGGATTAGCGGGTAAGGTTACTAAAAATTGTTTTTGCTTCGCATTAACCTTCATGGTCATCGTATCGGCTGCATTTGCAGCAACAAAAAAAGACAGTAGAAAAGCAACCAGTAGTATTCTCATAGCAGATCATCCCAATGTTTATTTCACTTAAGTATATACTCAATATTATAAAAATTAGGTTAACATTGAATTAAAATAATCTGCAAAGGACCTTAAATGAAAGCTGTGGCCTGCAAAAAAGCCAGTGCAAATAATAAAACAAATTCTTTGATTGATCTAGAACTTCCGAAACCAAAGGCTAGCGACCATGATCTTTTAGTCGAGGTCAAAGCAATTGCAGTTAATCCGATTGACTATAAAACGCGCATGCGCAACGAACTTAAAGAGGAAGAATACCGAGTACTGGGCTGGGACGCTTCGGGCATAGTCAAAGAAGCAGGTTCCAAAGTTAGTTTATTTAAGCCCGGTGATGAGGTTTGGTATGCCGGTGATCTAACGCGTCCTGGGTGTAATAGTGAATTTCACCTGGTTGATGAGCGTATAGTAGGAACCAAGCCAAAAAGCTTAACTTTTGAGCAAGCTGCCGCCCTACCCTTAACGACTCTCACGGCTTGGGAACTTCTGTTTGATCGCTTGGAGATACTACCTCACAGAGAGGGTTGTTTACTGATAACCGGTGCAGCAGGAGGTGTGGGTTCAGTTTTAGTTCAGCTAGCAAAACAACTGACATCCTTAACTATAATTGGCAGTGCAGCTCGCAAAGAATCACAGGAATGGGTCCAGGTTAATGGCGCTCACTATGTCATCGACCATTCAAAGCCAATGCTTACTCAATTGAAGGAGTTAGGACTTGACTATCTTGATTATGTTATAAGCCTTACCCATACCAGCGAGCATGCCCCTGAGCTAGTTAACTGTTTAAAGCCCCAGGCTAAATTTGCTTTAATCGATGAACCTGAGCAGCTTGATTTTAGAATATTCAAACCAAAAAGCATTTCAATCCATTGGGAACTGATGTTTACACGTTCCATGTA
>JACCSX010000003.1 GCA_013812775.1 Tatlockia sp. | reverse complement strand
ACTTGCAATAAATGCAAAGAAGACACAGCAAGGGCTTGTTCTTTAGTTTTGTTGGTGGATAGTTCACCCAGCTTTCCATAAAAAATAAAATGCATAATGCCATTAAGCCGTTCAACCACATTGAGAGACTCATTAATCTCAATGCGCAAGTCTTCGGAAGATAAATAGCGGCATAGGAATATTGTTTTTACAGCATTACCGATCTCAATAAATGCTTTATAAACAGGGTTATTGTAGTTTTCCTTGCTGAATTTTTTAATGAGGACATCGGCATCTACTGTCCCTGTTTTTAGTGCCGCGAGGTGCTTGACGTATTCGTCGTAGTTTTCCTCAATAAGCCGCCAGTTAATCGTGGATTTTAGAATTGCATCTAAATTAGGATAGTTATTTTTGTGTGCTGCCGTTGGATAGTAAAGCTTTTGCCGATTGATTCCTTTAATTCTAGGTAACAAATCAAAGTTCAATCCATGACTAAAGGCAAAACCAACCGTACTTTGCCCATGAGTATCTGTATATGTTTTATTCATGTTCATTTTCGTATCATGCTTTAAAACGCCGGTAATCATGGCGCCAACTTCTGATGATAAACACGTTTTGATCTGAGAATGAACCACCATTGATTTTGTATCAACGTGCCAGTAAATCATGACACCACGCTCTTTATAGCGGGGATGCCATTCACTCATGAGATTTTGGTCCCAACTGCTCACCTGCGTGGAATCACAAGCGCAACCCGTTGTTGACTCACCCCAAATGGCAGGATCTCTAATAGCGATTATTTCATTCACAATATCAACAATGGCGGCTTTGACATTGTCTTCATTGATGAAGCGCCTCTTCACATAACTTAAATCAGAATGGCTGGCATCATCATTCGCAGCACTGACCCTTTTTAACCCTGTGTTGCTGCCTAAGGCATATAAACAGAGTAACAATCTTTTTTGTAAAAGATCCCCATCTAAGATTTCTCGATTGGCTACAGAATGAAACTGCTTGGTAAAGCCAACTCGTAATTCAGCTTCTTTTAAAATATCGATTAGATTGATAGTGGACCAACGACGATTAATTTCTCGCTGCAGCTCATCAAGGTAAACAGTCTCCGCCTGTGCTGTTAATGGCGTTACTTTGATATGACCACCATTTTTATCAAGGATTTTAACTTTTTTGTTATGGGGAATGGTGTCATTAAGATTTTGTAAATTGCGGTGTAACTCGCTCTTCAACTTTTTAATAAAATCAGATGCTTTTAATGGCAACCCAAGCTGTAAGTAACACGCTTCGCGGCAAGTTTCCCAATCAGTGGGCAAATCATCATCAGGGTTACGATAGCGATAGGCACCTTCAATCCAAATAAGCTTGCAACGAAGTTTTTCCCGCAAAAGCTCAAGCACTGCCACTTCATAATTAAGACGATTGATCTTGTTGGCGGTTTTTTTTGAATCCTCATCATCTGCATCAGGAAGGACGTTTTCTGTTTCAATCACCATCGACTTCCATGGCGCAGGGATAATATTCGTAATGGGGACAGTTTTTGCGTCGGGATAATGGGTATTCGTTAGATCTTGATGTTCCTTAATAAAGGCAATGGCCTCTAGGAAAGAGCGACCCTCAGAGGTATGGGCCTGAAAATTAAACGCTTCTAATAATTCCAGGAGTGTCTTTCGGTGGGCATGAGAATACAGTGAACGAACTTTGGTATTGACCTGACTTTGATACCACCTATTCCCACTGTGTTTCATTTCATTGACAATATTTTTTAGCGTCTCCTGGCTGACCTTAGGGTAAATTTCATCCGCAATAATCCCCTGTGGATTTTCGACAGCTGTGGTTGCCATTGTGCATAAAATATCAAACTTTCCATTGACTCGCTTGACATCAGAGAGAACTCTCTTATCAATGTGAGTCTCTGCTGACGTTTTCATGTTGTGGATCAGTTTGATCAACAAATCAGCCACACTATCAGTCAATAGTTGTGAGCGGATATGGAAAAAGCAAGCCATTGAGGCCATACGTGCATTAGGCACAAACTCAAGGATATTGCTTGGCGAGGCAGCCATAATACGCTGATAATATTTTTTGATAAATTTTCTTGGAGCACCACCGAATAGTTGGGTGGGAATAGGGACGCTTCGGATAACCATCAGTTTTTTAATTTCAAAAGCAACGTGTTTTAATTTAACACCAGATGGATCGGATTTTAAATGACGAAGCGTTACCTCCGTATTAATGTCAGGCTCTGTTTTGACATCATCAGTATCCATATCATCATGCAAAAGACTCTTAAACAATTTTGTTGCGTCAGGAGATAATTGCTTGGAAATAGTTGCAAAAAATTGTTTTTCAAAGCGAGCTATTGCTGAACGAACATAGCGATCAATTTTTTTTGGTGAAAAGGGTTCTATTTTCTGTTCCTTGAGAAATTGATAAGCTTTTTCTCGATATTGTGGCATCGTATAGGGTCCATTCCCACCTTGCTCCAATAACCAGGTGATTAATTTTTCTGCATCTAGTAGAGTAGCCTTTTTAAACCCAAGAAATTCACGTATTTTCTGGCGAAATCGTTTGGCAGTTCGATTTTCCAGGTAAATGGGTTCAAACAAAAAAGGACTTATTTTTAACTGGCTGCTCAGTGAATGAAGGAGCATAGGCTCAATTGCATCTTTCTTCGTTGGATATCGACCCTTTGTTTGAAAGAATTTTAACATCATGGCAAAGGCTAATCGATTTTTTTCAGTAGTATTTGATTGGACAAATTTTAACTCTTCGGAATCCAAGCTAAGGAATGTCTCTGAAAAGAGGGAATTTAACAACATATACAGCAGTTCCTATAATTATGAATGTCGGTAAAGGTCGCGGATAATACGAGGCTATAATGTGCCTGTCAATCAATATTTGATCTTGTTTTGCTCGTTATTCCTCGATCATATTTTTATTCGGAACTTTATTTTCGTGAAATAATTAGGAAAAGTGTTAAAATGCGGTGACGGACCGAAGACTGTACAAGGGGTAGTTTAATAAATAAGATAACGGCTCAAGAATGTTATTCTTTATGAAGTGGCCCCAGGAAGCACAAACCGTAACGGCGGGCCGACTTGTGATTACATCCAGGCTGATGAGACCCCTCTTCAAGTAATGGATGAACCTAACCGAAAAAACACCAGCACCAGCTACATGTGGGTGTATAAAAACCAGAAGCCTGATAAACCCATCATTCTG
>JACCSX010000309.1 GCA_013812775.1 Tatlockia sp. | reverse complement strand
CAGTCGTATAGAAAAAAATTTATACCAAAATTTAAAGTGGAGGATGACAAATGATGTAAAAAAATTTACCCTAAGTGGGCTACTTTGAGTGGCCAGAGGGTGGGCTAGTAATTGTGGCCGGTGACATATGCGGAAAAACCTAATATTCTCGTATTTATTTTGATTGAAATAGAACTGTTTTGCCATTGATATTTGTGTCGCGTATTAAATAAAAATATAGCATCCTTTATTTTGTATGGTATGCCATTTGCAAAATAATTTGGTTTCAAATGCAATTCTATTGGCAATTTATTGTGGTTTCATAAAAATCTGTTGGCAGAATAATGTGCGTTCATTCGCAAATTAATTCGAGCAGAGCTAAATCTATTTGCAAGCTCTCACACCTAAGACCAAAAACTTCTTTTTTGTTCTTGATTAGCCTGATTTAATTGCTCCTCATATTTATCTAAACCACAGAAGAATAAATTCGAATTATTTGAATAAGGACTTAGGACCCAATCAAATTCACACGCTTTGTCAGCCTTTTGAAGAAAGGTCATTTCGGTTAAAGAAGGATCCTCAACGAGAGGAGTAAACCATTAATTTGCAATTGCAAGGTTTGTTAATAGCAAGGCATGGATTTTACAAGCGGAAAGTGGTTGGGGATTTTTTGTTTAAAATGATCTTCTATATTAAATTTTTCTTTCATAATATTTACCTATTTGGTAGATGAAAACAAGATAACATACTCATATGCGCTAATTTTTGTCAACAGGCCTAGTGTAATGAAGAGTTGGGGTTAAGTTAATAATTTTGATTAAAATAAAGGCATTTTGTTTTTTTGACTGGATAGGTATAAAAATGTACATTACGCCAAAATAATTATTTTATTTTATTAGAAAAAATTAACTTGGAGAAGTTGAATGTATATGAAAAAAGATAATCTTGGCCTGCGGCGCAACGAAAAAAAATATTGCGAAAAGGAATCTCTACGGTTGGAATATACGGGTAAATTTTTTTCTCTTAAGACAGCCCCGAGATTTTATAGTGAAATAGAGCAAATTAATGATATACCGATTATTTTTCTTCAACTTATCAAGTATCTAAGAATTTTTGAAAAAATTTCTTCTGCAAAATTTATGGCAAATTTTGAATTGAGCTTAGGAATAGTTAGCTTATTGGCCTTTATTGCCACACCTATTGCATTCTACGCAGCTTATCTAGAATCTCTTAACTATTGCCCTAATTCTAGCAAACTATTATCTGTTGCTAATTCATTATTATTAATGATTTTATTAGTAGTTCCTATTACATTTGTATGCTCATCATTTTTTGTTATTGTATTAATAGATGGATATAAGGAAGCTTTAAAAAAGTATAATTCCCTTTCTTATTGCCTTGCAGATCAAAGTGAAGCGGATAAGGAGTCAATCAACAATCTGATAAAACTATTGAATACAGACAGCATTAATCATGGATTTAAAAATACCTTGGAAATTTTTAATAAATTTAGAACAGAATATGAGGGTATCTATACTTTTTGGAAATCGTCAAAGACTAATATTTTTCCTCCAGAAATCTTTAGAAAAATTATGAATTCGACCGAGCATTTATTAATGGCAGAAAAGGATATAGATGAAAAGAGGTTTTCCGTTAAGTATATTTAAGTGTTCGTTGCAAAAACTCGGGCTTAAGGAACAATGGAACAACCAACCTACTTAAGTGTTAAAATTAGATATAAATTAATTCAATTGAGGTAAGTAGCTAACTTATTAAAGCTAAATTTTTGAAGAATCTTTAGGGGGTAAGGTGGAGTAAAACGACCAGATCACTCTGGTCGAACTCTCCTCAACCTTAATCCCGAATAAGGAGATACTTTATAAGGACTTATGAGAGAAACTTCCATGATGCTGGTGCACTAATTATGAATGCTTCATTACAGTAAGTTATATAATGAGACACCGGTAGATTCCGCTTCTGGCATGTCAACATCAGCAAGATCCACCCTAATTTTCAAACGCTGATATTTGTGCTGGATATGGGTTGTGGAAAAATCTAATTTGTGCGATCCTGCCCTTTACATGCGTGTTTTTTGTTAAAACAAAATATTGTACATTTTTGTGGGGTTAACTGAAAAAAACCGCAAAATGGCCTAATAAAATAGAATTGGAAAATGCCAAGAAAAAACTACTGTTGAACAGAAGAACACAGTGTGACTAACCTATAAGGGGTTCTTCTCAGGAAGGTACGGAATTTCCCAGCACACCCTTACTACCTTTTACCAATCAAGGCTGTAGCCTATAAATGATTTTTGCATTGGCTATCAAATTTTGTATAACCTGGCCCTCGGGGAGTAACGGAACAGCCAACCCACTTAAGAGATTTACTTATTAATAAACATGTAGTTATGATAGATACACTAACGGGTGAATATATAAAAACCCCCCTATAATTTCAGTTTTATAGCTAAAATAAAAACATTTTATGCAAATTAAAAACAATCCCACGCCTTAAGTGGGTTGGCTGTTCCGTTACTCCCCGAGGGCCGTATTATGTTAAACATAAATAAACAGATTGAAATATTAGAGGCTGATAGACCATTTGAAGTAGAAATATCAGGCCCACCGAATGCTAAAATTGCAGTGATTTTGGTGCATGGATTTGGTGTAAAGCGTGATTCGCGCCAAATGTTTACAGAGATTGCAGTCCATCTGACTAATTCTATGCTCTGTGTTTGTGGCGATTTCTCTGAAATCCACTCAGACTTTGTGCTAGCACTCCCATTTTCTTCCCAAGTCAAGCGCCTGCAAATAATAACGGAGTATACGCAAGGTAAATTTAAGCCTAAGCATATTGTTTATATTGGACACTCTCAAGGCTGTATCGTAATTGCAAAATTAAATCCTCAAAATTCTAAAATTTTTTTGCTGGCGCCACCCGTATTAGATCCCTATAAAAAATTTATTAATACGGATGGATGGAAGAATTTGGGTTCTAATTTGAACATTCAAGACAAATCACGTTTAGTTCGCTCTGATTTAACTATAGAAGTCGATCCAGATTTTTGGTTAGAATTTCAAAACGTAAATGCTGAGTATTTGTACTCTCAATTAGCAAAGCAGAACCAGGTTGAAATTGTCTTTGCAGAAAGGGATGAAGTACTGGAACAACAAATAGCACCTACCGATATGTATGCTATATCAATTCCAGGAGCCAACCATGATTTTAAAAACCCCGCTCGCTGCCAATTAATTAATATAATCTTAAAAAGTCTTGAAGACTACCCCAACTGTAGTTGGGGGAAAGTCAGTATACGTCAGTAGATAGGACTTTTTAAATTTTAACCCATTTACAACCCTTTCTGAAAAAGGGCTGTAGGGTTTTTTTATAAAATTTGTTCTGTATAAAATTGAGATTATTATTCACTAAGCAACACTCTCTTCCTCTACTTCATCTTGTGCTTCATATAGAACTTTATCCCTTGTTGCTAGCGCTCCAGAACTTGTGCTCTGACGCAAAAATATATACAAAATATGTACCATTATGATTAATAAAATACCTGAGTGCCATCTTTGCTTTCTTCATTCTAAAGAAAAAGGTTGCTCTCTAAATATATAATAAAGAGCTTGAAACCTTTCTGGCATTAATAAGAATCATATGCCTTTCTTTATTACAAATGTCTTTTGAGTTTTGCGTCAGAGCACAAGTTCTGGAGCGCTAGGCCTTATAGGAACTAACCTCAAAGGATTTTCTAATATTAAGATCAATAAAAAGCCAATCAGTCTAAACTATAATTGAAAATGTTGTCCGAAAACAGCGTCTACGTACACACTAAGCCAATAAGAGCCATTTGCTATATTGTTTTTACCCGCGCCGCATTTTTGGTTAAATACAAATCAACTAGAGCACGGATAGCCAATAATGGATGACCAAAAACACTAGTTTAAAGCAAGGTGAAATGGTACATATAATTTATTTTGAAATTAATGGTGTTATTTAGCTGCTTTTATGGGTTTTTGGCCGCCAAAGTGGTGATGGCAAAAAAATATACTGCAAATGGCCCTTATTGCTGGAATCCCGGCCGACCCTCAAATTCTTTGATTTAGGTTGATTTGGCTAAATTAAGAG
>JACCSX010000283.1 GCA_013812775.1 Tatlockia sp. | reverse complement strand
GGCAGTAAATGGCAGCAATTACTCTGTGATTAAATTTAACCCCGCTAAAACGAAAGGTCGGCGGCTTTAGGGTTAGCCAGCAGCATCTTTTTTAACCGCTGTGCGTCTTGTGGCGCGTTTGCTTTTTCATCATTATCAAAATAACAATAAATTGCTTTCCCTTCTGTTCGCCAATTAGCAAACTTTTGCGCATACTCCCTAAGGGTTGAATCCTCATAGGCGCCCTTATAAGCGTCTTCCTGGGGGCCATGCATACGTACATAAATGAATTGACTCGTAACTATTTCCGGTGAACGATACCTTTTATGATCATAAAAGCAAAGACACATTTGATTATTATGAAGGAGTTCATATAAGCCCTCGCAAAACCAGCTTAGATGTCTAAACTCGAAGGTATATAAATATTGCTTAGGCAAATGAGCTATGAATTTTTCTAAACAAGGTAGATCTATAGGCCAGGATGGGGGAAATTGAAATAAAATTGGACCTAATTTTTGCTCAAAGTTGCTAAACGCTTGAAGTAATTTTTCAACACTTTCGGTTGTATCAACTAATTTTTTAAAATGAGTAATGTAGCGATTGGCTTTACATGAAAAGATAAAATTTTCCGGCGTTAGAGAAACCCAATTTTTTACATTTTTTTCTTTAGGGATCTGATAAAAACTGTTATTAAGTTCAACGCTATCTAACATAGTGGCATAAAAGGGCAAGATTAGATTTGATTTTATTTTTTCCGGATAAAAATTTCCCAACCAGCCGTCATAACTCCAGCCTGAAGTTCCTATATTAAAATCATTTGAGTGCATACCGATATCCTTAGTTTCGGGGATAATTTATTATCTATCTATCACGTCCCAGGGAGATTAGCGCTGTTTTGGCGAAACCAGAGAGACCCTAAGCTCTCTGCTAATTATTTTCAATTATAGCAACTCTGTGATAAATATATTAATAAGCTCATAGGAATATAGTCATGAAGAACTTCAAAAACCCCTCTTTTTCAATCTCTTATGAACACTTAGTGGAAGTCTTGGAAGTTGGCAAATTAAATGTATGGATCTGGGATCTGGCCACTAATAAGGTCATGGATTTTGGTTGTTTTAAATCATTATCGATTTTCAAAAAAGACAAAGATATCCCCTCTAATATAGCTCATTTTTTATCAAAACTTCATAGAGAAGATCGGGAAAATATTGCCAGTAAATTAGAAAAATCTCTGAATAACTATGAAAATTTTAATGCTGAATTTCGCATTCAATTAAACAAAAAACGCGCTTATGAATGGGTGGTTGTTAATGGTCATTATCTATTTGAAGAGAAAAATCCAACTAAAATGATTGGGATCTGGCGTTTTATCACTAAAGAGAAAAACAACCAGGAATTGATAGAACTGCAACAGATAATGCTTCAACAGTTACTGGCTAATCAACAGAGGAATGAATGCATTGATAAGTCAAAGCTTTTGACTGCTAGTGAGCTTCATGCTCTTGAAATGATTTGGAAAGAGAATTAACCAAGACCAATCTGCTTTACTCTATTACCCTGGTCAAGCTTATCAATTCACGCATCGCAATAAAAATCATAGGATAGTCAACATTATTAGAACTATAAAGTTGCTTCAATAAATTATCCCAACGTGCATAGGTTCGACTGTTATTAGATATCCATTTTTCAATCAGTTTAGTTATATCTGTCTCAGAATCATTGATTTTCAAAACTGCGACAGTCAGGGCACATTGGGCAATATCTAATTCGTCACGAATGGTCAAACGTGAAAGTGTATTCCAATGCCCTTCCCGGCTGTCATTGCCAATTTGGTCTCTAAACCAAAGCAAATTAAAATGCTCACCAACAGCATAATAAGCTCTTGTAGTCTTGGTTAATTCAAATTTATTGTTTAAGGATATTTCAATTATATTGAGTGCAGAATACATCGTCCGATAAGTAGCAATGCGGCGCGCTTTTTCAATAGGAAGCCCGGCTGAAGAAAACTGTTTAGTCAGCTCCTCAAGATAGCGTTTGATGGCACCGCCCATAAGGGTTGGCGTTAGTTTTTCAAGTGTTTTAATGGGGGGAGCAAAATTAGAGATAACATCCTCTAACCCTTCTTGCAGATGACGACTATTTAAGAACCATCGGGTAGCAATGCTAATTAAATTGCGGATATTATATAACATCTCATATTGCATAGAGAGAGAGATTTTAAAGTCCAAAGAGAGAATGAGTCGTTCCAGCTCATCCGTATTATATATTCGCGAAGCAAGCGTATGGGCACGCACTACTTCCTCAACTGTTGCCCCCATTTCCTTTTGCAAACGATAGATAAAGGTCATTCCCATTTCATTAACAATTATATTGCTCAATTGCGTTGCAATAATTTCACGCCGCAAACAATGATTAGCCATAGCAGCGCGATATTTTTTATCGATTGAAGCGGGAAATGCAGTTTCAATGACCCGCTTCATTAAAGGGTCTTCTGGCAAGGCTGAATTTAAAATTTCATTTTTAACATCAATTTTAGTATAAGCAGACAAGTTCGCTAATTCAGGACGAGTCAAGCCAATTCCCGCTGTTTTGCGCTCTAATAATCGTTTATCGTCTGGTAAACAATCAACAACGCGATCAATGATTGCTCTTATCTCCAAATACCTGATGTATTCAACATGGAGGCTAAGATTTTTTTTGGCACGATAGGCTGAATAACTAATTAACAAAGCTTGTTCATAGTTATCATTTAAAACCAAGGTAGCAACTTCATTAGTGGCAGCTAATAATAATTGATTACGGTTTTTTTCTGTTAATTTTCCTTGTTCAACCTGACTATCCAATAAAATTTTCAGGTTTACTTCATGGTCAGAACAATCCACTCCTCCTGAATTATCTATAGAATCTGTATTAATTAAACCACCTTTTAAGGCATATTCTATACGCCCAAGCTGCGTGAACCCCAAATTTCCGCCTTCTCCAACTACCTGAGTTTGCAATTCATCGCCATTAACACGACACCAGTCATTGTTACGGTCGCCAACTTCAGTATTGCTTTCAGTACTTGCCTTTATATAAGTTCCGATGCCACCATTAAAAAGTAGTTGCACAGGGGCTTTGAGGATTGCACGAATAAGGTCGTCAGGTGCAAGTGCTTTATTAGTTATCTTTAATAATTTTTTCATTTCCCTGGAAATCGTTATTGATTTCTCACTGCGTTTGAAAACGCCTCCGCCAGTTGAAATTAATTTGGCTTGGTAATCTTCCCAGGAGGATGTGGGTAAATTAAAAAGTCGAACTCGTTCTTTATAAGAAATTTCTGGATCAGGGGAGGGATCAATAAAAATATGGCGATGATCAAAAGCGGCTATCAGTTTAAGGTGTTTAGAATACAACATGGCATTACCAAAGACGTCACCACTCATATCACCAATGCCAGCTACCGTGATGTAATCTTTTAATATATCAATATTTAATTCCACTAGATGCCGTTTTATCGATTCCCAGGCTCCTCTTGCGGTAATACCCATTTTTTTATGGTCATAACCTGTTGAACCGCCAGATGCAAAGGCGTCACCCAGCCAAAAATCATTTTGTTTGGAAATGTCATTGGCGATATCGGAAAATGCAGCAGTACCTCTATCGGCAGCAACTACTAAATAGGGATCAAAACCGTCGTAACAGACAACATTTTTTGGATGTACAAATCCTTGATCTTTAATATTGTCGGTAAGATCTAGCAAACCACATATAAATAATTTATAACAACGCACTATCTCAAGTTGTAAAGATTCTCTTGAATCAGCAAGAGTTTTTAATACAAAACCACCTTTTGCCCCGGAGGGTACAATCACAGCATTTTTAATTTTTTGCGCTTTCATTAACCCCAGAATTTCCGTTCGCAAATCTTCAGGCCGCTCAGACCAGCGGATTCCTCCGCGTGCAACCTTTGTATTACGTAAATGAATAGCCTCAAATTGCTTTGAATACACGTATATTTCATATAAGGGTATAGGTAAAGGAAGGTCTAAAATAGCCTTTGAATTTAATTTTAGAGCCAAATAATCTTTTGATTTTTTACTAGCCGTTTTTTGAAAATAATTGGTTCTTAAGGTAGCTTGAATCACATTTAAAAGATGACGAATAATGCGATCCTCATCAAGGCTTGTGACTGCATCCAGTCTCTTTAAAATTTCACTCTCAATCCTTTTGCTTTGGTTTTTACTCTGAAGGGGATTATGCATTTCTTTAAAAAGATTCACTAAGGCTCTAGTTATCGTTGGGTTTTTAACAAGTGTTTTTTCAATATAACTTTGAGGATAGCGAAAATGAATCTGATGAAGGTATTTTGAATAGGCACGTAGTAAAATAACTTCACGCCATTCCAATTCTGCCGCTAAAATTAATTTATTAAAACCATCATTTTCTGATAAACCAAAATAAATATAGGTAAAGGCTTCCTTAAACAACGCTGCTATTTGATCTATTTTTAAATTATTAGAACAATCATATTTAACCGCAAAATCGCAGATCCAACGCGATTGTTTGTTAGTTAAGTTAATCTTATAAGATTTATCACGATAAATTCGTAAATTTAAATTTTCAAATATCGGTATAAGATCTGAAAGTGGAAGGGGTTCCTCCCATAGATATAAACGCAAATGCAGCGGATATTCTAAATCAGAGGCTGAATAGAATATTACTTCAAGCTGGTTTTCCTTGGATAGTTTTTCAAGGTAAAGAGTATCTTTAAGGGCAAGATTCGCCGAGTTTTCCCCGCTATAGCAGGGGGGAAATCGGTTCTCGAACTTCTTAATGAGAGCGGAGGCTTTTTTAGAGCCATATTTTTCTATAAATGCTTTTTCTAAGCTTTCTTCCCATGTTAAATCCATAATAGCTATCCCTAATTATAGAAATCCATCTACTTAAGATTCTATAATTTTAGTCTGCTTCCTTAGTTTTTGCGACAAGGAGGCGCTTAGCTATTAATAAGATAACAATTTTGATCAATAAATTATCATTTTCTAGAGACTTGATTTGGAGTTATTGTAGGTTTTTCCAAGTTCTTCTGCCAAATTTTTGGCAGTAAGCTGGCCTAATTTGCTTTCTGCTATCTTAACACCTTCAGAAAATAGCCCAAATTT
>JACCSX010000115.1 GCA_013812775.1 Tatlockia sp. | reverse complement strand
ATGTTAGGCCGTTTGGCATGCCAAAATCCTTATGCTTTGACTGCAATTCATCACTATTATTATCCGAACAGTCCTCCGCGCTTCCGCCATGCTATTTTAGCGGACTACCTGCAATATGTGGAAGAGCCATTTCAGCTAGGTGTTCCCCTAAGTCTGTTACTTAAACCAATTTTTAATATAGTGCATGGCTTGCCAGGTGCAAAAAACTGGAAAGAGCAGTTGATCAAAATCCAGCAATTGAAGAGTTTAAAGGGTATAAAGGGGATTGTTGATCAGATGGCAGAAATGGAAAGCGCATATTATCTGGAATTGATATAGAGTTATAAATATTATACCTCAGGTATATTTTATATTTTGAATATATTTTACATGGCATTTTTAGCAAATTTCTAGTAAATTAGACGGTTTGAATTCCGAAATTCTCAAGAGGATTATCCAAGGCTATGCTGAATACGTTAATGAAAAAAATGTTTGGTAGTCGTAATGAACGTACTTTGCGACGCATGGAAAAAACAGTTCTAGCCATTAAAGCCTTTGAACCACAAATGCAGGCCTTAACTAACGAAGAGCTTGCTGCCAAAACAGGTCAATATAAAGCAAGATTTGCTGAAGGGGAAACCCTGGATGAACTTCTTGCTGAAGCCTTTGCTTTGGTTCGCGAGGTCTCCGTCCGTACTTTAGGCTTAAGACACTTTGATGTTCAATTAATCGGTGGAATGGTATTACACGAAGGAAATATCGCCGAAATGCGAACGGGTGAAGGTAAAACCCTGATGTCAACCCTGCCTGCCTATCTAAATGCCCTCAGTGGTCAGGGCGTGCATATTGTTACTGTCAATGATTACCTGGCTAAACGTGATAGCCACTGGATGCAGCCAATTTTTGATTTTTTAGGGTTAACAGTTGGCGTTATTTACCCTGATATGCCGCATCCCGAAAAGCAGGCTGCCTATCAAGCTGATATTGTCTACGGAACAAATAACGAATTTGGTTTCGATTATTTGCGTGACAACATGGCTTTTAGCCTTGAAAATAAAGTCCAGCGCCAATTGAACTTCGCCATCGTGGACGAAGTGGATTCAATCCTGATTGATGAAGCCAGAACACCTTTAATCATTTCTGGCGCCGCAGAAGGAAGTTCTGATCTTTATATCAAAGTAAACCGCTTAATTCCCAGTTTAATAAAACAAGAGGAAGAAGGCGATCAAGGTGATTACACCATTGATGAAAAGCAAAAACAGGCACATTTGACTGAAATCGGTCATCAGCACATTGAAGATCTATTAATTAAAGAAAGTCTGCTCGACCCGGGCGAAAGCTTATATCATGCTAGCAATATTATGTTAATGCATCATGTTAATGCCGCCCTCAAAGCGCATGCAATGTTTCATCGTGATGTAGATTATATAGTTCAAGCTAATCAAGTCGTTATTGTTGATGAGCATACCGGCCGAACTATGGCTGGCAGACGTTGGTCCGAAGGTCTGCATCAGGCAATAGAAGCAAAAGAAGGCGTTGCAATCCAGCAGGAAAACCAAACCCTGGCTTCTATTACCTTCCAAAATTATTTCAGAATTTATAACAAATTGTCTGGGATGACGGGAACAGCTGATACTGAAGCTTATGAGTTTCAACAGATTTATAATCTTGAAGTTGTTGTGATTCCGACCAATAAATTAATGTGTCGCAGGGATGAACCCGATTTAGTCTATCTTAATCAAGAAGATAAATTTGAGGCAATTATTGAAGATATCAAGGATTGTGTTCTTCGTAAACAGCCAGTTCTTGTTGGTACGGCATCTATTGAATCCTCAGAGTTACTCAGTCAACTACTTAATAAAGCAAAGATGAAGCACCAGGTATTGAATGCCAAGTTTCATGAAAAGGAAGCGCAAATAATTGCCGAAGCAGGGCGTCCTGGTGTGGTAACGATTGCTACCAACATGGCTGGCCGTGGAACGGATATTGTCCTTGGCGGATCACTTTCTGCAGAATTGGCGGCACTGCCACCAGAAACGAGTGAAGACGAGCGTAAGTCGGTTGCAAAAGA
>JACCSX010000256.1 GCA_013812775.1 Tatlockia sp. | reverse complement strand
TTTTTTAGGCGACTAACTGATCTTCACAGCGGCATGCGTGCCTATCGTAAAACCATGCTTGATTCCTTACAATTTGAAGCCAAGGGAGCAGCCTTACCCGTAGAACTGCTGTTAAAACCGCTTCTATATAATTATAAAGTGCATACTTTATTTATTGATTATCATGAGCGAATCGGCCAAAGCAAAATGCAATCCCTGGATACTTCCTGGTGGACTTTAAAGCGCATTATTAAAGTTCGAATGTCCTACAAAGCACAGGAATAATGATGCTTTACACAGAACAATATTTAGGTGAAACAATAGAAATTATTCAGCAGCTAGATGTGAATGCCATTGAAAAAATGGTTGATCTGCTTGTTTCACTTCGAGAAACCTCAGGACGTTTATTCTTTCTTGGCGTAGGTGGATCAGCTGCTAATTGTTCCCATGCTGTGAATGATTTTCGAAAAATAGTTGGCATTGAGTCTTATACTCCCACAGATAACGTCGCAGAACTTAGCGCCCGCACTAATGATGATGGTTGGGCCACTACCTTTTTGGAATGGTTAAAAGTATCTAAACTTTCTACAAAGGATTTGCTGTTTATTTTTTCGGTAGGCGGCGGAAATCTGTCTAAAAATATCAGCCCCAATCTGGTGGCAGCGCTTAAATATGGCCGGACTGTTAATGCTAAAATTGCAGCTGTAGTAGGGCGAAATGGTGGCTATGCTGCAGAAGTAGCCGATGTTTGCCTTATTGTGCCAACAGTGAATGAGGAAACCATAACGCCTCATGCAGAAGAACTCCAGGCAGTTGT
Source organism: Tatlockia sp. (assembly GCA_013812775.1). Lineage (GTDB taxonomy): Bacteria > Pseudomonadota > Gammaproteobacteria > Legionellales > Legionellaceae > Tatlockia. The sequence continues at coordinate 13,236 of JACCSX010000256.1, read as the reverse complement.
CTGGCATTTGCTGGTTTCGCATCCAAGGTTGAGAAAAAATAATGGCTGAAAAAATTGAGCAATTAAAAATAAAAATCTTTTTAGATGGTGCTTCTATGGCTGATCTATTGGAACTTAAAGATCAGCCTTATATCCAAGGATTAACCACAAACCCCAGCTTAATGCGCAAAGAAGGCGTGGCGGACTATCAGATTTTTGCCAGTGAAATGCTCGAGCTTTTTCCAAATCGCCCCATTTCTTTCGGTGTCTTTTCTGATGATTTTTCGGAGATGGAGCAGCAAGCCTTACAAATTGCATCCTGGGGGGAAAATGTCTACGTGAAGATTCCTATTATTAATACTCAGCGTGAAAGCGCTTATGCTCTGATTAGAAAATTATCAGCTCAGAAAATCAAATTGAATATCACAGCAGTAATGACTTTGGAACAGGTTCATCAGGCAACTATGGCTCTGGCTAAAGACGTTCCAAGCTATATTTCTATTTTTGCTGGACGAATTGCAGATACCGGCCGTGATCCGATTCCCGCGATTAAGGCTGCTCTTGAAATAATCAAAGAGTCTCCTTTAGTTGAGTTAATCTGGGCAAGTCCACGCGAATTATTCAATATCTTTCAAGCTGATACTTTGGGTTGCCATGTAATAACTCTAACTAAGGATATTTTGCAAAAATTGCCCTTGATTGGTTACAATCTGGAAGATTACTCCCTTGATACAGTGAAAATGTTTTCCAAGGATGCCTTTGAGGCCGGACTTAAATTATGATAATTGCACGTAGCCCTTTGCGAATTACTCTCGGTGGCGGTGGAACTGATTTGCCTTCCTATTATCAGGAACATGAGGGTTTTCTCATTGCAGCAGCCATTAACAAATACGTCTATGTCAATGTAATGAGGCCTTTTAGCAAAGGGATTTATCTTAAATATTCTGAATTGGAGCAGGTCAATTCGGTCGAAGAAATTAAACACAAAATTATCCGTGAGGCACTTAGTCTGCTAGATGTCCACAATAATCAAATTGAAATAACATCCCTTGCTGATATTCCAGCCGGTACAGGATTAGGTTCCTCCGGTAGTTTTACAACGGCTTTGCTTCTCGCTTTGCATGCCTATAATCGTCGCTTGATTTATCCTAAGGAATTAGCCGAACTGGCATGTCATATTGAGATCGAGCGCTTAGGCGAACCTATTGGCAAACAGGATCAATACATTGCTGCCTATGGCGGCTTAACCTGTTTTAGATTTCACAAAGATAATCAGGTATCGGCTAGTTCTTTGAATATTTCTCAGGATACTCTTTTTGATTTGGAAGATAATTTATTATTATTTTTTACTGGATTTTCAAGATCTGCTAGCAGCATTCTTTGCGATCAAAAACAGAAAACTGAGCAAGTTAACGATGAAATATTAAAAAATCTACATTTTATCAAGGATTTAGGTTTAAAATCAAAGGATGCCCTGGAGCAAGGTAATGCGCCTTTGTTTGGCGAACTAATGCATGAGCATTGGCAGCAAAAAAAATTACGATCAAAGGCTATGAGCTCCAAACAAATAGATGAATGGTACGATTTAGGCATGCAAAATGGCGCGCTTGGCGGCAAATTGGTGGGCGCTGGCGGCGGTGGTTTTTTGATGTTTTATGCAGCTGATCGTAATAAATTACGCCATGCGATGCGTCGTGCGGGCTTGGATGAAGTCCGTTTTAATTTTGATTTCGAAGGGACAAAAGTGGTGCTTTCGTGAATGATAGCAGGCTTGCATATTGGACAGTGGTCATTTATGTCCTTCTCACCTACGCTTTTTACCCCGCTTTTAAACTGACTGTGAGTTCTGAGCCTCTTAGTTTGTACCAATATTTAACTCAAAGTCTATTATCAGGGCATTTATATTTGAATGATCCTCCCTCTGCGGAGCTACTTAATTTAGCGGATCCTTACAATCCAACCCTGAATGAGCCTTTCAGATTGCACGATGCTTCCTTGTACAAAGGGAAATATTATCTCTATTTTGGTCTGCTACCTATCCTTTTTTTTTATTTACCCTTTAAAGTAGTTACGGGTTTTTATCCCTCAGCCCCCTTGGCTACTTTTTTCTTTTTAAGTTTGGCCTTTCTTGTCAGTTATTTTTTAATGATCAAAATAAAAGAAAAGTATTTCCCCTTTATTGCGCAATGGCAGCTAATTTTAGCGGGACTGTTACTAGGTTTTGGCAATGGGATTACTGTTTTGTTTTCTGTCCCACGCGTCTATGAGGTGGCGATTGCCTCTGCTCTCTGTTTTACAATTTTTTCTTTTTATTTTCTTTATCAAATAGTTAACAATCAAGCTAAAACAAAGGATGTTTTTTTATTTAGTCTTTGCTTATCGCTTACTGTGGCGGGAAGACCTCATTTTGCTTTCGTTTGTCTGCTACTTATTCCTGCAGTTTTAATTTATTTGATGGCTCTACCCCCGACGTCCTGCGGCTTGACCGCGGGATCCAGCGATCCAGGCTGGATTAGAAAACGACGCATCATTTTGCTAAGCGCTTTGCTAATTCCTGCGCTTTGCGTTGCTTTACTTTTGGCAGAATATAATTATTTGCGCTTTGGTTCATTTTTCGATTTTGGCCATTTTTGGCAGCTTTCCTGTAATAATATTCAGAATTTATATGGTGAATTGGCTGACTTAAGCAAGATACCTCGTAATCTTTGGTACAGCTTTTACTTTTATTTTCTGCAGCCCTTTACAATCAGCCCGCAATTTCCCTTTTTTGGTTTACGCTTACATCACTGCAAGTATTTTATCGATAAAGATTATTATCTCGAAGCCGTAGCCGGGGTTTTACTCACAACCCCCTGGATAGTTTTAATTGTAGCCTTGCCTAAATTATTAATGGTTTATTTTAAAGAAAAAAAGAACAAAATCGCTTTAGCCTGGTTTATATTATTTGCAGCCTTTGTCCCTTTGGTTAATCTACTCTTTCTTCTTGCTCTTCCCTTTGCTATTCAACGCTATGAAGTGGATTTTTTACCTTATTTAGTGATTCTTGCAATTATTAGTTTTTGGATGTTAGAAGAATATGCTGGTCATTCGCGGTGGTTTAAATTAATAAGGATAATTTATATTGCCACAGCCATTATGAGTATTGTTCTTGGTTTATGTTTTACTTTGATTTATTGGGTATTTACTTAAACGCCTCGGCGCTGAACTCACACAACACCATCGAGAAAGAAACTTTATTGTAGGTTGGGTCATTGACCCAACAATAACTCACTCTCCAATCGACCTCAGTGAGTAGTTGGATCATGATCCCGTTCGGGCTGAGGAGGCGTTTACGCCGTCTCGAAGCCTTTGCGCCAAGACTAGCAAGGCTTCGAGACTGCGCGCCCGAGCATCCTGAGGCGCTCGAAGGACAGCTCGAACGATAAGGGTAGTACTCTTTAGCTGGACGGCTATGGGTCATTTTGATCCAACAATAACTCACTCTCCAATCGACCTCAGTGAGCCGTAGGGTCGCGACCTACCTACTGTTATCTTCCTTTAGCATGGATAATACAGAATTTTTTATTGCTTCCGAGGAGCTTTGCTGACAAGTCCAACCAAGGGCTTTAATTTTATCTGTATTAAGGCGAACAACAGGCACATCACCCTTCCAACCTCGGTCACCACCGCTAAAGTTAAATTGGACAGGTTCTTTGATAGCCATGCAGTTCACAATTAGGTTGGCGATATCTGTGACACTGATATAGTCCCCGGTAGCAACATTATAAACTTCATAGCTGCTGTTTAATTTAGCATTTGCCAGGAGTACTGCTGTTACAACGTCATCGACATGGATATAGGATTTGCTTTGGGAACCGTCTCCCAGAATTTCGAGATAGCTTGGATCTTTAATTAATTTCCGTATAAAGTCATAGCCAACACCATGGGTTTGGCGAGGTCCGACGACATTTGCAAAACGAAATATACAGGCTTGGAGGTCAAACATATGGCAATAACTGGAAATAAAGGCTTCGCTGGCGAGTTTGCTTGCTCCATAGGTAGAGATAGGGTGCATCTCGCCTTGGTTCTCAGGACTTTCTCTATTGACCTCGCCATAAACACCGCTGCCGGAAGTATATAAAATTCGTTTGACCTTTGCTAAACGAGCCGCTTCCAATACTTGATGAGTGAGAAAAATCCCTTCCTTAAAATCAATACTGGGTTCCAAAGCAGCGCGGGCAATGTCAGGATTAGCAGCGAAGTGCATAACGACTTCATGGTTTTTCATTGCCTTATTAAGCGTTTCTGAGTCTTTGACATCACCTCTGATTATGGATAAACGTGAATCCGCGTTGTGCTGCTGATAATGCCATTGTTTACCGGAAGAGAAATTATCGTAAATGGTGACTTTTTCTATCGTATTTTGGCCTAGAAGTGCGTCGACAAAATGGGAGCCAATAAATCCTGCTCCTCCAACCAAAAAATAAGTTTTAAATAGCATCACGATCCTTTCAACTGCCTAGTAGGTTTGTATTAGCAGTTTATAGTATCAGGAATGAGTTTGGATGTGGAAAGTTCTTAGATCGCAGTAGATTGCTGTGGATTTCTCACTGCGATCAAGATGAAGTGGTCTGCTATCTCATTCTCTAAATGATAAAGTTTGCTCGGGTTTATCGGTTTTTGCTTCTGGTTTGCTTGGATTGGAATAAAATAAGGTGGCTTTGTTGTTGCTTAGCAGATAGGTTTTCTCTTTGATTTCTTGCTTCGTGGACTCAATATCTTTAATCATAGCCTGACCTGCCCCTGCGAAATGCATCACAGCATCATCGCTGCTGATTTTTGCAGGAACGCCGGCGTGGATTTCATTGCCAGGGTAGGAAAATGAATCGCCGCAAAAATGAGTGGAACAATTTAAATCGGCTTGTGTTGCCAAAGGTGGGCCGATGAAGTCATAAATCGCAATGTCTGAACCATGGGAATTAATGCTGTTCTTTTTAGTCCGATCACCTAGTGCCAGAACATATTCTCGATCATCCTGATTCGGAAATTTATTGAGGGCGGTAGGGAAATTGGTGAGATTAACAGTTTGTATTTTGGGCAAATGAAGTTCGGCTAGCATTTCTTGCAGTGTTTCTATAAAAATACTTTCCATGGGATATAACAATTCCTGAATAGCGAAAGCGCCTAAACTCATGCCCTTGATATTTATTGTCCCCTTTTCCATTAATCCAAGGTTAGCAAGTTGTAATAATTGATAGAAATTATGTTTTAAGCGGTTTTTATAAGCCTTTATATAAAAAACACCTTTACCAAAGGTAGCATTATTAAAGGTTAGGGTCTCAGCCTGATTAGGGTTGGTTGATAGCGCATTTTCTTTGCCATAAATGAGGGAGATGACTGAAGCAAAGCCAACTTGTTGCCTTGCCAGGGCCTGGCGTTTTGCATAATAGGCTGTCTCATCACTCTCTACCTTATCAAAACGAACACAGGCCAAGAGATCATATTGTAAGCTATAACAATTGCGAAACTCAGGCGCTGCAAGATAACTTATTGCAACTGGATAGGGGTGGGCATTATCCCATTCCTCAAATAAATTGCCTCCCTGTAAGTTAAGGCGATTGAGTAAAGGTGAGTTCCTTACTCTTCTTCCATCGGAAAGAGGTAAAAAATGAGCTTGTGGAACTATAAAAGGACTTATAGCGCCTTCTTCCAAGGATAAATATTCTTTATAAATCAGGGGATCCTCAGCAGTACCAATCCTTTCTAAAAATTCACGAGGTGATTGAGATTCTGCCAATTGTTGCTGGAAAGCCCGAGCAAATTCAGCGTTATGCTCACGCGGAAGAATTAATCTGCTGTCTGCATAAATGGCTTTATATTTTTTAGTTATTAAACGGTGTAAATATTCAGAATAGTCCAGTTCTTTATAGAGATTACCAAGAGGGGAGTCTTCCTTTCTTTTTGCCAAAAAGAATTGTTCTAAAATGTTAGTTTGATTTTCTAAAATATAAAATTTGTTTGACTCGTTCATTTGCCGAATTAAATCAAATTCAGTTGCTTCAAAATTAATGGTAGATAACTCATGAGGGCTTAAAGAATTCTGTATGATGGGTTCCAGGGGATGTTGCAAAGGTGAGATCGAAATATTTTCCTGAACAATTAAGGGTAATTGCTTAATCCCATTAAGATTGTATTTAGAGATTTGTTTTCTTAATTTAGTACGCAGGGATTTTACGGTTTCAATTTTAGTCCACATTCCTTTAACGCTCCTGGTTTGTTTTAACCTGCTGTTAAAACTTTTCTAATTGGAAAGTCCTCATTTTAACACATTATGATTATTTTTTGTTCTTTTTTGGAGGTTTTATTTTAAAGTAACCCCTCATCCGCTCTGCGGGTCCCATCTCCCCGTTGCCGGGGATGAGGGGAGTAATGGAAGCAACTCGTTAATTTACATGGAATTTGTAGGGTTTTGTGCTTTTTCACTTATTACCAACTCTTTTAATGCAGAGAGATCAACCAGATTTTGTTTACTTCTGATAACTGATTCAACCATGTAATTAATTGCCTCGGGAATTTCTCCATTTTTTATTTGATCCAAGGTTAAAGACGGATCCATTTCAAATAAAGGAGCAAACAAAATTGAAGCTTGAATATTCGAGATCGTGGCAACGATATCCTTGCTATTTTGACCTGGTAATTCAATGGTAAAGCCATTCTCATCACAACTAATGACTGAATAAGCATTAGGAGCTACTTCATTGGCTACTTCAATCCAGCGATTTTTTTCATTATGCGGCAAGTTGATCAACCGCGCTTGCTCCTTCCTTATATTGTTATAATTCTGGAATAAATCCATTGCTTTAAAATCATCTGCACTTTCTATAAAGGCATATCGGATCAAATCATCAAAGGCAATTGCCTTTTGAATTTCCAATTCCTGATATTTATGCAAAGAAAGGGCGAGATCGGGTGATTGGATCAGGCTTTGATTTGCTGCATCTTCATAGAGCGATGAAGTATAAATTTTAGCATTCGCCAATTCATTAACATGCAAATAATTTTCCAGATTACGCTTAATAACAACACAGTTGCGTAAGGGTAAGGGAGCGTGAGCTATCAGTGCCTCATGTTGGTAGGAATAACTTGAGGTGCCGCGAGGGTCGCCATCTTCGGTAGGTAGATCGTAGGTTACTTTCCAATGATGGAGATTATCAAAGGCCGGTGTTTCGACAATCAGGGTTGTTAATGGAAAACTTGTCTTTTTAGCGGCATCAATACCAAAGCCTAAGGCTACGCTGGGACAATAGGTAAAGGAGTTAGCCTTATCTTTAGTATTTCCTTTCTTTGCAGAAAAACCATCAACATGCTCATTGATTATGGATTCGATTTCAGAAGACGATAATTCGGCTAAGGAGTTATAACCTTTCTCCAGCATGTATTTCGCAATGCCAACCCGCATTGTCGCAGTTCCTAAGCCAGGACGCTCTAAGGAGCCAAGAAAATGCCCAACAGAGACACCTCTATAGACAACTTGTTCATCGCTACCTGATTTGATGAGTTGAATATTATGCTGTCTTTTGAGTTTTCTGATAGCGGCAATAGTGTCCTCATCGTATACACATCCTTTAATTTGCACTCCTGGCTTTACCGTATTAAAAAACCGTGTAAAACTGGTAAATTTTTGTTTCATGGCTCTACCCCTAAAGATGTATATTTTTTCTAAAACCCTGCATTGTGAAAGTTTATTTAAAAACACCCTGCTCTTTCAGAGTACAACTTGTTTCTTAAAGAATTATTAACAATTGGGCTTTTATGAGAAATTTTTTTTCTGCAGGTCATTTTGAGCCTCTTCACTCGGAATAGCCGGTCGAGCCTTAAAAAAATAATTCAGATGAAAAAAATTTTTCTCAATTGTTATCCGTGAGTTAGGTCTAATCTGGCTTCAATCCTTGAAAACCCTGATTTACATGGGACAAAATTAATTCTAGTATTGATTTATGTAACAAAAATCAAAAGAGGCATATTCATGGTAAAAGGTGGGTATCGACCAGGCTCTGGAAGGCCTCGCGGCGGTAAATATGGCGAACAAACCAAACAACTGCGGGTGCCGGTTTCACGTGTTAATGAGGTGATTGCCTTTCTTGATAAAGGAATGGAATATCGGTTTCCTCTTTATTCAAGCAAGGTGCGGGCTGGTTTCCCCTCGCCTGCTGATGATTACATCGAGAGCTACCTCGATTTGAATGAGCATCTGATTCAACATCCTGCCGGCACTTTCTTTGTCAGAGCCTCGGGCGACTCAATGACTGGGGCAGGCATTCATAATGGCGATTTGCTCATTATTGATAGAAGCCTTGAGGCGACAAATGGCAAAATTGTTATTGCCGCGCTAAATGGCGAACTGACAGTTAAACGGCTTTCGCAGGCCAATGGTCGTTTGCAGCTTCTCCCTGAAAACAGCAACTATCCACCTATTGAAGTCAGCGATGCGCATGATTTAGTCATTTGGGGGGTTGTAACCTATGTCATTCATGAGGCGGCTTAAGCATCTACGCTCACATTGATTGCAATAATTTTTAGGCCAGCTGTGAGCGTTTGTTCGTCCTGATTCAAGCGATGGCTTTGTGGAATTGTTGTGAAAAATCTTACTTAAAGGATACGTCAATGACAGAAGTTGATGTAACGCTAACGGATTACGCCTTAGCCCTCATTTGCTCTTTCTTTGCTTATAGCTTTTATTCACACCCTAAGCATAAGCTGCTGAGTCGACTTTGGTGTTTTTTCTTTGCTTCGATTGCGACAGGGGCTTTTTTGGGGGGAACCTTGCATGGATTTTTTTCCCATGACAGCACGTGGGTTCATAAGCTTATTTGGTCCAGCACCTTGCTCTTAATCGGCGTGACGGCTGCAAGCATTTGGCTCATAGGCGGCTTATTGCTGACTAAAGCCAGCAGCTTTCGGCGCTGGCTTTACTTTGCGGTTATAACCTTCCTGATTTATGCCTTTATAGTCCTCTTTATAAGCCAGAATTTCCGACTGACTATCCTTAACTATTTTCCAGCTCTTCTCTTTTTATTGATTGTGGTCAGCCTAAAATACCTGAAAAATAAAGGGACTTATTATCTTTGGATTGCAATTGGAATTCTGTTAAGTTTTTTTGCTGCCTTTATTCAGCAAGCTAAAATCGGTATTAATCCTCTTTATTTTAACTACAATTCTACCTTTCATTTAATTGAAGCGATCGCAGTTTGCCTGATTTTTTATGGCGCAAAGGCATCCATCAGAGATGAATCTGAATTGGCTTAGGGGATTTTTAATTGCACACTTTTCAAAATGTGATTTAACTGTTAAAATAATCACATAATTAACATTTAAGAAGCATAATGAAAAAAATAATATCAGTATTTTTTAGCGGCACAGGTTTTAATATTTCCGATACCGATTTTCTTGCAGGCTCTCTCTATAAACGGACGAAAGAAAACGAAACCCAAATTAAACTAGGTTTTGATGGCTGCGGTGTGGTCTATGGTTTGAGAGGCGGGCTCTTTGCCCATGGTTTGGATGAGCAGTGTGATGAAGTAATTCAGCGTATTAATCAGGAAATTACCGATGGTCATGAGGTGACTTTAAATATCTATGGCCATAGCCGTGGAGGTACTGCCGCAGCAATGCTTGCCGCACAGTTAAGTCTGGTTGATCCACGAACCTTATCGATTAACATGGCTATACTGGACCCTGTGCCTGGTAATCTAATTAGCCCTTCTACTTTAGACCCTTTCAAGACTACCCTGGCTAATAAAACTATGGATTTGAGGGATTGCAGACCCCTAAAAAAAGTTCTGGCTTTGTATCCCTTTGAACCTTTATCAGATTTCGCTTTCCATGCACCCCTATTTATTTCCTATCCAAAACATACCGAAGTGGAAGAGGACGCTATGCCTGGCTGTCATGCGGAAGCTGAGCAGATAGGGGAACTGGCGGGGAAAATAACACAGCTACGGGTTGATGAGTTTTTTGCGAAAAATGGCACTGTTTTTGAAGGGTCGTCAGCCTATCTTGATGATATTGAACTTTTGCAAAAGGATCTTGTTGAGCGTTATCAAAGGCAATTGAACGCATTAAGATATGCTGATCCTATAACCAGAGATGGCCATTCTGCCAAGGGCATGTACATCAATGTAAAAATTGACGGGGACTATTTTAATCAGGATCATAAACGCAGGGCAGGCGGTGACGCGAACGCGACTGTTGCGGTAACGCTCGAACAATCTAATAATCCCTTTTCCATTTTAAAACGGGCAATTACAGCCCATCCCATTGCCTGGCAATTCTTAAAATGGACAGTCATAAGTCTAATATTGGGGACCATCTTATTTTTTTCTGGCGGACTAGGCGCTATACCCGTGGTTGGTTTAGTCGTTGCTAAACTAGGGATCGCGAGTCTTTTCATCGCAGCGCCTATCCTGGGAGCTGCGATGGCGGGCTTATGGTATGGTGCTATTAAGCCCCTCTCATTATGGACGGTTAATAAACTCTTCTATCCAAAGTACTCCCTTCGTGAGATAGAGCCTCAGGCTCCAGTAGATACGCTAGACTCTCCTGTTCTTTTAAATAAAATTTTTAGTGTTGATAAGGAACCCAGACCAGAGCCGCAAAAACCGTATCAAGGTAATGATGTGCTGAGCCGGAGTATTAACGAAACCAGGGAAATAATTCCGGAGCCGAACGCCTCGATCCTCGATCTTTCTTAACTATTAATTAGATGAAAAAATTTTTCTTTTTCTGGCTGATTTCTACATAAACCTATTGATGTAGTACGCCGTCTAATTATTAGGAATTGACTTAACATGGAGCTATACTGATTTAATCATAAAAGGATTTATGGAGTCGCAATGATTGACGACCAGATACAAGAATTGAAGACCCTCAAATATGGCGATCATATCTGTCCTATTTATAATAATATTAATGAGCAACTAGCGCAGCGTGTCCAATTTGTCACTCAAGGTTTAGAGAATGGAAACCGATGTATTTATGTGGCCGCCGATAGTGAAGTTGAAAAGACAATCTCGGCCTTCGCTGATGCAGGGATTGATATCAAAGATGGGCAAACTCGTGAAGCTTTGAAAATTCTAAGCAAAAAAGATGCCTATCTGAAATCAGGTCAGATAGACGCCGAATTATTTATGGATTTTTTGTCTAAAGCTGAAACTCAAGCTTTGAAAGACGGTTTTCAGGGTCTATGGCTTATTGCTGAAATGAGTTGGGTATTGGGTGAAAATATTGATAGTTTGCATTTGATCAAATTAGAGGCACTGTTAAATGATTTTTTAATTAATAAACGCTGTGTGGTTCTTTGCCAATACACCCAGGATATTTTTGACCTTTCATTAATTCATGACGTATTGTTGACCCATCCCTTGACCATTATTGACGGTCTTATCTCTCCTAATCCCTATTTCCAACCTCCGGATCTCTTGTTGCGGCCAGAGCAGATAGCCACGATAGAACTGAAACGATTGCGTACAAAATGGTGGATTCAGCAGTTAAAACAGATGCGTGGCTCGGAGCGTGGAAGAAGCACTTTTAATCAAAACCGACAGACTATAGATAGCCGTTTTCGAGTAGTTCTGGATAGCTTATTTACTTTCGTTGGAATTATTACAAACAACGGTATAGTACTGGATGTCAACCAAACTACCTTGGATATGGGAGGCTTGTTACGCGAAGACATTATTGGCAAACCTTTCATTGATACTTATTGGTGGCTACATTCTAAAAAAACCCAAAACCACCTTCGAGAGGTTTTGCAACAGGTGAGAGAGGGTGAAATTATACAAACAGATTTTTGTATCAATGTAGCTGAAAATCGAAGGGTAGTGCTTGATATGACCTTTGTTCCAATTATTGATAATAAAGGACGGGTTAAAGAAATAGTAGTATCGGGGACGGACGTCACCAAACGCTTGGAAACAGAAAAAGCACTACAGGAATCGGAATTACTTTTTCGCCAATTGGTTGAGACTATTGAAGAGGTTTTTTGGGTATCTGATGCCACTAAAGCTAATATAATTTACATAAGCCCTGGCTTTGAAAAAATTTGGGGAATTTCTGCTGAAAAAATTTATGCTAACCCACGTTTGTGGTTAGAGGCCATTCATCCCGAAGATCGCCAACATGTTGAAAATTCTTATTATTCTATCGATAAAAGTTATAATATAACTTACCGCATTGTTCGTAAAGATGGCACCCAGCGATGGATAAGGGCACGAAGTTTCGAAGTAATGAATGAACAGAATGAGACCTATCGTTTCGTGGGAGTAGCAGAAGATATTACAGTATTTAGAAAATTAGAAGATCAATTCTATCAAGCGCAAAAAATGGAAGCGGTTGGAAAATTAGCAGGAGGTATCTCCCATGATTTTAATAATCTACTTGCAGTAATCAAAAGCAACACAGAACTTCTAAAGTCAGAGTCAGAGTTATCAGCTGAGCAGGCGGAAATACTTGGAGAAATAGAAAATGCAACTAAGCGAGCGACAGACCTTACTCGCCAACTATTAATTTTTAGCAGACAGAAAGAAATAAAACTTGTCCAGATTGATGCAAATGAAGTTATAAAAAATATAACAAAAATGTTAGTTGCTCTCTTGGGCGAGTATATCAAAATAAAATTTAAGCTTTCTAAGAGCATGCAACCTATTCACGTTGATGTAACGATGATAGATCAGGTTCTTCTAAACATTATTGTCAATGCACGTGATGCAATGCCAGAGGGGGGTGAACTTGTTATTGAAACCCATTCTAAAGTCTTTGATGAAGAGACCATTTTTCAATCCCCTGGCTCTAGAGTGGGGAACTTTGTATGCATTAGTATTAGTGATACAGGAACTGGCATTCCACCAGAAATTTTACCACGTATTTTTGAGCCCTTTTTTACTACTAAGGATGTGGACAAAGGCACCGGCCTCGGATTATCAACTGTATATGGTCTTTTGAAGCAACATCAAGGATGGCTCAATGTATATAGTGAACCAGGAACAGGTACTACCTTTCGGATTTACCTTCCAAAGATAGAAGAAGCAGTGATAGTACCCAATATCTCGCAAAACTTTAAAATCAAACCTGGCAATAATGAAACCATTTTATTAGTAGAAGATGATACCTCATTACGTTTTGTAATCTATAAAATTCTTATTCGTTATGGCTATCAAGTAATAGAGGCAGAGGATGCTATTAGTGCTTTAAGTTTGTGGCGTGATAATCGTGATAAAATTG
>JACCSX010000253.1 GCA_013812775.1 Tatlockia sp. | reverse complement strand
ACTTATAGCTGTTGTGCATCCTGAAAATATAGCTTCTCAACATGTGCTCATAAAATCCGGAATGAGTTCTAAAGGCACATTAAATTATTGGGATATAGAAGTATTGAATTTTGAAATTATAAAACCTCCAGCTCCATGCTGAGGAGGCAATTACCCCGTCTCGAAGATTTAAGGCTAAGAGCAGCAAGGCTTCGAGACAGCGCTGAAGCGCCCGAGCCTCCTGAGAGGCTCTCGAAGAGGACAGCCCGAACGGATAGAGAAGGTTAATACACCTTAGCTTGACGCCATGGGTCGCCACCAACTTAAAACTAGCTATCAGATATTCTTTATAAAATAAAAACCCCACTTATAGCGGGGCTTAAAAAAATACAGAAAAAAATTAACGTTTGGAGTACTGAGTAGCACGACGTGCTTTGTGCAAACCGACCTTCTTCCTTTCAACTTTACGTGAATCACGAGTTAATAAACCTCGAGCCCGTAATTTTCTGCGATAGGAATCTGGATTAGGCTCAGCATCTTCTTTGAGATCATGCTCATCATAAGAAACAAGAGCGCGAGCTATACCTAAACGTACTGCTCCTGCCTGTCCGGAGATTCCACCACCTATAACAGTGGCGTACACATCGAACTTTCCGATCATCTCGACAGTTTCTAAAGGCTGGCGAACGACCATACAAGAGGTTTCACGGCCAAAATAAACTTCCAAGGCGCGATTATTAACTAAAATTTCACCCTTACCAGGACGTAAGAACACTCTAGCTGATGAACTTTTTCTACGACCAGTGCCGTAGTATTGCTTCTTTGCTGCAGCCATCTATTTACCCTCAATCTCTAGTTGCTTAGGTTGCTGAGCAGTATGCGGATGTTCATTCCCAGCATACACTTTCAGTTTACGGTACATTTCCCGACCCAATGGGTTTTTAGGAAGCATGCCTTTCACTGCCAGCTCGATAATACGTACAGGATTTTTTGCCTGTAACTTATCGAAAGAAATTGATTTAATACCACCGGGAAAACCAGTGTGATGGTAATACATCTTTTCTTTAAATTTACGGCCTGTGACAGTTATCTTTTCAGCATTGGTAACAACGATGTAATCACCGGTATCAACGTGAGGGGTATATTCGGCCTTATGTTTGCCGCGTAAACGACGAGCTATCTCAGTTGCAAGCCGACCCAAAATTTTGTCACTGGCATCGACCACATACCAGTCTCGCTTGACTTCGTGTGTCTTAGCGCTAAATGTCTTCATTAAATTAACTCCGTACCGCCTTAATGGTAATCTTTCAATCATGGACGGGCGATTTTAACCAAAACAAGTAAAACCTACAAGCAAAATAGATAAAATGTTGCAAGCTTTTTAATTTGGGCGAAAGATTCTTGTTTAATTTGGGATTATCAGGCGTATTACCCTATTGCCTGCAATCAAGTGACTGTCTATAATTTCATCAATATCAGCCGTAGTTGCGTATGTGTACCATACTCCTTCGGGATAAACCACGATGCAAGGCCCCATACTACAGCGCCCCAGACATGCTGATTTTGATATCCTTATTTTACCGGGACCATGCAAGCCAAGCTCCAATAATTTTGTTTTCATATAATCAAAAAACGGCTCACCACCTGCATTGGAACAACATTGCTTTCCAGCCGCTTTCTGATTAACACATAAAAATACGTGCCTAGTATAATGATTCAAACGCTATTTTTCCCGTTCTTCAACTTTAGTTTTCAGTTTAAGACCCGGCTTAAAGGTAACAACCCGACGTGCAACCACGGGTATCTCTTCACCAGTTTTGGGATTTCTTCCCGGTCTTTGCGGCTTGTCACGCAAGGTAAAATTACCAAAACCTGATAGTTTTACGTTTTGGCCGTTTTCAAGAGCATGTCTTAATGACTCATAAAACTGCTCAACCATTTCTTTCGAATCCTGTTTTGACAGTTCTAACTCACTACATAAAGTTTCTGCAATCATTGCTTTGCTTAGAGCATTCACGATTAGTCCCTCAATATAATGGAAAATTC
>JACCSX010000249.1 GCA_013812775.1 Tatlockia sp. | reverse complement strand
GCTTTAGTTCGGCAGTTTTTAACGGCAGGAATTGGCGTGCTTTTATTGGAATATCGTGGTTATGGCGGTAACAAAGGCAGGCCAAGCGAAGAAGGTTTGTATATTGACGCTCGTAGTGCCATGCAATTTTTAGGGCAGCAAAGCCTGGCTGCAAAACATCTGGTACTTTATGGCGAATCCTTAGGCACCGGTGTGGCAATTAAAATGGCTGCTGAATATCCCGTTTGCGCCTTGATACTGCAGTCGCCTTATACCTCCCTCTCAGCGCTTGCCCGTTACCATTACCCCTGGGTTTTCATTAGTCCTAGGGATAAATTTAATTCGCTTGCACTTATATCATTTATTAAAATCCCTTTGCTAATTTTACATGGTAAAAAGGATGAAATTGTTCCATTCGAGCAGGCTTTAAAGCTTTATAATCAAGCAAATGAGCCTAAGAAAATGATTGCTATGGACAATAAAGGTCATAACAATATTTGGGATAATCAGTTTTCTTTAGCAATAATCCGCTTTATTCATTCACAGTGCTCGTAATTTTGTCTCCCTAGATTCAATTTATGCATTATAATGTAAATTCTGAGTTAATATTTCCTTAATTTAAATTGCTTACAATGAACTTATATAGATGACATTGTGCAGGAGATTGACATGGTGCAAAAACATAGCACCCAATTTACATCAGCCTTTTTTGGTTCTAAACTACCAATAGCTAGTGCCCATGTTTCAAAACAAAAGCAGAATTATGTTAATGTTGGCAATGGCGATCTTTATATAGCAGCTGCTGCCGCAATGATTGATAGTGTTTTGTCAATTAAATCTGCCGCCAATGAAGCCTTAGCTAAGAAATTATTAGAACTTCATGCTGACAGATTCGCTCAGAAAACCACCAAAGGCTTACCGACCTTTGTGGAAAAATTAGACGAATTATTAAAAATACCTGCGGAACGAGCCCAATTCCTTTTGGAGCTGGCTCTTGTGTCGTATGAGAAAGCGGATAAAGTATTAAAGCTTCATCAAGAAAATTATCTCGGCGCCTTTGTTGCCAATGATAAAAGAACTTCCCCACAGGAAATGCGTTTGCTGTCAACCTTGAAACATAAATCTGTCATTGACGTCCTGGCTACTGTTTTTCAGGTTCCTATTGGGGTTAGGGTGGTAGAACTAAATAAAGAATTGCACGCAAAATGGCCCCAAAATTATGATCCTGGCAATGATAGGGTAATCAAACCTAACCCTGCTGCACCTGAGTTAGTGGCAAGCCCTATTTTTATGCAATTGCAGGGCAATGATTATTATATTCCCAAATTAAATAAACCAGAATTTTTTGAATTTATAAACAGCTTTAACATTGAACCTCTTAGGCCTGACATTGTTGAGCATCCGCAAGACCCTGATGTAGCCCGTGCTCAACTTGCTGCTGCTGATAAAATCCAACGTTTGCGTGAAGAAACTCAGTCTACAGTTAAGTGGTTGACTAGTATGGTTTTTGGAAACCCTGTTGAATTAACTAAAGAAGACCTGATTGATATCTATATAAAAAGCTTGGATCAAAGCAATTTAAGTCGTAGCAAATATTTTGGTCTTAACAACGGTACTCAGCATTTTTTTGAAGCAATCCAAAAAGGGAGCATTAGGGCCATTTCCTTACCTGCCGCTAGCCAAGATGAATTAGTCACTATAGAATTAATTCATGCTATTGCGCGTGCAATTGGTTTGGGAATAATAGAGCCTGGACTTATCTATGAAGCGCAAGAGAAATCTTCACATAAATTTCGTAACTAAGTCTTTCCCAGTTCGGCCTAGCCGACTTTGAGCGGCTATAAAAATCCCTGCTCTTTCATCCACTCATCATTTGCGTGTTTAGACATATAGTTGCGAATGGAGTCAGGTAAAATGACTAAACATTTTTGTCCGGCCTGCAGGGTCTTCGCTGCCTGCAAAGCACCCCACATTGCCGCTCCAGCTGAGCCGCCAACCAACAAGCCTTCTTCACGGATTAATTGCCTTGCCATCCGAAATGAGTCAGCATCATTAGTTTTAATATAGCTATCCACAAGGCTATTATCCAAAACATCCGGAAAAAAATCATAGCCTATCCCTTCAACTAAATAAGGCTTAATCTCATTGCCACCGCCCAGAATTGAACCAATAGGATCAACACCAATTATTTTGATAGCAGGATTAAATTCTCTTAACCGTTTAGCGATACCCGTTATTGTGCCGCCAGTGCCTACGGTGGCAACAATCATGTCTAAATCTTTACCAAAATCATCAATAATTTCCTGAGCTGTACCCCAATAATGAGCATTAGGATTATCTTGATTGCCATATTGATCCAGTATATGTGAATTGGGAATTTCTTTTTGTAGTTTTTTAGCGAGTGAGATATGGCTGTCCGGGTCATTCCAGGCAGCTTCCGACCTTGTCCTATAAATAATCGCGCCTAAACGCTCAAGTACAACTTGTTTTTCCATGCTCATTTTGTGGGGCATAGTGATAACTACCTTATATCCCATCACAGCCCCTGCCAGGGCAATGCCAATGCCAGTGTTGCCAGAGGTTGGCTCAATTAAGGTATCACCGGGTTTGATGCGCCCTTGAAGCTCCGCATTTTTTACCATTTCATAACCAATCCGATCTTTAACAGAACCGCCTGGGTTAAAAAATTCGCATTTAGCATAGAGCTTACAGGGAAGATGTTTGCCAATATGATTAATTTTTACTACCGGAGTCCGGCCTATAGTTTCAAGAATGTTCTGATAGATCATATTAAATCCCTGGTTATGATAGTAATAACAAGTATAAGCTGGATTTATTTCAAAGATAAACCCTATAAATTCAACAGAATAAAGGGCAATATAGGATGAAAGTGAAGGACTTTAAATATTAATGACTGATGAGCCTGTAGCATCGGATGACGAGATTGTCCCCAATCAATCAATTAAACCTAAACGCCATTTGGGATTATGGGTGTTTTTATTGCTATTGCTAATTTTATTAATCTCCTATGTTATCAAATTGCTTCACGTTCCACTTGCGGTTCATAAAAAACCGACAACCGTTGTGTTGAATATTGTCCAAAAACAAGATGTTCCTATTTATATTTCAGCCATTGGTAATGTCACAGCCATCTTCACAGTCACCATAAAAACACAAATTAATGGTTTACTAATGCAAGTTCTTTTCAAAGAAGGGCAATTAGTAAAAAAAGGGGATTTGCTTGCTCAGATTGATGAAAGGCCTTTATTAGCGCTTTTAAGTCAATATCAGGGGCAGCTGGTGAGAGATGAAGCCTTGCTCGCCAATGCGCTGACTGATCGTAACCGCTATCAACGTCTGTGGAAGCAAGATTCAATTTCCCAACAAACCTTGGCGACCCAGGAAGCTCTAGTGAGGCAATATCAGGGGGCAGTGCAAATTGATCAGGGCTTAATTGCAAGTACTAAGGTCAATTTGATGTACTGCCGAATAATTTCTCCCATTGATGGTCGAGTCGGGTTGCGCCAGATTGATCCAGGCAATTTTGTTCAAACCTCCGATCCTACCGGAATTGTAGTTATTACCACTTTAAACCCTATCACCGTCATTTTTACCGTGTCGGAAAGGGATTTGCCTCAAATATTGCCTCGAGCTTTTTTTGATAAAAACATCAAAGTGGAAGCCTATGATCGACGGCAAAATAAATTAATGGCAACAGGTGTGCTCTTGACGATTGATAACCAAATCGATACGACTACTGGAACTGTTAAATTAAGGGCTATCTTTGATAATAAAGAACATAGGCTCTTCGCCAATCAGTTTGTAAATATCAAATTATTAGTATCCACCATGAAAAATGCAACTACTGTAACGACTGCGGCGATTCAGCATGGTAGTCAGGGTGATTTTGTCTATTTATTAAAGTCTGATTTTACGGTGACTAGCAAAGCAATCAATACGGGGGCAACCTATGGTGATAGCACCGTTGTTCTGGATGGGCTAAGCCTGGGACAACAGGTTGTTGTTAATGGAGCAGATAAATTGGTTAATGGTGCAAAGGTAAGGATTGCAGAAAACAGAGATTTATCGGGAAAAATTCCGAAAAAAATACGGGGAATACCTGGACGGTAACGACTTATGAATATCTCTGCCCCCTTTATCCAGCGATCGATTGCTACTTCTTTATTAATGCTGGCCATTTTGTTGGTAGGTATGCTGGCTTTTCAATTATTACCGATTTCCTCGCTGCCTCAAATCGAATATCCCACTATTCAAGTCTCTACTTTTTATCCAGGTGCAAGCCCTGATGTAATGGCTTCATCAGTCACGGCTCCGCTGGAGAGGCAGTTAGGCCAAATGCCTGGGCTTGAGAAAATGACTTCGACAAGCTCAACAGGTGCTTCGATTATCAATTTGCAATTTGATTTAGATAGGCCTCTGGATGATGCTGAACAGGACGTCCAGGCGGCCATAAATGCAGCTTCTAATTATTTGCCAATTAATCTGCCGACTCCTCCTGTTTACAAAAAGGTTAACCCGGCAGATACCCCGATTATGACTTTGGCTTTAACATCGAAATCGCTACCTCTACCTCAGGTGGAAGACTATGCTGAAACTCGCCTGGTTCCTAAACTTTCTCAATTATTAGGAATAGGTCTAGTGTCAATAAGCGGTGGGCAACGACCAGCTGTCCGGGTTCAGGTTAATTCAGATGTTTTGGCATCCTATGGGTTGACTATGGAAAATGTTCGTTCGGCTATCAGTGCTGCTAACGTTAATGCCGCTAAAGGAGGTTTTGATGGTCCGCGTCTCGCCTATACCATTACCTCAAATGATCAACTCTTATCGAGTGCTGAATACAAACCCATTATTATTCGTTATCAAAATAATAGCCCCGTACGTTTACAAGATGTAGCAGAAGTCATAGATGGTGCCGAAAATGTAAGGCAGGCGGCATGGATGAATAATGAACCTGCAGTTATTTTAAATATTCAACGACAGCCCGGGGCAAATGTTATTGAGGTTGTCTCTCGCGTTCATCGCTTGCTGGAAAAATTAAGCACTACCTTGCCGCAGGCAATTGAGGTCAAGATCCTGACTGATCGTACTATTACCATTCGAGCATCAGTGCATGAAGTGCAATTTGAGTTATTGCTCTCTATCTGTTTAGTCGTGATGGTCATTTTTCTTTTTCTGCGGAATCTATCGGCAACTTTGATTCCATCTGTGGCTGTACCGCTTTCGCTGATAGGCACTTTTGCTGCTATGTATCTCTTGGGTTTTAGCCTGAATAATTTCACTCTAATGGCCTTAACTGTGGCTACGGGCTTTGTTGTTGATGATGCAATTGTCATGATTGAAAACATAACGCGCTATCTTGAAAATGGGGAAACGCCGTTTAATGCAGCGATTAAAGGCGCAAAGCAAATTGGTTTTACAATTCTTTCTTTAACGGTTTCTTTAGTTGCCGTACTTATTCCCCTGCTTTTTATGAGTGATCTTATCGGGCGTTTGTTTCGTGAATTTGCACTTACCCTGACAGTAGCAATTTTTATTTCAGCCTTTATCTCATTAACCTTTACACCTATGCTTTGCGCGCGCATTCTGCGTCACAAAAATTCTGATGAATTTAACCGTTTTGAACGAAAATCGGCCAAAATTCTTAATACTATTATTGCGCGTTATAGCCGTTCCTTGGAATGGATCTTGAACCATCAGCCTTTAACCTTAGTTGTGGCGGTGAGCACCTTGGTGGTAACCCTATTTCTGCTCTACCTTATTCCCAAAGGGTTTTTTCCAATCCAGGATACTGGTGTGATTCAAGGCATTTCCCAAATGCCGCAATCTATTTCATTCAAGGCGATGACTGAGCGGCAACAAGCCTTGGCAAATGTTGTCCTGGAGGATCCTGCTGTTGCTAATATTTCTTCCTTTATTGGTATTGATGGCATTAATTCGACGCTTAACAGCGGTCGTATTCTTATTACTTTAAAACCGCTTGTTGAGCGCAGAGAAAGTGCTGTAGAGGTTATCCAGCGTCTACAAACAAACCTGGCTAAAGTGTCCGACGCAACCTTGTATATGCAGCCTGTGCAGGATTTGACAATAGATACCAGCGTGAGTCGCACCCAATACCAATACAGCTTAAGTGCTCCTGATACTGATGAAGTGGCGCATTGGAGCGGTTTATTATTGGCAAGATTGGATAAGGAGCCTCAGCTCCGGGATCTGGCTACTAATTTGCAAAATCTTGGTTTAAAAACAGAGATTAATGTAGACAGGGATACGGCATCGCGTCTTGGCATCACGATGCAGAAGATTGACGACACGCTTTATGATTCTTTTGGTCAACGACAAATTTCAATAATGTTTACGCAGCGCAATCAATACCGAGTAGTTCTTGAGGCCCTGCCAAGTTTGCAAGCATCGCCAGGTGAATTTAGAAATACTTACCTGAATGCCGTCGCTGGCGGCTCTATTCCCCTGGCAACCTTTACCCAAATTACACAAAAGGTAGGTCCACTTGTCATTAATCGCCAAAATCAATTTCCAGCTGCCACACTTTCTTTTAATTTAGCGCCTAACGCTGCCTTAGGCGATGCAATAGACAGCATTGAGAAAACTCAACAAGAGTTAAATCTGCCGGTAAGTATGCAGACCGGCTTTGAGGGCGCTGCAAAAATATTTCAAAATTCACTGCACAATGAGGGATGGCTTCTGTTGGCTGCGATTATTGTGGTTTATATTGTTCTTGGCGTGCTCTATGAAAGCTACATTCATCCCATTACTATTCTCTCAACACTGCCCTCTGCAGGGATGGGGGCTTTGCTAGCTCTATTATTGACAGGTAATAATCTATCTATTATTGCCCTGATAGGCATTATTTTGCTCATTGGACTGGTTATGAAAAATGCCATTCTGATGATCGATTTTGCGCTTGAACAGGAAAGGTTTTTTCAAAAATCGCCGCGAGAGGCTATTTTTCAAGCTTGCCAATTACGCTTTAGACCAATTCTAATGACGACCTTAGCGTCAATGCTGGGGGCCGTGCCGCTTGCCTTTGGTAGCGGAATGGGATCTGAGTTACGGCAGCCACTAGGTATTGCCATTATTGGTGGCCTCCTTGTTAGTCAGCTTTTAACTTTATATACCACACCTGTGATTTATCTCTACTTTGATAAGCTCTTGCAAAAAATCTCAGATAAAAGCGGATTGGAACGACAAACTTTTCCAATCGGTAGGGAATAAAAATGAGTCTTTCCGCCCTTTTTATCAGGAGGCCAATAGCAACAACGTTATTGGCAATAGGTCTAGCGCTTGCCGGAATGGTTGCTTTTAATCTTCTACCCATAGCGCCTTTGCCCCAAGTTGATTTTCCCAGTATCACTGTTAATGCCGCTTTTCCCGGCGCCAGTCCTGAAAATATGGCAACGTCAATAGCCACGCCCTTAGAACGGCAATTAGGACATATAGCCGGCATTACCCAAATGACTTCGGCGTCTGTCCTTGGTGTAACACTGATTAGTTTACAATTTGATTTGAAGCGTGATATCAATGCCGCAGCACGTGATGTGCAAGCCGCTATCAATGCGGCCCGAGGGCAATTACCACCAAATTTGCCGAACAATCCAACCTATCGCAAAATAAATTTAGCTGATCCGCCAATTATGGTTTTATCCCTGACTTCTCAGCAACTGCGGCCGAGTGAACTCTATGATGTTGCCTCTTCTCTCTTACAACAAAAGCTCTCGCAAGTGAGCGGAGTTGGCCAGGTGTTAGTTGGAGGATCTTCTTTACCAGCTGTGAGAGTGGAATTGAATCCAACTGTTTTGAATAGTTATGGTATAGGTTTGCCAACGGTTGCTGCTGCAATTGCAGCTGCTAATGTAAATCAAGCAAAAGGACAGATTCCAATTGCCAGGACTTCTTTATCCGACCTTATGACCAATGATCAACTCTTTAAGGCCTCTCAGTATGAGCCACTCATTATCACTTATCGTAATAATAGTCCGGTGCGCATTTCTGATGTGGCAACAGTCCATGACTCTGTTCAAGATGTGCGAAATTCAGGGCTGGCGAATGGGAAACCCTCAGTTCTTCTCATTGTTTTTAAAGAGCCGGGCGCGAATGTCATTAAAACAGTGGATAGGTTGAGGGCAACCCTACCACAACTGAGGACAGCAATTCCTGCCACTGTAGACCTGGATATAATGCTCGATCGCACCAAATCAATTCGAGCTTCCTTACATGATGTTGAATTCACTTTGATAATTTCCATACTTTTGGTTATTTTGGTGACCTACCTTTTCCTCGGCTCTGTTCGGGCGATGCTTATCCCTGGTGTCGCTGTTCTTTTATCCATCCTGGGTACTTTCGCTTTTATGAAATTGTTCGGCTACAGCCTGAATAATCTTTCCCTTATGGCACTTACTATTTCAACAGGTTTTGTAGTCGATGATGCTGTCGTTGTTTTGGAGAATATTACCCGTCATTTGGAAATGGGGAAAAATCGGTTGCAGGCTGCTTTGGAAGGCGCAAAAGAGGTTGGTTTTACGGTGGTTTCAATGAGTTTTTCCCTGATAGCTGTTTTTATTCCCATTCTTTTGATGGGTGGTTTGGTAGGACGTTTGTTCCGTGAATTTTCTATTAGTTTATCTCTTGCAATTCTTATTTCCATGGTTATCTCGCTGACTGTGACGCCAATGATGAGCTCGCGTATATTACCTCATTACCATATTAAAAATAAAAATCCTTTGACAAGTTTTATGGAAGCCATTCATAAGCCCTATGAAAGAAGTCTGATCTGGTCGCTGTATCATCCGAAATTGATGCAGTTTCTAACATTATTAATGATTATTTTGACTATTTTTCTATTCATAATTGTGCCAAAAGGATTTTTTCCTCAACAAGATATCGGTCAGTTAAATGGTACGATTCAAACCGATCAATCCCTATCTTTCCAGGCTACGAATAAGATTTTTAAAGAATTTGTTGATATTATTCGCCATGATCCTGCTGTTGAAAATGTTGCCGGCTATATTGGTGGCGTCAACAGAACAACACAGGGTATTTTGTTTGCAACATTAAGGCCTCTGGAACAGCGTCATATTTCTGCGGATCAGGTTATAAACCGGTTAAGGCCAGAACTCGCAAAAATTAGAGGTGCTAGGCTTTATTTACAGGCTAGCCAGGATCTCACGGTTGGTAGTCGAGCAGCAGCTGGACAATACCAATATACGTTATCAGCCGACAAATTATCTCTACTTCATAAATGGGCGCCTCTGGTAACAGAAAAGCTGAGTCAATTGCCAGGTATCGCAGATTTAAGCAGTGATCAGCGAGATCACGGTTTGCAAGTATTTGTTAAGGTTAATCGGGATTCGGCCTCCAGTTTCGGCATTAGTTCAGAACAGATTGACGAGACTTTATATAAGGCCTTTGGGCAAAGCCTGGTATCCACTATCTATACTTCTATGAATCAATATTATGTTGTCATGGAAGTGGCGCCTCAATATTGGCAACGACCAGAAACACTCAATGAAATTTATGTGATCACAGCATCCGGGAATAGAGTGCCACTATCTGCCTTTGCCAGTTTTGCACCCTCATCAACTCTATTAGCGGTAAATCATCAAGAGCAAGCACCTGCTGCGACACTTTCTTTTAATCTATTGCCTGGTATGCCACTTGATAAAGCCGTAAATAATGTCCTATCCTCGGTCTCCAGGATGGGCTTACCGCGTACTGTTCAAGGTGCCTTTCAGGGGACTGCTCAGGCTTTTCAGGATTCACTTGCCAATGAGCCTTATTTAATTCTGGCTGCTTTAATAGCGGTTTACATTGTTTTAGGGATGCTTTATGAGAGCCTGATTCATCCTGTCACAATACTTTCTACTCTTCCCTCAGCGGGAGTAGGAGCCTTATTAGCCCTCCTCTTGACTCGAACTGATTTTAGTATTATCGCTTTAATAGGTATGATTTTATTAATAGGAATTGTTAAAAAGAACGCGATAATGATGATCGATTTTGCTTTGGACGCTGAACGTAAGCAAAATAAATCGCCTCAGCAAGCAATTTATGAGGCAGCTCTAATGCGTTTCAGGCCTATTATGATGACAACCTTAGCTGCAATGTTCGGTGCATTACCCTTAATATTTGGCCAAGGTTTAGGCGCAGAATTGCGCCGCCCCCTTGGTATTACAATTGTGGGTGGCTTGCTGGTTAGTCAATTACTTACTCTTTACACAACACCGGTTATATATCTGGCGATGGAAAATGTTAGTATCCGTTTTCGCCGCTTTGTTGCCGGCCTAAAAAATAGAGGGATTAACGATGTGCAGGAAGCAGAGTCTATTAGTCATTAGTGTATTACTGGTTTCGTGCACCGTAGGCCCTGACTATCATCGTCCTGGCGTTACAATGCCTGCTCAATTTAAGGAAGCAAAGGGTAAGTCATTCATCCCTGAAGCAAAGAAGGATTGGAAGCTGGCAGAGCCGCGAGACCAAATCGATCGTGGTCAGTGGTGGAAAATATTTCATGATTCGGAACTGGATGCCTTGGAGGACCAACTGAATCACTATAATCAAAGTATTGCAAAGGCGCTGGCAATTTATGATCAATCAATCTCAATTGTTAATGAAGCACGTGCTGCCTACCTCCCTACTTTAGTGGGTGCTTTTAATCTCTTCAGGCAGAGACAAGGGGGCGGGGCGACTTCATTCTTTAGTTCTTCTGGGGGGACAACCAGTACAACTACCAACGGCTCAGTATCTCCTAAGGCCACCACAAACACGACCTATTCTGCCTTTTTAACGGCAAATTGGGAGCCGGATATTTGGGGATTGGTTCGGCGTACTGTAGAGGGTGATGTGGCTGCTGCCCAAGCGAATCAAGCCTTATTAGCAGCGACAGCCTTATCCGCGCAGGGTTCACTTGCCCAATATTATTTTGAATTACGTGCTCTTGACCGAGATCAACAATTATTAAATTACACTGTTAACAGCTATAAAAAAGCCTTCAGACTCACGCGCAACCTCTATGCTGCCGGGGTCGTCTCGCGTGCAGATATTCTGCAGGCACAAAGTCAACTAGAAAACGCAAAGGCTCAGGCAATAAACAATGGTATTTTGCGAGGCCAGTATGAACATGCTATTGCGGTTCTGATTGGGCGACCGCCAGCTAACTTTGCAATGATATTCAGGCCATTAACAGCAAAGCCCCCGGTCATACCTGTAACAGTCCCCAGCGTTTGGCTGGAGCGCAGGCCTGATGTTGCGCAGGCAGAGCGTTTAATGCATCAAGCGAATGCCCAAATTGGTGTTGCCTGTGCTGCTTATTATCCCACACTAAATTTATCCGCCTCAGTGAGTGCCGCTGCCTCTAGTTTCGGCAAACTGTTCAGTGCCCCTGCGATAGGGTGGTCTGCTGGTTTGCAATTGGCACAAACTATTTTTGATGGTGGCCTGCGTTATGCAACTCTAATGGCTGCAAAAGCGGGTTATATGGCGCAAATTGCCAATTATCGGCAAACAGTGTTATCAGCTTTCCAGAACGTGGAAGATAATCTGATTGCATTACGCCTTCTTAAACAGCAGGGCATTGTTCAAAATGCGGCGGCGGTATCTGCAGTAAAAGCGTTAGAACTTGTCATGAATCAATACAAATCAGGAATAGTGCCTTATTCCAATGTCATACTCGCGCAAATAACGGCCTACACTGCCCAAAAAGCAGCTTATGATGTTGTAGGCTTGCAGATGACAGCTGCTGTCGGATTGGTGAAGGCTTTGGGGGGCGGATGGTCTGTGCTTAAAATTGCGTCGATATAGAGCTTTGTCAGAGCGGATTTACAAGTTGTTCTACCTCAGTTAGAATGAAAATGGCAATAATTCATTAATTTTCAAGGACGACACCATGAAAAAAAAATCGTTACTATCTAAAGTAGTTTGTTCTGCTCTTTGTTTATCCCCTTTGTTGTTAACTGGTTGTGGGTCAGGCGGATGGGTTGGCCAGTCCTCACGTTATGACAATGTAGATCCTTATGCACGTGCTGGTGCTTATCATCGCGGTGTAAAGGGTCCCTACTCAACGACGACAAATGTACCCTTATCTACATCTCAAACTGTGAAAAGAACTGTTCATACTCGTAGAGTGATTGATTCTTCATCTGCCGCTGTTCCAGTTGAAGCGCCAACAGTTCGCCATTCATCCCGTTCAGTGAATAAAACCTATGTACCACGTACTTCGACAAACAAGTCTACTGTGACAACTAGGACTACTACAACCAGTAGTAAAAGCAACATAAATAATGATTACTCTTCACATAACAACGTTGTGCCATCCCCCTCGCGGCCAACCACAGGCATGACAGCGCCTACTGTAGGACAGTAAATTAGCAAATCCCGCGGTTTAACCGCGGGATACTCCTCCAAACCCTAAGATTGATTGCTGCCGTAGCTAAGGAATTCAGATGACTACAGTTGCTGATGTTTTTATAGATACTTTAGAAGCAGCTGGAATCAAACGTATTTACGGAATTGTAGGGGATTCTTTGAATGGTTTTACCAATGCTTTACAGAAAAGAAAAACTATCGAATGGATACACACCCGCCATGAAGAAGTAGCTGCCTTTGCAGCTGGTGCTGAAGCTCAACTCAGAGGTGAACTTGCCGTTTGTGCCGGTAGTTGTGGACCGGGAAATCTTCATTTGATCAATGGCCTTTATGATTGCCAGCGGTCTAATGCGCCTGTACTTGCTATCGCGGCCCATATACCCACTCCAGAAATTGGTGGAGACTATTTTCAGGAAACACATCCTCAAATTTTATTTAAAGATTGCAGCTGTTATTGCGAAGTCATTTCCTCAGTTGAACAAATGCCTCGTATGCTAAAAATTGCAATGCAAACTGCTATTTCAAAACGAGGCGTTGCTGTATTAGTTATTTCAGGTGATTTGGCTTTACAAGAAATGCGCAAGCAAACCTTGATGCCTTGGCCTATTAAGCCACAAACAGTGGTTTTACCTGCGAAAGCTGTTCTTGAAGAAATTGCCAAACGTTTAAATGCGGCAAAAAGAGTAACCCTTTTCTGTGGTTTTGGTGCCGCAGATGCCCACAAATCCTTAATGGTCTTATGCGCAAAACTGGCTTCGCCCCTAGTACATAGTTTGCGCGGCAAAGCCTTTATTGAATACGACAACCCCTATGATGTGGGTATGACAGGCTTAATTGGTTTTTCTTCTGGTTATTATGCCATGGAAGCCTGCGATACTTTATTGCTGTTAGGTACGAGTTTTCCTTACAGACAGTTTTATCCCTCAAAGGCAGAAATAATTCAAATTGATCTGAATGGTGAGCAGTTGGGTAAACGTTGCGATGTCGCTCTAGGCGCAGTGGGTGATGTTAATAGCACGATCCAGGCTTTGTTACCTTTGTTAAAGGTTAAAGAAGATAGAACTCATTTAGAACAAGCTTTATTGCACTACAAACATGCACGCAGTGAATTAGATGCTCTGGCACATAGTGTACCGGGAGATAAACGAATTCATCCCCAACACCTGGCCCGTCTTGTTAACGAAAAAGCGGCAGCGGATACCATCTTTACCTGCGATGTTGGCACGCCTACGGTATGGGCAGCACGTTATCTCCAAATGAATGGTAAACGCCAATTGTTAGGCTCTTTTAATCACGGTTCAATGGCAAATGCTCTGGCACAGGCTATTGGTGCCCAATCGGCTTTTCCAGACCGTCAGGTTGTAGCACTTTGTGGTGATGGTGGGTTTAGTATGTTAATGGGAGATATTTTAACCCTGAATCAGCAAAATTTACCCATTAAGATAGTCATCTTCAATAATGGGACCTTAGGCTTTGTGGAAATGGAAATGCATGTTGGTGGCATGTTGGAATACGGTACTGAATTGGATAATCCCAATTTTGCCAAAATGGCTGAAGCTATAGGTATCAAAGGGTTTCGTGTCAACGAGTCGGAAGAGCTAGCAGATGCTTTGGATGCAGCCTTTGCGCATGCCGGCCCAGCACTTGTCGATGTGCGGGTTAACCGCAATGAGTTGGTGATGCCGCCTACTATTAATGTCGCTCAGGTTAAAGGTTTTAGTTTATATATGATGAAGGCAATTATTAATGGTCGGGGAACAGAAGTATTAGATCTGGTGAAATCCGTTTTATGGCGTTAATATCTCTGCCTCAGGAATAGAGGGGTTTAGATAAATGAGCACACTAAAAGCACTTGCAGCCAAGGCGGCATTAGCCTATGTCGATGATAATATGATAATCGGTGTTGGTACTGGTTCCACGGTAAATTTTTTCATTGATGAATTAGCAGCAATTAAACACCGTATCGATGCTTGTGTGGCCAGTTCAAAGGCAACCGAGGCCCGCTTAAGGGCTGCAGGTATACCCGTAATTGATTTGAATGCCACCAATGATTTAGCAATCTATTTCGATGGCGCTGATGAAGTCAATGAACGCTATGAGATGATAAAAGGGGGCGGAGGTGCGCTTACCCGGGAGAAAGTTATAGCCACCGTCGCCAATCAATTTATCTGCATTGTTGACGAATCAAAACTGGTTCCTCACTTAGGTGCCTTTCCTCTTGCTGTTGAAGTCCTGCCCATTGCCCGATCCTATGTAGCTCGAGAAATCGTGAAAATCGGTGGTGATCCTGAATATCGAGAAGGGTTTGTAACTGACAATGGCAATATCATTCTTGATGTCTACAGCCTTGAAATTACAAAGGCCACTGCGCTGGAAGAGCAACTCAAATTGATTACAGGCGTCGTGGAAACTGGCTTATTTGCTAAACGTTTAGCTGACAAAATAATAGTTGCCGGCGAGTCGGGGATTAGAACTTTTTAAATCTGAAATCGTCCTGATGCGCCATCACGGTATATCTAATCCACGACTCCAAGACAAAATTTAAATTTGATCATATATTAAGTTATGTGCTATATTATCTGCCAATTTATATCATCGAGAAAGAAGCTATGCAAGAACGACGTTCCGACACTCTAACTGTGAGTAATGGAGAAATTAATTTATTTATTATGCAAGAGATGCAGCATTGGCAAAGAGCCCTCTCACCTGCCGAAAAGAAAGCGATTACTGAGGTTGCCTTGGGAAATAGTGAAAAATCCTTATCATTACTAAACTACTTATCCGATGATGGTAAAACAATGTGTATCAAGGCTTCTGCAGCCTTCGGACATTTAACACTCTTAAAATCTCTTATTAAACATTGTCCAACTACTTTCTCTATACTTCTAGAACTAGCGGCAGAAAAGGGACAGCATGACGTGGTTAACTATCTCTTATCACATAGATATAAGGTTGATCCCCATCAGGCCTTATGCTTAGCTGCTGCTAATGGACATCTTAAAGTTGTTAACTGCTTAGTTCGCGATCATAAAGTTGATCCCAATAATGGTAAGGCTTACGCACCACCGAGATTTACAAAAAAATCAATGCCAGTCCTTCGAAGAAGTGATGCCTTGTATCACGCCGCTGCTGCAGGACACATGGATGTCGTTCTAAGTTTATTAGATGATCCACGTACAAGCTATTTTGGTAGTGATGATATACATAATAAATCCCCTAATGAAAAAGCATTTATCATTGCTCAAACTACCGTGAACCATGTATTAATGAACGAAAGCATTGATTCAGAAAAAAAACGTGAAATTCTATTTGGAGTATCACGCCAATTATTAATGCGTAATCAGCATCGAGAATCAGCCCTTATATTTGATGGAATTGCTCAAATAATTAAGACAAAACTTGTCTATTCCTGTTTTGGTAAAAAAGCGCCTAACGAAATGATAGATAAGGAAATAGTCGAAATGTTCTATGGCTCCTATCACACCGAAATTCATTTGCTTGTAAAATCATCACTGTTCGTGCTCCCTGATGGCAAGATCAAATTTGTTTATGATAAATCCAGCAAAATCTATAAGGATCATTATTCTCCGGAAGCAATAAAGGCAAAAAAAGAGGCCGGATATGAAGCATCAGATCTTACCGCGGAAATGACAAGTCTTGCTCATACGCTAGGATATGAAATTGTTTCAGATGCCGATTCTTTGATTTTTAATTTGGAAAGCTCCCTTGAACTTAAAGCAATGTGTATCCACTACAGGGACTCTTATGTATTAGCCCTATCCCAGATCCAAACTTACTGGAAGTCCTACATTAACAATGCGTCATGGATGCATATGGTTACTAAAGATGTTTTTGAACTTCAAATGATAGGTGACATATGGAATCATATCGCTAATTACTATATCAAGCTCATGACTGACCTTGAGTTTACAAGTTATATCGATCAAACAGATAAGAGGTACATATTTAATACCAAATTTGTTATTCCTTCTCCCACCCACTTCCTTCTACCCCCAGATAATGATAGTGAACCTCAAGTCGTAGAAATACCTATGTTTGAAGAAGACAATTTCGATAGTCAAAGCGATGAAAGATCTAGCAATAAAATAGAAATTTTTAAGACTATCTACAAAGCACTTTATGAGGGCCAAAGTTCTTTGTTCAAACATTGGAATGGCGAATTAATGGATGGTGCTATTAATGATGCGACAGAGATTACGAACTATATAAGCTCTCATAAGGTTAGCAGAACAGCAATAGCATGGGAATTAACAATAAAATTTGTGAATGGAGAAATTGAAAATAAGGAGTTATTTAAAGAAATCCATGAATATGCTTACAAAAATAGCTCTAGCTTGGGATTTTTTAAAAAATCCGTTCTTACCGACAGCTATACCGAACTAGAGCAACGAATTAATAAAGCAAAAAGTGGGAATGAGCTCGAAGGCACAAGGACTAAAGCTATTGTCGATGTATTAAATACTAATTCATCATTTAAACTGTAACAGACTCATTTAAAACAGGAATAATCTATAGTATCTCTGAGATTTTCTATAATTAGTTCCTGTTGACAATGCTCCAGGCCAATCCATAAAGGTAATCTAATTATTCTCTGGGAAAGTGAATCGGTTAAAGCTAAATTCCCATGTGCTTTGCCGAAACGCTGACCTGCTTGCGAGGAGTGTAGAGGCACGTAATGGGATGTGGCATAAATACCTTTTTCTTTAAGCCTGGATAAAATGGTAGTGCGGTTAATTTCAGGAGGTAGAAGTACGTAGTACATATGTGCATTGTGATTACAATTAATAGGTACTATAGGACGACGAAGCATACCTGAGGCTTCCAGGGGGTCAAGAAGTGCATGATAATAATTCCAAATTAACAAGCGCTGTTCTGTTATGTATTTAGCCTCCTCAAGTTGAGCCCAAAGAAAGGCAGCAATCATGTCGCTAGGTAGGAAAGATGAACCAAGATCTTGCCAGGTATATTTGTCAATTTCTCCACGAAGAAATCGACTACGGTCAGTGCCTTTTTCACGAATTACTTCTGCTCTTATAGCCAGATCTGGATTATTTACTAAAAGAGCACCACCTTCACCGGAAATTACATTTTTAGTGTCATGAAAAGAATAAGTACCAAGATCACCAATACTGCCTAAAATTTTATCTTGATAACTGGCCATTACTCCCTGAGCAGCATCTTCAATCAACATGAGATCATGACGCTTGGCAATAGACATAATTGTCTCCATTTCACAGCCCACACCCGCATAGTGCACAGGAACTATTGCCTTAGTCCTTGAAGAAATCGCTGCTTCAATAAGCTGCTCGTCAATGTTAAGTGTATCTTCACGGATATCAACAAAAACCGGTTTACCTCCTTGCAATACAAAGGCATTTGCTGTGGATACAAAAGTATAAGACGGCATGATGATTTCATCGCCAGGACTAATATCGAGTAATAAAGCAGCCATCTCTAAAGCCGCGGTGCAGGAATGAGTTAAAAGCGCTTTTGGGCTCTTTGCTTGCTCTTGAAGCCAGATATGACAACGTTGAGTAAATAGACCATCACCAGAAAGCTTATTATTTTGATGAGACTCCTCAATATATTGCAGTTCTTTACCTGTTTTGTATGGTCGATTAAATGGTATGTTGTTCATGGTTTCCTCTAGCTCCATAAGCAGTCAATTATTTTTAAATAAATTGATTAAAAAATTCCATTTTGCAAAATATAAAAATTACAAATAAAGTAAGACACCTTCTGTTTTAAAAATTTTTATTATTAAACATAGTTGTTGAGCGCTAATCATACCATATTGCATTGAATTAACTTCTTATAATTTCCCATAAAATGTCAGTGCCAAAAATTTTCAATGTTGCTATTTTTTTGGTGGTTTTTTATGTTAGAGTAATTTTTTTTTGTCATAAACCAATAATCTATTCCCAATTGAAAACATGGCTGTCGGGTGATTAGGTGCATGGCTACTGATCTCTCAGAAAAAATAGTAAAAAATGTTATTTTTAACCCTGCTTTGCAATTAATTACCTATTTAGCCATAATAGGATTAATCTCTCATAATGGCCACGGAATACCACACCACACTACATTACTTTTTTGGTTCTTTTCCTATTTATCGCTAATTCTTAATGTTTCTTGTAATCCTAGAAGCTTTTTTAAATATGATAATCATTTATTTAATTACCTGGGAAAAATTTCCTATGGGATTTATTAGCAGGCACTTTTCCTGCTTCTCATCCTCTGGCTAAAGAGCTTTAAAAATATAAATTATACAACCTCCCTCTTGTTATTATTTGCTTTCTGATGAAGCTATAAAATCATTAGGCTCTATTTTTCGATAGTTTTCCCGCGGAAAAACAAAATATCTAAACATAAGAAACAATGCAGATGCAACTACAAAAATAGCCGATGCCTGCACTGCTTGATGAGGAAATTTCAGTTTATCAACAAGTATAACCAGCATCATAAAATTGATGCTATAGCCTATAAAATGTGCGATCCCATATCGTATTAAGGTAAACCTATGTTTCCCTTGGTATGCGAATGAATATTTCAAATGACCAAAGTAACCTGTTAATGCGCCTATAGGATAAAAAAGTGTTATAGCTATTTTAGGTTCAAGCCAAAAAAAAGTGACGAACAAATAAATTAGATAGCCAAGCAAGTTATTAATTACACCTACGATACCATATCGAATGAATTGATATATTGCCGGAAATTTTTGCATTAATTCCCTCATATTAATCTGCACACTGTAATAGAAGTAGCTGTCGATCTACTTTTCCATTTGGATTTTTAGGCAACTCCTTTTTTACGATAATTCGGCTGGGTATCATGTAAGCTGGAAGTAATTCTGCCAAGTTAACTAAAAGGTCTCGCTCATTAATCTCATCAGAACTTGATACAAAACCAATAATTTTTCCATAGGCAACATTTGTTCTATGATAAACCACAGCAGCTTGATTTATGTGGGTAAACTTTACAAGTGCCTGTTCTATCTCCTCTAATTCAATACGATATCCCATGTGCTTTATCTGGTTATCCTTTCGCCCGATGAAATGAAGAAGTCCTTCTTTTTCATGAACGAGATCGCCTGTGCGATACATACGTTTCATGAAATGTCCTGGATCAGTAAGGGTAATAAACGATTTTGCACTTCGCTCCAATTCGTTAAAATAACCAGCAGCTACATTAGGTCCTAAAAGACAGAGCTCCCCTTCACTTATTTCTTTATCTTGCTCATCTAGAATAAGATAGTCAAAGTTAGGATTGAGTTTTCCTAAGGGCGGAAGCCCACTAATATCTTTGAAATCTTCCCCACTAATTTTATAAGCGCTACAAATACAAGTACATTCCGTAGGACCATAAACATTAACTAAAGCTGCTTGTTCGGAAAACATATCATAAAGTTTTTTTAGTTCCGCTTTAGGATAGCCTTCACCGCCAAAAATAATATTTTTTAATTTTGATAGCTCTTTGCTTCTCATTGCTTTCATAGCGACGAGGTAAATTAATAAAGAAGGCACTGAAAACCACACAGTACATTTC
>JACCSX010000239.1 GCA_013812775.1 Tatlockia sp. | reverse complement strand
AACCATTTATCTTTATCATTATTGTTTGATTTCTCAACAAAAGCTACTAATTGATCACCTATCATCCTTGTTCCATGCATCATGTATAAAAAACGCATTAATAGCAAAAGTTATGGGTAATTAAAAGTTAATTGACCGCACTCTTCTCAGGCCTAATGAGGATAGGTATTCTGCGCATATCAGCCGAGCAACTTTGTTACTAACAAGAGAAAAAGGCCTAAACTATTGTTTTGCAAAAACACTTAATTTTAGGTCGAAGTGTTATAGAGGTCATGCTGATCAACCTGCTATAGGTAATTAACCTCTTCTTACAAAACTAATTTACCCTACTCAGTCAGGTTGTGTAGAATTTTATCCATACTGTAAAATTAATAAACTTATTAGTGGTAAAACATAGATGATTAATACTATTTTTTGATTAAACTTATAACTAATGGCATTTATGGAGACTGTATGACTATTTACGCATTAAAAAATCCCGATCAATTAAAAAAAATAATAACTTTTCCCGATTACTATCCACCACGCATGGAATTGGTTTTCGAAGGTTTTTCAGTTATTTCCGAGCACGATGATATCAAACAGAAAATTAAGGACATCGTGGCTCTCAAATATATTAATAGCGAACTCGCTGATACCATATCAAAAGAATTTTTTTGTAAAAAACCAGTTTACTCATTTCCCTTTCTTACAAATAAAGAGTTTGAGGATAGGCAACGACTCCTAACCGGCTCTGGAAAAAAATAACATCTGATAAAAGCATTTTTCAGCCTCCTGTTTCACACGACAGGCTCAGTAAAAAAGAACAAGAGCAAATACAATATGCAATTGAAGAATCCCTTTTAGAGGATAATGATAGGCAGCTTCTGGAACAAAGTTTAAATCTTTCCAAAAAAGCTCCGATTTTGGTAGACCACGCTCATCATCAGTATATTGAAGGAGTGAATGAAAGTTATCTTAAAATTGGAGAAATGAATTCCTTCCAGGAATATTCAATGAAGGGATTTTTTTCCCCTAAAACCAGTGATGAACGTCTTCTCGCCAATGCTATGAAAAACAATGTCTATAAAGATAGTATCAATAAACATAAAATTTCCGTCATAGAATGTACCTTTACAACTGATCACAAAGGAATATCACTCACGCTGGACTGTGAGGGTCTTGATATTGATAAAGAGCAACTTAATATTTCTATCCAGGATAAAAAAGATCTATTAAATTGTCATAATATTGAAGATTTAATCCCTATTTTAGGCGCTATAAAACGTGGCGAATGGATGGCAAATACTCTAAAAGCTTTTCTAGAAATTAATGAAGAGTCAATAAAACATACTCTTTAGATATTTTCCTCCTTTAAAAGAGCATCGGCAAATAGTTTATAAATCATAAAATTTGATGAAAAAGCTTCGAAGAAATAACGAAGGAAATTAGTTCTGATTTAGTATTCAAGTAAAGTTTATTTTTAATATTGACCAAATAAGATTCAACTGTGGTTTGTTTTAAAAAGAGTCGCTGGGCAATTTGCCCAGCATGATAACCATGGATCAATTCAAACAAAACCTGAAGTTCCCGCTTGGATAGAACAGTTTTTCCCCATCCAAAGGTTATGGCATAACTTTTTCTAGTTAAAAGCTCATTTAATTCAGCGGTTGTTAAATTAAAAAGAGTATCCCAATCCAACTGACGAATATTAGCGCTGGATGAGACAATCCCCAGAACATAATCAGGCTTTTCGCTATGGATGGACAAGGGATAGAGTTTTCCTTCCATGGTTATAATTATTGAAGAATTATTTTTAGGATTGAGATCATTTAACAAGGTAAGGGGTTTTTCTTCTTCGAAAACAAACGAGTCATCGCCACGATATTGCTGGATCTTTATCTTGTCATCATATAACTGAAAATCTGATTTTCCGACTAAGTGTGTTAATTGTTTCAAACCCAGAAGGCTGAAAAATGCACTATTGGCGTACTGATATTCTGATTGACGGTTTTTTATAAATAGGTACTGAGTTTTATTTTCAGAAAATAAATTACAGAGTTCTTGCAGATTTATAGGTGAGGAACTAGAAGCAAAATATTCCAAAAGAAGAGAATTGGACACCATTGAGATCAATAAAATAAAAGCAGATTGCCATAATAATATACAAAAAAAGGATTGTCAATGCACACTGGCGAAGGTGCTACATTTTCCTGTTTTGTAAATGTGCATTTATTAGCATGAAGGACTTAAATATTAGAAATCATAAAAGTAAATCAAAGCTACCGCAGTTTCTTGCAAACCATGTAAATTATCAACTGACTCCATTACAAGTACCTTACTGGGTCGGGTAATTTTCACATCTCTTGATCATTTATAATCAATATTTGTAATTAACCTACGAATAACTCAATAGATCGTTTTGAAATATTGTCACTCAAATAATTCCTTAGTTGGATTCTAAAACATTTAGGCTCTTTATCATCATAGGCCTAACGCTGGTATTTGTTAAAGAATCTTCCTGGTTACCATGAAGAGTTGGAAGAATTAAATGAGTTAAGGGAAGAAGATATTAGGGATAGATGACGGCTCTAAAAAGTTATCCTATTTAAGAGAGAACGTGAATGAGAGAATTATATGAAAGATTAGGTGTTTCAGTTGAAGCAGACCAAAGCCTAATAAAACAAGCCTATAGAAAGCGCGCATTAAATATTCATCCCGATAAACAAGGTTCTACAGAAGATATGCAAAGGCTCAATGAAGCTTATCGATTGTTAACTAATCCAGAAGAATTAAAAAAATATCTTAATGAACATCCAGAAAATAGCACTTCAACGACAACTGATTTTCTAAATTTTGATGGAGAAAGACCCTCGGAATCTTATCGTCGTTGGTTCCAGGCAATGCTTGATTTATACACTCACATTCCTACTGAAAGTATTGGGCCGGTGAAGCGCGAAAATGCCTTTTCTGAACTGAACAGAGATAATATGAAAGGGCTACTTCCTAATGAATATTATCGAGATCTTTATCGGGTTAAGGAAGATGGAATAGTATGTGAAGATGTCTTTCAATATATAACACACTTATCAAAGTGGTCAGTTTCCTCTGAAAAGCTGCCAGCTGATTTTTTTAAGAAATCCCTCACTTTTGAAAAAGGGCTAGTTATTTTCAATAATTTTTTAGAGGGAAAATATTATGGAAAAAATTTAGAGGCTGTTAAAAATTATTTATCATTCCAAATCAGTTTTTTAAAAGACCTTACCTTCGATGTTTTATTTTATAAGGCCTTGCACTCAATTATTTCAAGTAAAAGCCTGATAGAAGATCATAAAACAATTCTAAATGCTGTTGACCAAATGTACAGTTATATTTATCAAACACGTGCTATGCAGAAATCACATCTAATATCGCTGATTCAGTCTAAGTACTTTCGCTATTTTATTGCGAGCGCACTCAAATACGATTGGCAAGATACATCATCCAAGCCTAAAGAAATGCTGCAGAATATAAAATCTGATTTTACTTACTTAAGCCACATTTCTCCAATGTCTAAAATCCATTTAGCGATAGAAGAAAAACTTCAAAGCTTATTTTCAGAATCAACTACGGTTAATGAAATTTATGAATGTGCTTATCTTCTGATTGACCTGATGGCCAGCAGCATAACCTCTGCTTCTGTTGCTAATGCAGCTTTCACTGCGGCGCTATGTTTTCAGTATGCTTCGACTTTGGAAATAGAACAGCCAAAGGTTTTGGCAGCAGAATTTATTTCGCTAAGTTTATATCAAAACGCTTTGGAACGAGGATTCAACACCAATGTAATACTCGGATCTTATATTGCTACACAAGCGATAAAATGCTTAGGCTCATTTAAGTACGATCAATCCACGTTAACCATTGAAGAGATAACAGCTCATCTTACCAACCCTGGTGATGCCAACTTACTTAATTACTCAGGCTCAGTTACCTCAAGTGTGCGTGGCGCCATAAGAAAAGCACTGGATGCTGTGGATATCGCACCATTTTATAGCAAAATAAAATCCACACTTGATCTAGAAATCATCACAATATTTCAGCTCGCAATGCTTCGTGAATCACTAAACCTTATTCTAAGTAGTGAAGAAAAAATTGGGGATTTTAAATATGCGAAAGTTGTCTATCAAGCCTATGAACTAGCCCTACAAGGTTGGTGTGAAGAAAAAGAAGAAAGCAAGCGACAGGAAAAAACGCTAGAGCTTAAAATGAAAGCTATGGAAGCATTATTAGAAGATTCCGGATCTGATTTGTTTCAATTATCAACGCTAGTTGGTCCTGGTTTCACTCATATGAAGCGTGACCCGCAAGGATGGTTTGAACCTTCCAATCAATTAAATTTTCCTGAAGAAGCGGGCATTGACGTATTCAGTAAATTCAAAGGATTTAAATTCAATCGCAAGAAAAAAACCCTGGAATTTATAACTGAAACCCATGAGGTGAAAGATCCGACAACCGGCGAAATGGTGAAACAAAAATTATTCACCTCCCACGATATTTCACAAATGATGAAAAAAGCGATCACTGATGTTGAATTTAGTTTAGATGCCCCTGGCTCAGAGCTCTTTAATCCGCTGCAAAAGGTTGTAGTTCGCCCCAACAAGGTTAAAGGAACCGGGTATTTTGAGACCTTATTTATGGTTGATTATCTATTAAAAATGTTTTCAACAGGCGTGGAAATATCTGGAGAAACACCTTATTTAATTCGAACAACGGAGCAACTTCTGGCCAGATTGCCAACTGATCTCAAAGATGCGCTTAATTTATTAAGAAATGAAAACTCTCGAGGTCATCAAGCACACCGTTTCTGGATTAGTTCTAAAGAAGAAAAAAATATTGAATATCAAAAAACGCTGACAAAAGAAGGCGATGAAACCTGGATATTTGGCAAAGTTGATATGGAAGTGAAGAAGCACTTACTCAAATTAAAATTTGACTCAGAAGGGAATCTTGAGTTAGAAGATGCAAAGATTGATTCAGGGGATGACTCGGCTGAAGCAAAATTTGCTAAATTAATAACCGAAAATTTTGATAGAATTGGTGAGTATTTTCCAGAATTTTTAAGGTTCAAAGAATTGTTTAAAATTGCAGGAGCAATGAAACAATTAAATGCAATTCGTTCTGTCAATAACTTTGAAAAAACTTACAGAGAGATAGAACTCGCTGATGAAGCGCAGTGGCAAATTTATTTAAAAACAGCTACCGAGGAAAATACACAGCAACTAAAGGATGGTTTTAGTAGCCTACCACCACTATTAAGCCAACTTAGACCTCTAACTGATACGGTTTGGTGGCAAGGCAAATATAATACTGTTCTTGCAGAACACCTTTCAAAGCTTCGTACAGCCTGTCAAAAGCATCCTAAGTTTGTTTTTCAACTTCATGATTCAGAAATTACTGAAATTTGGAATAAGCAGTATCCTTTAATTTACAACGATTACTTTAATCAATTATTTGAAGGAAATAAGCAAAGCATTATTGCTGAGCATGGGCAATCTGCCTGGGATAGCAATGAGGCAAATATTAGGCAGCAAGTGACTACTGCAGTCTCAACAGCGATGCCAAATTTATTATCCAGGCAGAAAATCCAGGAAGGATTAAA
The DNA here is from genome assembly GCA_013812775.1 of Tatlockia sp. Classification (GTDB taxonomy): domain Bacteria; phylum Pseudomonadota; class Gammaproteobacteria; order Legionellales; family Legionellaceae; genus Tatlockia. The sequence continues at coordinate 1,592 of JACCSX010000239.1, read as the reverse complement.
CCAAATAGGGGCAAAAAATAGGGTTGAATTAAAAAATATTTATTACCAACAACTGCTCTCTCTAAGAGATAAAATAGGCGAATCCTCTTATTCTCAATATATTGATCAATTTATAGGGGGTAACTGCCAAAATCTGGCTGCGGCTCTTGCTAATGATGAAATCGTCGATCTTAAGGCTATCTATAATAAATTTTATTCATTCTATTACGATTTATTCCCTCAACTAAGGCAAAGGATTGGGGAAAATGCCTACAAAAATTGCATTGAACAGTTTTTACAAGGAAATTATTCGCTTTTAGCCAATGAAAGAGCAAAAGATCAGATTCTCAATGCCAAACAAACACTAAAATCACAAATAGCTGAAAAACAAGAATTAGAAAATATGTTTCTTTCTTTGGAATTTGGTTCTGATGCATCAGCTGATGAAGAAAACAAAGATCAAACCCCCAACTATCTAGTACCAGCAGCTTACTATTGCCACAAATATGGAGAATCCAGCTATCGAGTTTATGGTGGCGTTAGGGGGAGACCCGCATTTTGGGAAGTATCACAACTATCCCGGGACTTATCGTCACCTTTCACAACCTTAAAAGAATCCTCTATATGGGCTGCAGAAAGCTTTATCTCTAAAGCAAAGTATGTTGCCAGTTCATGTATATTAATTGGTTCTGCCTATGCAGTTACCTATAGTGAATTAAATGAACTGGAACGTAAAGTTTCTCAAGCTAAATCGGATCTGAGGGATTTAGCAAGAACTGAACTAACTTACAACTTTGCTTCGTCTTTTGATAATTATAACAGTCAAATTCATAAATTAACCTATAACTATCTCAATCCTGTGACTACATCAGTCAATGTATCTGAGCAAGATCCATTCGTTGCGTTTCGTTTGCAAGAGCACTACCAACGAGCCTATCAATTTGTTGTAGCCAAAGCTGAAGAAGAACGAAAAAAACAAGAAGAACAAAAGCGTCAGGAAGAAGTCAAAAAAATGAGGCATGAAGAGAGTAAAAGACAGGAAGAAGAAAAGAATAAGCGAATTCTGGAAGCTGCGCAGCGAGCCAAAATAAGAGACGCATTCTCAGAAAGTAAACCGAGCGAAAAAAATGCACTCTTTGCTAGTACAACCCCAAGCATTGCTAATTCTTTAAACGATGGGCAAACGCAAGCTACTGAAAGTTACAAATCCGATGATATTGATTTTTTCAAAATATCCCCTCTTAAAATTGAGAACAAATCACCCAAAGAACAAATGTGGTATAGAGGCGATCTTCGAAATCCTGGTGATATTTTTAAGGTTGGATTTAAAGCTCGTGGAAAAGATATGGATATTTTGCGGCATACCCTGCCTGAATTTTCAGAAAGTTCTCATGCTCAAAGTGGGTATATTTCTACGAGTAGCGCAATAAGAAGTGCAATGAGATTCCCTTTCATTGAGGACTTACCTAAAGGTACCCAAAAAACCTACCTTTATGAAGTTGCCCCTCGAACTGACGTGATAGATGTAGTAAAGGTTCTCGCACCTGAAGTTGCACGAGGAAAGCTAAGTGCAGAAGAATTTACCTTTTGTATAGCCAGTGAAAAAGAGATGG
>JACCSX010000208.1 GCA_013812775.1 Tatlockia sp. | reverse complement strand
CCCATAGAGACCAATCCCTAAAGCCCCAAAGAGATCAGGAACTTGAAAAAACGACACTCGCCTGCGGCCGTGCTTTTCAGATGAAAAATGGTAACTTTCGTTTTGTCGGAATAAATATTGGGGATACCATGCTTATTGCTTATAATCCTCAAACAAGAAAATTTGAGACAATCGCAAAAGCGCGACAAATTATAAGAGGTTTTGGAAACGGTTCTCCAGCTGCCCTACCTGATTTATGCACTGAGGAGCAAATGATTACCTTTGATGTCACCTTGCCAAAAGGCACTATTGTATTTGGTTTAACAGATGGGGTATGGGATTACCTGCCAATCGTGCAAAATTCACAAAAAAACCAAAGAAGTACGGGAATTATAAATACCGAAATTGATTTCAAAACCTTGATGGCTGATCCTGATTTTATATTACCTGAAAAAGTTACGGTGAGCCGATTATCTAAGGTTATTGCTGATTACTCAGTCAAACAAACCGATCTAGAGAGGATCCATCGCTTGGATAAAGCAAAAGAAGCAAAAGAATCAGAACTCAAACTCAGTTCAGAACTTCAGCTTCTACAAAATCAAGGTAAAAAAGTTCAGGATGAAGCGGTTTACACTAAGCGAAATCAATTAGATGATATTTTAAAGGCGCAAAAAGTTACGGTTGGTGATGATTATACATTGGTAGGACTATTGCTCTCTGAAGACATTGATCTCACCCCAGACTATACCTTAGGTGAAATTGCAGCTTCTATTTTGACCTTAGGACTGTATTCTTTAATCAAAGATTGCTTGCATATAGGAACCGATGATGAGATCACTCTTGCTGATGGCTTGGGAGCAGCGGCAGCAACAATCGGCTTTTTCGCCACAGGTAGTTTATTAGGTCTTGGTTATCTCGCTTACAAAGGAATTCGAGAACTCTCAACGTCGAACGAAGAAATACCAGAGACTCTCACTATTTAAACACTATCTTTGATATATCTTTTACACTGAATACAGCGGTTATCAGTTTTGTGGATAACCGTTTGTTCATAAGCTCTAGATAAGAGTTTTTATTTACTGCGTTAAGAAAATCATAATTTATATTTAATATTGTTTTAATCCAATAAATTGGTATTTATTATGTAAAAGGAAAATACATATTTAAATAATGGAGTTTTAATGTTCGAAGCTATTTATCTGTCTTATGTAAAGAAAAATTCTTTTAACCAATATCATAAGGCTTGGAAATTAATTGCTCAGTATATGGTGAATTACCGAGGTGCAATTGAATCCAAAATTTATTTCTCATCTCAGGAAAATTTTTGTTTAGTTCACTCGCGTTGGCCAAGTGAACAATTACAGAAAGAAAATTGGCCTTTGGCTGACACAGCCCCTTATGAAATATTAGAAGCTTCCGAGGCAATGGAAGCATGCAAGGAGAGTGGGCAGCAATTACTAATCAATTTGGAATCCTTAGAGTTTTTTATTAAAGAGAATGCGCTTGAATTAATAGATAATATAAAATCAGACAGGTCACAGATCTTATCGTATAACGATGAAAGTTGTGGTGACTCAATTTATGAAGTATTTGAACAATCCCAGGAAACAATTTGAAGGGTTGATGATTAGTCAAGCTCTTCGATTAATAACTGCTCAGGTCGCTATAGATATTATCTAATCAGGCAATCTTTTAATTACTAATGTATGAGTTGGAGAAAAGGGATCAAATACGTTTTTATACTACGATGCCTATAAATGATTATCATTTGTCGGTAATCTTTGTGGTGCTTATTTAGAAGAGCTTTGAGGGCTTAACTCTGATGCGCCATGACAAAGTCCAATCATGAATTAATTCAGGGATTATTTTTTTGCATCTAACTATGATGAAGAAGATGCATTAATTCAAGCTATGAGTCCTGGTCCTTTAGAGATAAACTTTCTAAAGCTCAAAACTGAATTGAGCCAGGGATTATGACGCTGCATTGGAAAAAGCAGAGATATAAGACCCTAATTTAGGCAGACCTACATCCATCAATATCCAGGATGATAAAAATACCGATTTTGTTATACTCACCCTTATTTCAAGATACACAGGATTACTCTATGATTACCCTCTATCATAATCCGCGTTGCTCAAAATCGCGGGCTTGCCTGCAATTGTTAGAAGGGCAGGGCCTTGCCATCACTCTTGTTGATTATATGCATCAACCCTTATCCCTGGAACGTTTAAAGCAATTCGCTGACCAGCTGGGAATTAAAGCCCTTGTTCGTAGCCAGGAAACGCTTTATAAAGAATTGAATTTAGCTACTGCAAAGGAGCAAACAATCCTGCGGGCAATCATAAGCCATCCCCAACTTTTGCAAAGACCTATTGCTATTCATAAGGATAGAATGCTGATTGCCCGCCCGCCAGAAAAAGTTTTGGAGCTTATAAATGACTAAACCCTATATTTTAGTTCTTTATTATTCACGCACTGGCGCGACTGCTCAATTAGCCCAATTTATTGCTCGTGGCGTCGAATCGATTGATGGAATTGAAGCCCGAATCCGAACGGTTTCACCAGTTTCAACGACCTGCGAAGCAGTCGATAGTCCAATACCTGAAAAGGGTGCTCCCTATGCAAGCCTGGATGATCTACGTCATTGCCAAGGGCTTGCCTTAGGAAGCCCAACTCGTTTCGGCAATATGGCCGCTCCTCTTAAATATTTTTTAGACAACACCACTTCGTTATGGCTGGCCGGTGATTTAGTCAATAAGCCAGCCTGTGTTTTTTCGTCCTCTTCCTCGATGCATGGAGGGCAGGAAACTACTTTAACATCCATGATGTTGCCTTTATTTCACCATGGTATGTTAATTCTTGGCATACCCTATACCGAACCTTTGCTTAACACAACGCAAAGCGGTGGCACTCCTTACGGTATTACTCATGTGGCTGGTATTAGTAATGATAATCCATTAAGTGCCGATGAAATTGCCTTGGCAAAGTATCTGGGAGCACGTTTGGGACAGACTGCTCTGGCTTTGGCAAAATAGGAGGAATTTTTATGAAAATTATTAGCTTTAATGCAAATGGCGCGCGTGCGGCTGCCCGTAATGGCTTTTATGAATGGCTAGCAGCACAGAATGCCGATTTTGTTTGTATTCAGGAAACTAAGGCTCAAGAATCGCAATTAAATGGAACTGCTGAGCTTTTTTATCCTCGAGATTATTTCTGTCGCTATTTTGATGCTCAAAAGAAAGGCTATAGCGGTGTGGCTATATATGCCAAAACTAAGCCGCAGAATATTCTAACTGGGCTTGGCTTTGAAACTTGCGACAACGAAGGGCGTTATATTCAATTTGATTACCCCAAACTATCGGTCGTTTCATTATATTTGCCTTCAGGAACAAGTGGCGAGATTCGGCAAGCGGTGAAATATGATTTTTTAGAACGCTTTGCCGAGCATCTTCTGCAACTTAAAGCACAGGGGCGGGAGCTAATTCTCTGCGGTGATTGGAATATTGCTCATAAAAAAATTGATCTGAAAAATTGGCAGTCTAATCAAAAAAACTCTGGTTTTTTACCCGAAGAAAGAGCCTGGATGGATAAGCTTTTTGGACCAATGGGTTTTGTTGACGCTTTTCGGGTACTAAATCAGGAAGAGGGCTTTTATACCTGGTGGTCATATAGAAACCGCGGGGCTTGGGATAATAATGTTGGATGGAGAATAGACTATCAGGTTATTACTCCAGGGCTGATTGCGAGTGTAAAGAAGGTTAGTGTTTCGCGAGAAGCAAGATGGTCTGATCATGCACCGTTAATTATTGAATATGAGGGAGATTGGTGTGCTTAAATTGGCTAGTTGGAACGTCAATTCATTAAAAGTTCGCCTGGAACAGGTGTTAGCCTGGCTTGAATCCTCTGGCGTCACTATTTTAGCGCTGCAGGAAACCAAGCTGCTAGATGAGAATTTTCCGCATGAGGTCTTTAAAGAAAGAGGATATCATGTGGTTTATGCCGGCCAAAAAAGCTATAACGGCGTTGCTATTGTAAGTCGTTATCCAATAACGGAGGTTAGTTGCGATATTCCCGATTTGCAGGATCCGCAGCGGCGCATTTTGGCAGCAACAATTGCTGATCTGCGTTTAATTAATCTTTATGTGCCTAACGGATCTGAGCTTGCTTCTGACAAATATGAATACAAGTTAATGTGGTTACAAAAAATGAAAGACTACATTCAGCAACAGCTAAGCTTGTATCCCAAGGTAGCAGTGGTTGGGGATTTTAATGTGGCTCCCGAAGACAGGGATGTTCATGATCCCTTGGAATGGGAGGGTTCTGTGTTGGTCAGTCCCCCTGAGCGTCAGGCTTTTAACGATTTACTAGCCTTAGGTCTAAACGACAGCTTTCGCAATTTCCCCCAGGAAGAAAAAATATACAGCTGGTGGGATTACCGTGCGGCCAATTTTAGACGAAATCGAGGATTAAGGATTGATCATATCCTGCTTAATCACGATTTAAATGCCTTATGCAGGCAATCTCAAATTGATAAAGAGCCCAGGAAAGTAGAGCGTCCTTCCGATCATGCACCGGCTTGGGTTGAACTTGAGCTAATCATTTGAGAAATAAGAGGACACAGAAAGAGCCATCTGATTAATATTCATTTATATTAGCTGGAGTAGCCCATCTAGCGGGAAAAAATTGATCTATACTTATATTTCTGCTAATGTTGCGCGTCATTTGTAATGAGTATGGTGCCTGGCAAGGGTCCAGGTGGCGATATTCCTAAAGAGAGAGCAGTATCATGAGAGCTTCAATTCATCCAGATTATCAAACAATTAATGTAACCTGTAGTTGCGGACACACTTTCCAAACAGGCTCAACCTTATCTAAAGACTTAAGCATTGAAGTTTGTGCGCAATGTCATCCTTTCTATACCGGAAAACAAAAACTGGTTGATACCGGTGGCCGTGTTCAAAAATTCCGTGATCGCTATAAAAAGCGTGGTGAGTAATAGAAGAGTTATGTTAGATTTATTTTAGCTCTTTGAAAAATACTTTATGGGCGCAATAAAGATGCGCCTTTTTTTTTCAAAATCACTATTTTTCTCTAACGTTTTTCTATATGATTTTTTGCCGAGTTGTTTAAATAGAGAGTAAGCATTTTGGATAAAGATGTATTAAAATCGCGCGCACTGCATTATCACGAGTTTCCTACCCCAGGAAAGCTTGCGGTCATGGTGACCAAACCGACTAATTCACAAGATGATTTATCACTAGCATATACACCTGGCGTTGCGGAGCCAGTGCTTGCTATTGCTGAAAATCCCGACGACGTCTATCGCTATACTGCCAAAGCAAATCTGGTCGCTGTTATGACCAATGGCACAGCAGTATTAGGTTTAGGCAATGTTGGTCCTTTGGCCAGCAAGCCAGTAATGGAAGGTAAGGCGGTGTTATTTAAGCGTTTTGCTGATATTGACGTGTTTGATATTGAAATAGATGCGCAAGATCCCCAAGCTTTTATCGCTACTGCCAAGCGTATTTCACCCACTTTTGGTGGAATTAATCTGGAAGATATTAAAGCTCCCGAATGCTTTGAAATTGAACAAGCTTTGATTGAGCAGCTCAATATTCCTGTATTTCATGATGATCAGCACGGAACAGCCATTGTTGTTGCTGCAGGTTTGTTAAATGCACTTGACCTGCAAGGTAAAAAACTTTCTGAAGTGAACATTGTTTGCATCGGTGCCGGCGCTGCAGGGATTGCCTCTATGCGGTTACTGGTTGCCTTGGGCGCAGATAAAGAAAAAATGCTGCTTCTAGATACCAAAGGGGTTATTCATACTGGCCGGGAAGATTTAAATAATTACAAATTCGCCTTCGCCCGTACAACAAACCGTAGAACACTTGCAGATGCTTTAGTTGATGCAGATGTCTTTATTGGCGTAGCTAAACCGGATCTGCTAAATGCAGACCTTTTAAAGTTAATGGCGCCAAAGCCGGTAATTTTTGCTTTATCCAATCCAGACCCTGAAATTAGACCAGATCTTGCTCGTGAAGTACGTGATGATTTGATTATTGCGACCGGGCGTTCTGATTATCCTAATCAAGTCAATAATGTGCTCTGTTTCCCTTACATTTTCCGCGGAGCCTTAGATGTTCGTGCAACCTGTATCAATCAAGCAATGCAGATCGCAGCCGTTGAAGCTATCCGCCAATTAGCACAGGAACCAGTACCACAAATTATTAAGGACAACTATCCTGGTGTTACAAATTGGGACTTCGGCCCTGATTATTTTATTCCCAAACCTTTCGATCCACGATTAAGAGAAAAAGTGGCTCTTGCTGTAGCCAATGCTGCCAGAGCAAGTGGCGTCAGTCGTGCTGGTTATTGATTAAATTTTGTCATTAATCACATTAAGTGAAGGAGTTTTTTTTGCATACTACCAATACCAGAAAATACATGCTTATGGCCTGGTTCATTTGTGGTCTGGGCGCATTATATTACAGCTATGAATATTTTTTAAGAATATCTCCCTCTGTTATGGAACATGCACTTAGAGATCACTTTAATTTGTCTGCGACTGGTTTTGGCGTCCTTTCTGCTTTTTATTATTATGCTTATGTGCCTCTTCAAATCCCGGTTGGTGTTCTACTCGATCGTTATGGTCCAAGAATACTCATAACAATCGCCTGTCTCATTTGTGTAGTTGGAACCTTTATTTTCGCGGGGACCAATGTATTTTGGATTGCCGCCCTTGGCCGTTTCTTGGTAGGTTTTGGCTCAGCCTTTGCTTTCGTTGGTGTTTTAAAACTAGCGACCATTTGGTTACCTGAGGATAAACTGGGTATGGTTTCCGGGCTGGCTACAGCCTTAGGAACCATTGGTGCGATGATCGGCGATAACTTACTCGGCACATTGGTCATCAAAATCGGCTGGCGTGAAACAGTTAATTTAACAGCTCTCTTTGGCTTAGGTCTAACAGTTGTTCTCTGGTTTGGCATACGTGATAAAAAGAGTCATCAGCGTCGTAGTGGCACAGTGGCTAATTTCAAAAAATCCATGATTGACTTAGGCATCATTGTGCGTAACAAACAAATCTGGATAAATGGCATGTATGGCTGCTTGGTTTATTTGCCGACTACTGTATTTGCTGAATTATGGGGAATACCTTATCTAAAGCATGCACATGGTTTATCACCACATGCGGCTGATTTTGCAAACTCTCTGCTTTTTCTTGGGGTTACTATCGGTGCTCCGTTAATGGGCTTTATCTCTGACAAATTGAAACGTCGCAAACTACCCATGCTATTTGGTGCTACCGGCGCTGCAATAATTATGATAATTATCCTTTATGTACCGGGCTTAACTCAGGGGCATTTAGAAATATTAATGTTCTTTTTAGGGCTTCTTTACAGCGCCCAATGTATTGTATTTGCTGTTGGCCGTGAACTTAGTCCCAATGAAGCTGCGGGTACGGCAATGGCAACAACGAATATGATAGTTATGCTTGGCGCTATGTTTTTGCAGCCTATGGTTGGAAAGCTGCTGGACATGAGCCTGGCATCACATGTTAAAGATGTTCCACTTCACGCTGTTCCTATTGATAAACTACAGCAGTTATATACAGCAGCAGATTATCAATTGGCATTATCAATTATTCCTGTAGGTATAATTATTGCCGCTATTTTAACCTTCTTTTTGAAAGAAACTTACGCTAATGCAGATAACTAGTCGTATCAGTAGAAATCAGCTCTTCTTTGGCAGCCTGGTTTGTGCAGTTGGAGCCTTATTTTACTGTTATGAATTTGTGCTAAGAATTATTCCCGGGGCCTTACAAAGTGAATTAAGCGCTGCTTTTGGTCATATTTCGGCTACCACCTTTGGTCAATTATCTGCCTTTTATTATTTTGCCTATTCACCAATGCAGTTACCTGTAGGTATGTTAATGGATCGTTTTGGTCCGCGGCGTTTGCTAACCTTTGCCTGCCTCTGCTGTACCGTTGGATCCTGGATGTTTACTGATACCACTTCCATACTGATCGCAGGGTCTGGACGTTTTTTAGTTGGCTTTGGTTCATCCTTCGCCTTTGTGGGTGTGTTATCACTGACTATCCATTGGCTCCCACGTCGTTTCTTTTCACTAGTAGTAGGCTTGGTAACAACACTAGGTATGCTGGGCTTGGTCTATGGTGAAGTCAAAATTACTCATATTGCGGTTACTGTAGGTTGGCACCATGTGTTAACTATGATGGTAACTATCGGTGCAGTGCTTTCTGTCTTAATCTTTTTTATCGTGCGCGATGGACCAGAAGGGTATAAACCCCATAGTCATCCCTTACCTGAGTTTTTTACTAATGTCTGGCAAGTTTTATCTTCACCGCAGGTTTGGCTTATCGGTTTTGTAGGAGCCTGCCTCTATACTTCCTTATCTGTTTTTGGCGAATTATGGGGCAAGAGTTATCTAGAACAGGCGCATCATTTAAGCAAGGTTGAGGCTGCCAGAACTGTTTCCGCTATGTTTTTAGGCTGGGCGGTTGGTGCACCCATAGCTGGATTTTACTCTGACAGCAGTGGACGTCGAGTTTTACCTTTAGTAGTTGGTGCGGTGATGGCATTTATTTGCATCAGCATTATTTTGTATGCACACAATTTGTCCTATGTCTGGCTAAATATCCTTCTGTTTTTCTATGGTGTATTTTCCGCAACGGAGATCATTGTCTTTATCATGGCAAAAGAGAACAGCGGAGCCAAGTTATCAGGTACTGTCTTTGCTGCAGTAAACATGATAGTGACTCTGGGCGGGGTTATATTCCAACCCTTGGTTGGAAAATTATTGGATACCGTTGGCGATAGCGGCGTTATTTCCGGCGAACATATATACAGCGTTGTTGATTACCAAATCGCCCTTTCAGTCTTACCCATTTCCCTCTTACTAGTGACTATCCTGGCATTTTTTATGAAAGATATGCGCACAATTGTGCAGTAGTCTTTAAATCGTTTTTAGCAAAAGACTGTTCTTCGCTTCAATAGCCCTAATTTTCATAATAGACATGTGCAGAGCTTATGAATTCTGTACGGACAATTTTGTAAATCCCTACACGTCATCTTCGAGCAGCGAGAGATCTCCTGATTTAGCAAACCGCCAGGACCAGAGATCCCTCGCTGTCGCTCGGATTACGTGGGATCTTAGGATAAATTGTCCTATGCAGAGCTAATGAGAGAATACTCTTTGACATGTAAATGCCTTTATGTGAGCATTGCGATTATTTTTAATGGGTATTGATTAAATCTAAATCATTAAACTTTAATTATCCGAGGAAGATGGCAGATGCGGGAAAAGCTAACAAAAACTGAAGTAAAGAATCTCCTCGATAATATCGAATATTATAGATTACAAAAATGGATGACCCTCAAAGATCTTGAACACCAAGCTAAAGAGCCTAATCTCCGACAAATTCTAGCTAATTATAAGTATTATAATGCTACAACAGCCAAACACGTCATAAAAATTGCCCAAGCATTGGAATGTACACCCAAGCAATTATTAGCTCCGCTTACCAATAATTTCCTATCCCTTGCGAGCCGGGATTTTTTGAAAGAAGCGGTACAAAAAAAAGAAATACATGGGCTCAACACAATTACCATTGCCACCAAAATCCCCAAAGAGCGTTTACATGAGATCATCAATCTCGGAACGATGAAATTTAATCAGGATGAAATCAGGTCTCTACACGCCATGAAGTTTAGTCTGCCAACCCTCGCCCCTTTTGCTGATACGACAGTAGATTTAAAGGAGTTTACAAAAGGGCAGATAATGGGTAGATATTCACTCATGGGTAACTCCTCACTAAACAAGCGACAGTTAAATGAATTTGATCAGTGTGCAGCTATTTTAAAAAAATATGAATCTGAGTTGCCCCAAAAAAGCCCCATTAAAAAATTAACCGGTACAGAGACTTATGATTTTTATATCTCGTTAAAGCAAGAGTGGAGAAATATCAAGCCTGGGGGCATGGACAAGTATGTGATCCGGGATGTCATTACCAAGGTTTGTTCATCTAAAATTTTTCTGGGAACCTCTGTATTTTTGGCAAGCCACCTAAAATCCCTTCCTGCAACAGCTGCACAAATTGTTGCTGAAGGTATAAAAAATCAGCTGGATACAAACGCGCTTGCGACAAATCCGCAAAATCAGCCTATTTATTATTTTGCTAATCGATTAGGTAGTCACCTTGCGAAGTTTGGATTATTAATTCCAAAAGGAATTGAGGGCGCACTATCAACTCCAATTCTCGGTGATAATCCACCTTATTCTGTCTTCACGTGGGCATTTCGCACTAATTATAACTTTGTTGTTGCCCAAGGATACTCTCAGTCAATCGTTAATGATTGGAGGGATTTAACGGGCTGGATTTTGAGAAAAATCTCTTCTGAGCCAATAAAGCAGATAAAAAATGAAACCACCCATCTTTCCTTTACTCCCCAAAGAAAAGCTGAATCCAGTTTAAAACCCAATAATACAACCCAAAATACTGTATTTAAAAATAGCTCTTCCTATCTATCTTCATCGATTGATAAACCCTTCAATTATTCCTTTAAATCTTCAGCAAAAAAGCTGCCTTCTGCCTCAAAGCCAAGTCATCCTGTTGAAAATGAAAAAGTTGCTCCTAAAATGAGTTCCCCCCTTACCTCTGTGCCGTCTCCATTTACCTATTCCAGGAAAAATCCATCCATGTTTACAAAGTCCACAATTAAAATTGAACCAAAGACAAATACCAGAGTTATTAACCAGCACCCTGAACATCACTTTAAAAGTAATAAATTGGATCAAATTTACCAAAGCCAGACTGAAACATCCGCTAAAATAACTCAAATTTTTAGTGAAATTCATAGCTCCTACCAGGTAATCAACCAATTAAAATCGATGGAAATGAATCAAGAAAAAGCTGAATTAGCTCGTACCAACTTTCAGACTGTCCAGCAAGGTTTTGGTCTACTCTCTCAAATAGGTCAACAAACAGGTAACCGCAGTTTGGAAAAAATAGGCGGCATAGGAAGCGCTCTGACCGGTGCAACCTATGGTATTGCCCAACTCACCGGCACTTTAGGCGTTCCCCAAGTGGCCGGCGGCCTTGCGATGGCAGGACCAGTTTTTGCAATTGGTGCAGCTGCCCTGACGCTTGCCCCCATGCTTTTTGGGGGGGATAAAGCCAAAAAACAAGCCAAAAAGCAGGCCAAGGCAATGCAGGAGATGTTTAAAGGGTTATCAAGCCAGATTAGCCAGGTTCATCAAGCGACTATCATGGTTAATAATAATTTGGTTGCTGGTTTTACTGCCATGCAGGAAGGCTTTAGTTTTCTTAATAAAAAAATGGATGAGGGCTTTCATTCAACTCGCAAGCCATGTCGCAACATTTTGCAAATACAACAAAACAAATAAACCTGCTCGCAGAGTTTTTTAATCAACAATATGAAAAACTAGTATTTACACTCAATAAGAGTGTTGAGGCAATCATTGAAAACCAGATGAACCTATTTGAAGCCCTAGAGCAAAAATTCGGGGAGCTGGATTATAAACTCGATGAGCATTACTTGTTTTTAAATAAAATGGATGAAAAATTAACCGAGCTATCCGCAGATTTACAAGAACTTGGTTTCAAAAGCGATGTGGATAATAAAAAGAAAATGTTTTTATTGTCGGAACGATTTGAACAATCACAAGATAAAAAAACCTTATTAAAATTATTACAAGCAATACGTGATCAATTATATTCAGGAAAGGGTTTTTTAAAGTCGCTCAAGATACGCAGCCCTTCTTTTTCTGGCTGGTTCCATCTGGATGCATTAATACCTTTATTCAATCATCCTGATTTTCATGAATTTTCATTTGATTATGCAAATTTGGTCAATTTACCCTGGGTCCAATCTTCCTATGACTCTTATAACCTCCTGCTTCCCATTTTAGAAAAACCTGAATTTAATGATGCCACTATCAAAAAAGTACATAATGAAATTTTGAGCCTCATTAAAAAAACAGCTACGCCAACGAGTCAATTTGTTAAGGCTCTTGCCTCTAAGGAATTTCTAAGCATATTTTTTGCTCATTATGATAAAAAGCTTGATAACTTACACGCTCGCCTGGAATTGATATTAAAACCAATGCGTGAAAACCTGACTCAATCAGCCATACAAGATTACGCTAAAAAATATTTATCAGATTTTCAGCAAGCACCTAATCAAAAGGAACTATTGTCATCTTTGGCTGACAGCTCTAAAAAAATAGCCTTGCAAGTTTCAGTGCATACTCAGCAGAAATTATTGGAACTCGTGAAAGAATATAACGCCTGTGTTCATGAATTTAAGTCCATAACGAATGTTATATTCAGTCTGCTGGAAATTGATGATGAATTATTGCAGCCATTAAAAAGTAAATTTGAAGCATTAAAACCGTTATCTGAAATACAGTATCGGCCAAAAAGTATAGTTGATCTAAAACATGACAAAGCCCTACCTGAAAATGCCATTTATTCCTATCTGGATTGCAATACTGATAATTGTTTCCAGAAACTGGAGATAGGTTCTAAAGATTTATTACCTATCGTCAAGGATGCAAGTGAAAATGCTGAGCTGTCAGCAATCTATTTACAACTAGTCAATCAAATTGCCAACAAAAAAGAGTTGTTTGATGCAGAACTAATTTTGCTTGCCAACCAATTTCACTTCCCCCCTGCCAATGCCCGATTTAAAGAGGAAATTATGAAAGAGAAAGTATTAATATCAGAAGAAATGGATAAATTAATTAAAGATTTACAGCCTTTACTCCTCATTGCAGAGGAAGTAAAAGACGAATCCCTGGTCTTGGTAATGGGAATTACGGGAGACGGAAAAAGTACATTGGTAAATTGTTTGAATAATACGCGCTATGGCGAAGATAAAGTTGGTTATAAAAAAGTTCCGAAAAGGATAGACGGAGCACCTGAAATCTGTAAAGTAGGATTAAATTCTGCTGTTTCAGAAACATTTTTACCACAGGTTGTTAAAATTCCCTTTGAAGATTCAGTTATCACTTATTGTGATTTACCAGGCCTTGATGGAACTAAAGATAAAGC
>JACCSX010000167.1 GCA_013812775.1 Tatlockia sp. | reverse complement strand
AGCTAATGCTGCTATACAGAGAAATAACAAGCTATAACCAGGAGGCCAAAGTAACTGATTTTTTTATTGAAAACCGGCAAAGATAATTGTCGCGAACCGGCAAAGATAATTGACGTTTAACATCGATTTGAATTTTATCAAAAAAGATTGATGCTTAGAGCTATTTTAAGCTCATGCAAAACTATTGCGCGCCGCCCTTATAGATAAAACTTTTTAAAAAGCTAGCCTTATTATATTCTAATTATGAGTGCTACTCTGTTTTAATGGAGTGAAGTATAAGGAACTTTTATGGACATTATTGAATTAGCCATTAACTATCTTCGAGCAAACCATCTAAAACTGGCTACTGCGGAATCCTGTACGGCTGGACAAATTGCTGCCCTTCTTGGGGAAAATGAAGGCTGTGGGGAATGTTTGGAGGCCGGCTATGTTGTTTATTCTATTGAAGCAAAGAAATCTATTCTGGGGGTGAGTCAAAAGAGCATTGATAAGTATACCTTAACAAGTGAACAAGTGGCTCGGGAAATGGTAAGAGGTGCGATAAAGAGGAGCAAGGCAACCATAGGGATAGCAACAACGGGCATTACTGGTGAGGAGCCAATGGATGGAATTGAGCCTGGTACCATCTGTTTGGCCTATGCTGCTTTTAAAAACAATCAAATCCATCTTGAAAGTGAAACCATATATTTAAAGGGAGAGCGGGGAAAATTACAGCGGGAGATAGCTTATTATGCTCTGAAAGCGATGATGCATTATTATGAACGGATAAAATAAGTATTTTATACTTTTTTTTTATATTCCAATTTTGCCTTGGTCTATTGTTTCTATTAATAAAAAAATTGTACGTATTAAATAAAAGGGAATTATATAAATTATGCCCAATAGCCGTCAGGATTTTCTGCTCATGAGTTAGAGGAATAAATCTGATTAAAATAAGGTGTCAAAAATGTTGTGACAAATTAAACTTTTAATCTGGGCCACCTTAAGGTATTATTGAAGGTAGGTTTACCCCTGAGGTATGAAATATAGGAATAATTGCAATATGGATAAGAATTCGTTGTGGAAAAAAATAAGTCATTCCGGAATAAAATACCCTCTACTTAATGAAACAATTGAAGTAGACGTGCTAATTATTGGCGGTGGAATAACAGGTATCACTGCAGCAACTCAATTGTTGGCTTCTGGAAAAAAAATAGCTATTGTTGAAGCTCACACAATAGGGGGCGTGACTACATCTTTATCGACCGGAAACTTATATGTTCCTGTACAACCTTTCTATCAGACCATCGCCTCAAAGTTTGACATAGCAACAGCGGCTCAGGTTGCAAAATCACGTCAATTTGCTATCGATTATATCGAGAATACAATTGCGGATTATAAAATTGATTGTAATTTTACCAGACGTCCTTGGTTTGCTTATACAGAAGGAGAAAAGGAAACTTTTCTAGAAAAAGAGCTAACTATTATGAAACAGCTTGGGATAGAGGTGGATTATGTATCTGATTTACCATACAAGCTTAATTTTACAAAAGCCATTTCCATTCAAAATCAAGCGCGATTTAATCCTCTACAATATTTAATCTCTTTAGCTGAAGAACTTAATAAAAAAGGCTGTCTAATTTATGAAAATACACCAGTAGAGGATATCCAAGAAACAGAGAACATCTGCTCAATTAAAACCGCTAAAGGAGAAATTAAAGCCCAAAGTGTTTTTATGGCTACCCATACACCCTTAGGAATTGATCTCACTCAGCAATTTACAGCCCCCTATCGCAGCTATGTGGTCGCCCTCCAACTTGATTCAAAACAATATGAGGAAGGACATTTAATAAATATGGACTCTTCCTCTTATTCAATAAGTACCCATGCCGATAAAACTAATAAACCAGGCATTATTCTTATTGCCGGAAGCCACCATAAAACCGGTCAAGATGGGAACATGAAGGAACATTACTCAGAGATTGAAAAATTCTTGAAAAAACATTTTTCCCAAAGTACTGTTTCCTTAAAATGGTCTGCTCAGCATTATCAATCTGCCGACAGTCTTCCCTATATTGGTTTACAATCTAAAGGTTCAAAGCGACTATATATCGCTACGGGGTATTTTGCTGATGGCTTAGTCTATGGAACATTAGCAGGTCTTATTGTTGCGGATCTAATAGAGAAAAAAAATCCCTTTACCAACAAACTATATTCTTCAACACGTAGCACTCCCCTGGCTTCGATGAATTTTTTTCTCAAAGAAAATGCAAATGTATTAGCTCAATATATTAAAGATCTGCCCCAAGTGGAACAGCGAAATTTTAAAGCCATTAAGCCGGGGGAAGGTAAGGTGGTTGTAATCAATCAAGAAAAATGTGCTGTATCTCGTGATGTTAATAACAATCTTCATATGCTTTGCGCAGTCTGTCCCCATATGAAATGTATTGTTAACTGGAATAACGCAGAACAAACTTGGGACTGCCCTTGCCATGGAAGCCGATTCACTCAAACAGGCCAAGTTATTGAAGGCCCGGCAACTGCTAACCTTGATAAATTTAATTTTAAAGAAGAGAGTGTATAAATGTTTGGTATTTTACTATCAATTTTACTACTCACTGTGATCTTAGGCCTTTATTTATTGAGCTATGTATTTAAGAATAAAAATACGCCAAAAGGAGTTGCACTTATTCACGGTGGCCTTGGATGGATAGCGCTTGTGATCCTTGCGGTTTACTCATTTTACCATCCCCTTAACTTTTGGAGCCTTGGAATATTAATTACCGCGGCTCTAGGGGGCTTATTTCTATTTATAATGGATATTTTGGGAAAGAAAATGCCCAAAATTTTGGTGTTTTCTCATGGGCTGCTTGCCTTATTAGGGGTGAGCTTACTAATTCTTTTCAGCGTATCGATTTTCCACTAAATCTAGTAATTATGATAAGCGAGTAATTGGCTTGGTTTTCGTACAGCCTATAAAATATCGATTCATCAAAATTTATGATCAAATTAATAAATTTAGTTATACCGTCCAAAAATAATAATGGAAAAAAACGGTAAAATTTCTTTCCTCATAGAGTAAAACTGAGTGAGCGCTAATCCTTGGTATTCATTTTATCGGAAAATGGAGCGATGCTTTTCTTCGCAACGAAGCATAAAATATTTTTCATGAACTATTTCTCAAGAATTTCAAAATAAGTTCATTAACTGATTTTCGAATGTTTTCAGGACCACGATCACAGAGATCAATATGCTTTGACCGGATAATATTATTTATTTTGCATGCTCAGGGAAGAAATTTTTTCCCAAGCCTGATAGTTCTCTTCAATCCTGGCGTTGCTCTTTTGATGTTTGGCCATGATACAGCGATTGCCTGCATCCCAGCGCATTTGCAGATGAGAATTGACCAACTCTTCATAGGGTCTTAGTTCATAATCGGTTTTCTCTTCATTATATCGATAAAACTCTGGTAATTTTTCCTCTAAGCATTTGTGAAAATAACGGCGAACATCCTCCCAGGATTCCATGCTTTCTGGGTCGAGATTTTCCAGTTGTATTTGTAGCTCATTATTATTGATAATAATGTCATTTAAAGCCTTGCAAATTCGAACGGTATATAAAGAGCAATTGCCGTCACTTTTTTCGGTTTGAATGGACAGGGAAGCATCAAAAACCGGGCTAGGATTTTTTTTGTAGTTAATTTTACTGGCCATCATTTGAAAATAATCCTCATTAACCCAGGAGTTAATCACCAGGTGAAGATGAATCTTTTTCATGCCTGTGTTAACAACGGAAAGGGTGGCAAATATATGATCATCTTTAGTTGTTGCTGAAATAATATAAAGATAACCACGGTCATTCCCTCTCAGGGAAGAATAAGCATATCTATTGATTTTATCTCCCATCACGTAAACATCGCGCGGGTATACGGTTCTTACAAAAGAGTCAGATGAAAAAGGAATGGCTTCCTTAATCATATCCAGGTAAATTTTAGTTGTTTTTATGTGAGAACCTTCCGAATAGAAAAATGAGTATGGATTGACATAACTATCCGCAGGTTTTATAGAAAAACCCGGTTTCATTTGAGTTCGGCAAGGAATGTAGTGAGATTTTTTTGTCATATCATCAGTTTTATATTCCCTTGCAGCAAGATAGAATTCTTCTTCAATCGGATGATATTTTGGAGACAAATTTTCATTAAATAAAATGTTATTGCGCGTCATATGTTCAATAATCCCCTTGTTTGAATAAAAGGAATCGAGTAGTAATTTCAGATAATTTTGTGTAATAAAACCCTGTCCTTTAGGGTATTTATCTTTATTAAAAATATCTGATATTTCTGAGAGATCGTTTTGTTTTAAAAACTCTTCAACCGATTTCTCAAAAGTCGGTACTTCATAATCATTTTTTAACAGAGTGCTTGATAAAATCTGACGAGATTTTTCATAATAGATGCCAAAATTCTTATAGATAGATTTCAGCAGTTCAGAATCCATCTCAGGATGAAAAGGTAAAAGTGTGGCAACAAAATCATACTTGCCTTTAGCATAGGCTATTTCAATGGCTTTTTTTTGGTAATTATTAACAATTTTAACATCTGCACCCTGTTGTACCAGAAAATTTAAAGTTTCAGAATCCACCCTGGTTTTTATTTCAGCAAGTTTATGTAAAACAGTATTGCCTTGATCATCAAGAACATCATTGACTGAGCTAGCATCAAATCTTTCAATTAACTGATTTATCAGAGTTTCAACAACCTGCCAGGTTTCGGGTTTGAAAGCTAGATACAGATCAAAAACATTGGTTTTTGCGCCTTTGTCCAGCAAAATTTGTATGAGCGATTGCCATTCCGGCTCATTACACATGGATAAACTTAAAGTCAGCGGGGAAATGGGATAAGGGCAGGTATATAAATTGCGAGTGGATTTATCTGCAAGCTCAATGTTTACATTTTCCAGTGGACTGAAAATTTCCAGTAGTGCATGAGGTGGAGGATTAACAGAATGATGTTCAATGATGAGCTCTTTAAGGCCAGGCAGAGAGACTTTTTTATTTTCAGTTTTTGTTATCATATTAACCCAGAAAGAATTAAAATTGATTAAATAGTTTCATAATGATACATTAATGATGGGTATTTAGCAATCATATTGTATCCGGTCACAACGCTGCGCATCAATTAGGCCCTTCGGGCGCGAGTAAAATGGCCAGATCACTCTGATAAACCTGATAAGAAACCATACATGCAGTGCCGGCTCCCGATAGACCAGTGTTCCCACACAAGCTCAGCGAGTGGGGAACATAGATAAAGGCTGATGTCGTCACTTAGGATTTATACATTTAAAAATGATGAGAATAGAAATTAAATATTCTCGACATGGTGAATTCCCTAGCTGCCAACAGAATTTAATGTACTTAAATAGTTTATAAAAAAATGTTGACCTTAACGTTAGGTAATCCCTTATCGTACAATTTGTCAGTTAGAGGAACATGAGATGCCATACACTGTAAAAAAATTAGCTAAGCTCTCAGGAGTTAGTTCTCGTACCCTTCGTTTTTACGATGAAATTGGTTTATTAAAGCCAGATAGTTATGGCGAAAACAAATATCGATATTACGAAGAAGAGCAGCTTTTGATGTTACAGCAAATTTTATTTTTCCGTGAACTTGGTTTTCCTCTCAGTGATATTCAGAGGATTATTAGTTGTGATGATTTTAATCGGATCGAAGCATTGAAATCGCATAAAAATATCCTTAGGCAAGATCTTGAGCGGACCCAAAATCTGATCAAGACCATTGATAGAACAATTGCACATTTAAAAGGTGAAATCGAAATGAAAAATGAAGAATTTTATTATGGATTTGATTCTGAAAAACAAAAACTCTATGAAAAAGACTTGGTTAAAAAGGGTGTGGTTAGCCAAGAATTTATGAACGAGTGCAAGGAAAAAACCAAACATTGGAGTAAGGAAGATAAGGACGATTTCTTGCAAGAGGGAGAGGATATCAATAAAGCTTTTGTCCTGGCGATCCAAAAGAAGTTGAAGCCTTCATCAAATGAGGTCCAAACTTTGGTTCGCAGGCATTATGCTTGGGTAAAGCGTAGCTGGACGCCATCAAGAGAGAGTTATCTTGGTTTAAGTCAGATGTATCAAACCCCTGAATTTAGGAAATTTTTTGAGAGTCTACATCCTGAATTGCTTGATTTTATAGTGGAGGCAATGAAAAAATTTGCTGAAACCGAATTAAATTAGATGAACTTAAATAGGTCAATACAATGGTATTGGCCTATTATAACCTTATCAAATATAATGATTGGTTGTAAACTCGGGGTATTATTAAATGGTTGAACGAATTATGATCATGGGACGTTCAGGTAGTGGTAAATCAACCTTTGCTTATTCTCTTCATAAGTTAACAAATCTTCCATTATTTCATTTAGATAAGTATTTTTTTAAAGATTATTGGATAGAGCGTGATTATAAAGAATTCATCAAGATTCAACAGGAGTTTGTTGGTCAAGCGCAATGGATAATTGATGGAAATTCAACAAAATCATTTGAAATGAGATTTGCATGCGCTGACTTATGCCTTTACTTCAATTTTCCAAGATATCTCTGTTATTGGCGCATTTTTAAAAGACTTTTTTATAAGGACTTTTCAATTGATGATAGGGCTGAAAATTGCTCTGAAAAAGTAAGTTGGTCATTAATACAATACATGTGGAGTTTCGAAAGTCGGGTTGATCCAATCTTACTGCGACTACAGGAAACTTACCCTAAAGTTCAATTTATTGAAGTTCGAACTGATGCTGATTTGGTACATCTAAAAAATAAACTTTTTTCTGTCCAGTTCAAATAAACCCCTGATATCTTGCTGTTGAATACGAAGCGCTGATTTTCTACTCAAGCAGAACCTGTTAAAAATCCAATTCCTTATCCTTAATAAATTCGATGAAAGAAGCGACTTTTTTGGGTAAATTTTTTCTGTTTGGATAGAGTAAATAAACATATAAAGGCGGCTGTTTTAAGGTAGGTAATAATTGGATAAGCCGGCCTTCTTCAAGTTCTTTGCGTACAAATAGTTCGGGAACTCTTCCTACTCCTGATCCTAATAATAAAAAGTGGATTTGAGCGCGTAAGCCATCTACTTCAAAATTAGCATGAGGACTAAACTTTTCTAGCTTATTATTTTCATCATAATAAGACCAGGTAAAGGTCGTTTGTCCCGTTTGTCCGACGGCGCGGCATACAGGTGAAGTGCAATTGAGATTTTTTAACTCGTCCATGCTAATAGGTAAAGGAATATTGGCTAAATAGGCGGGAGCAGCCACAAAGACCATATCAAGCTTGGATATTACTCGCATTTTAAGGCTAGAATCCGGTAATTTAGCGGCAATTCTAAAGGATAAATCGAAGTTTTTTTCCACTAAATTTTCATTTGTACTCGAAAGAGACAATACGATTTTGATATTTGGATAAATTTGGCTGAATTGGTAAAGGACTTTTGGCAAAAATTCAGAACCAAAAGAAATGGGTGCAGTGATCCTTAGCGTTCCCTTTATTGCTTTAAATTCCTGTTTTAACTCATCGATAGCTGCCATGTAATTTTCTTCAATTTCTTGGCAACTTTGAAAAAAACTTTGACCAGATTCGGTTAACGCTATCGAACGAGTCGTGCGATAAAGTAATTGGATGCCAAGTGTTGTTTCCAATTGATTGACATGCCGACTCAATTGAGACTTTGAAACACCCAAGATCGTGGCAGCCTTTGAAAAACTGCCTGCTTTGACAACTGCTACAAAAGAAATCGCATTATTAATCATTAGTTAGGCTTTGTTGCAAATATGAAACAATAGTATACCATAAATGGCTATTGTTTGAAAAACAATCATAATTGCATAATGAGATTCGTCAACGACTTTGAGAATCTTAAGATGTCAATTAGAAAAAATTTGCAAAATGGTTTACTGAACTTAAGAGATGGAATTCAAGCTGCCTTTTCTTTTATAACCGTTAATATGGAATGGTTAATTGCTTTTAATAGCTCTCCAGCAGGCCTTATACTCAAACCAATTTTAGGCCTTATTCTCCTAATACTGCTCATTAACCAAGCATACGAACTACATATTGCCACTGAGTTTGATTTAGCCCTAGCGATTTCTTTTGCTGTAAATTTAGTTAGCAGCACTTTGATGGATGCCGCAATAGTCGGTGGCCTTGCTACATCGATCATGCACCTAAGCTTTGCACTTGGACCCTGGCTAATGATTGCCGCGTTCAGCCTTGGGCTCCTACACCAGATTGGACTTGCAGGCTTTAACGTTTACAAAACCATTATTGCAGAAGATCGTACAATTCGAATGCATCATTTACAAGCTTCAATTAACAATCTGTTTAATAGTCTATTGTTTGCTTCAGCCATTATAAGTTCTGTCTTAGCGCTTACATCACCAGCTGCACCGGTGGTTCTTAGTGTTTTTGCAGTCATAGTAACAATTATGTTAGTAGCAACCTTTGTTTGGAGATCCATGCCTGATTCCATGAA
>JACCSX010000155.1 GCA_013812775.1 Tatlockia sp. | reverse complement strand
TTCTTTAAAGCGCCCACACAGTTTGTCTTCTCTATTCTTAATGAACCCGCCCCGTAGGCGTGCTGCGTATTCTACTCATCCATCGCTCCTTGTCAAACACTTTCTTTGATTTTTTTGAAAATTGTTTAGGTAACAACTGGTTGCTTTATATATATGATGTATTTCTAATAAGCAGACTTAGAGACTATATAATTCCTTTATATCTATATGCATAATACATATGACTCACAGAATATTTGTTTACATAACCCTAGCTATCACTATTTTTTTTTGCTAATCTTCGCAATTCAACGATGGTGGCTCTATTGGTCCCCTCGCGGCGATAGATTGTGAACCCCGTCAGGCCCGGAAGGGAGCAGCGGTAACTTTTGATTCGCGCGCCGGGGTGCGGCTCTTAGAGCTGCCGCCCAAATTGTGAAAGTCCCTATGAGCTATCTGGCATTAGCACGTAAATGGCGCCCACGTACCTTCTCTCAACTGGTTGGCCAAGAGCATATTAATAAAGCCCTGATTAAATCGCTAAATCAACAGCGCTTACATCATGCTTACCTTTTTACTGGAACTCGTGGCGTCGGTAAAACTAGTATTGCTCGTCTTTTAGCAAAAGCGTTGAATTGCGAGCAAGGCATTAGCTCTGAACCCTGTTTGCTCTGTGAAGCTTGCATAGCTATCGAACAAGGTCGTTTTATTGATTTGATTGAAATCGATGGTGCCTCAAGAACTCGGGTTGAAGACACACGCGAACTCTTGGAAAATGTCCAATACCGCCCTACTAATGGTCGCTTTAAAATCTATTTAATTGATGAAGTGCATATGCTTTCACAGCATAGTTTCAATGCTTTATTGAAAACCCTTGAAGAACCACCGGCGCATGTAAAATTTTTATTAGCAACAACTGATCCGCAAAAATTACCTTTAACGGTGCTTTCACGTTGCCTGCAATTTAGCCTTAAACATCTTACAGAAGAAATTATTAATCAACATTTGCAGCATATTTTAAATGATGAACAGTTAGCCTTTGAAATTGAAGCCATTGAATTACTTGCGAAGGCAGCAAAAGGTAGTATGCGAGATGCTTTAAGTTTGCTCGATCAGGCAATCGCTTCGGTTAATGACAAACTATCCGCACCGGAAATAAGAGTAATTTTAGGTTACACCCAACAAGATTATGCCATTAAATTACTGCAAGCATTGGCAAAATTGGATGCACAAGAACTTATCCACCTTAGCCGGCAGATTGGTAGCGAAAGTGGAGAATTTCATTATGTACTTGATGAATTACTTGATTATCTGCATCAAATCACTATTGCTCAAAGCATAACCACTGACAATTCTTTTCTTAGTCCACAGCCTGAAATAAAGGCATTGGCTCAGCTCTTTAGTCCGGAAGATACCCAGTTATTTTATCAAATTGGTATTAAGGGAACAGAAGAAATTCATCTGGCTCCCACTTTAGCAATTGGTTTTGAAATGACCTTACTGCGTATGTTAACATTCAGACCTGCTCCAATGATGCACACCCCACCGCTCAGTTATGATACAATGTCTAAGAAATCAGTAGAAGCTGTTGAATTACCCACTATTAGATGCGTTCAAAATGAATCTTCTACTATTGAAAAATCAATTGAAAATACCCAGGACTTAAAACAAGAGCAGCCTTCTGCTAGCCTGGTAAATAAAGTAGATTTGTCTGGCGATGATAATTGGGCTACTATTTTAACTCAGCTTAAATTGACAGGCTTAACTTTGAGCGCGGCTGAAAATGCTGAATTTATGGGAAAGTCAGGACGCGAAATTAAACTTCGCGTTGCTAAGGGCCATCAGTCTTTATTTACACCAACCATTATTAGCCGTATAGAAGAAGCGCTCAAGACTTATTATAGAGAGGCAATTAAAATTGCGTTAACTAGCGATGAGCCAGTACAATCTTCGCCGGCGCAACAAAAACAAGTTGCGTTAAATTTACGCCAGCAGGATGCGGAAACACATCTACAAAATGATCTTTTTTTTCAGCAGCTAAGACAGGAATTTTCAGCTGAGGTTGTTAGGAATTCTCTTACCTCAGTTAAAGATGAAATATAATTCAGACAATCATAGAGAGGTAGACATGGATATTAATCAAAATTTGGGCAACTTAATGAAAGAAGCTCAAAAAATGCAGCAACGTATGCAGGAAGCGCAAGAACAATTAAGCAAATTAATTGTAGAAGGCGAATCGGGTGGTGGTATGGTCAAAATTAAAATGAACGGCCGCCATGACGTTGCCGAAGTAAAAATCGCGCCAACATTAATGGAAGAAGATGTTGAAATGATGGAAGATCTAGTTGCAGCAGCAATAAATGATGCTGTACGTAAAGTTGAAAAAGCATCTAAAGAAAAAATCAGTCAATTGACCGCAGGTCTTAATATTCCAACTGATTTCATGAAGGGCGACGAAAAGGAATAAGGTATTTAATGGATGCTTTAAGTCGTTTGGTGGACGCATTGCGTTGCCTGCCCGGAATTGGTCCAAAATCTGCGCAGCGTATGGTGTTTCATCTTCTGCAATATCAACGCCAACGCGGCTTGCATCTTGCTTCTTGTATGGAGCAAGCAATGCATGCTATCCATCATTGTAAACGATGCAATAATTATACAGAACACGATCTCTGTAAACTTTGCCAAAATCCTGAACGCGATCTATCTCTTATTTGTATCGTAGAAAATCCAGCAGATATTGCCGCTATCGAGCAGAGTAATGCATTTAATGGTGGCTATTATGTATTGATGGGAAAAATATCACCGCTTGATGGCTTAGGGCCTGATGATATTGGCTTACCTCAATTGCGTGAACTTGTTATTGGCGAAAATATAAAGGAAGTTATTCTTGCTCTAAGCCCTACTATAGAGGGGCAAACAACTGTTCATTTTATCCATGAACTTCTTCGAGACCAGTCTGTACATATTAGCCAACTAGCGCATGGCATTCCTTCGGGTGGCGAATTAGAGTTTTTAGATGGTAATACAATTGGTAATGCCTTACGTAATCGAGCTACAGTGAATGTTTAAAATCAGGGAAATACTACAGGGTTGTGTTTTTTTTACAGGCTTAATTTTAATTGCCACAATTGCAAATGCTGCTTCTTTTCCTAAAAGTTTATGGCCTAAATGGGAAGTAAATAACCCACTATCACAAAATACAATCCCTCATGACGATTGGCAGGAATTTCTTAACCGCCGCGTTATGACGAATGAAGAATCAATTAATCTAGTCGATTATGCTCATATTAATTCTGAAGATCAGGCCTTATTGAAGCGCTATATCGACAAAATGTCTAAAATAGATATTGATATTTACAATCGCAATGAGCAATTAGCTTTTTGGATCAATCTTTATAATGCGCTTACCGTACAAGTTATCGCGAATTATTATCCTGTAGGTTCGATCGAAGAAATAAATATTTCTCCTGGCTTATTTAGTATTGGCCCCTGGGGCAAAAAGCTGGTTATTGTTGATGAAAGCCCTTTATCGCTCGAGGAAATACAAAATCGCATTATTCGCCCTGTTTGGAATGATCAACGCACTCTATATGCAATTAATAATGGGGCGATTGGCGCTGCAAATTTATCTAAAAAAGCCTACAAAGGAACAACGCTAGAGGCAGCTCTTGACGAGGTAACCTTTGATTATATTAATTCTCTTCGTGGAGTTCAGGTTATTGAAGGCGCATTAATTGTTTCAAAAATTTACGATTGGTTTAACGAAGACTTTGGTGGGACTGAACAAGATGTCATAAATCATATTCAACAATTTGCCAAAGAACCATTATTAAGCCAACTTAAACATGTCAATAAAATTGAGAGCTATATCTACAACTGGCATTTGAATAAAACTGTGACTAAAGAAGCCTGAGCTCTTTACACAGGCGTGGATTATGAACAACAGTAAGTACTTTAATTAATTACTGTCATTTCAGAGGAATAGAGGCGGTGCCTATTTAAAATTAGCATCACTATTTGCCCGAATATAAATTGAATATCTTTCGCTCGCAATTGACATTTCTCCTGGAATCATTTGAACCTGACAATAATTAATCGCTAAATATCAATTAGAAAGTATATAATCAGAGAATTATTAGAAATGGCTTTGCCAGGTGGAGAAATAATCAATGTCAATGCAACGTAAATACCTGCTGATTATTGACGACGCCCCATGGGATAAACAGCTGGCGGAATACTTTGCTAAATTTGATTATGAAATTATACAATTTAATAGTTTAGCTGAGTTGAACCAGGAAACAGAGCAGCCTGTAGCATTATTAATCAGTTGGTCGATGTTTCAGGCTGATATTTCAATAATAAATAATCTATATCACCGCTATCCAGTCCCTTTAATTGTTATCAGTGAAAACAAAGATGAGGACGCCTGTGTACAAATCCTGGAGGCAGGAGCAGATGATTTTTTAGTGAAACCCCTTTATCCGCGCGAATTGCATGCCCGTATTTCAGCTATATCGCGGCGAGTTCAGCGGTCTACAGAAGTAGAACAGGAAAAAGAAGTCATACTTTTTGCTGATTGGCGTTTGTACCCAGCCTCACGCCAGATTTTTAATAGAAATAACAACAATGAATTGCAATTAAGCGCCGGAGAATATGATTTACTCTTCGCATTTGTACGTCAACCGCAACGAGTTTTGGGGCGTGAATTTTTATTACAAATCACTAAAAGCAGCGACCTCAATCCTTTTGATCGGCGTATCGACGTTCAAATTAGCCGTTTAAGACAAAAAATTGAAACGGATGCTAAAAAACCGGCACTGATTAAAACAATTCGGAATGGCGGTTACTTATTTACTGCTCGAATTATGTCGATTAAAGAAAGCGAAGATAATCAAGGAATCAATAATCTTAAAAAAATATAAGACTATTTTTTCTTTCTACCCACTTTTAACATCCGCACTGTTTTAATTGTATTGTCGCTAACTTTTAAGATCTCAAACTGATAATAATCGATCTGTAAGCAACAAGCTGATGGTGGAATATAACCCAGATATTCAATGATCAAACCGCTTAATGTTCGTGGTCCTATCATAGGTAACTGCCAATTTAGAAGGCGCTTTAAATGACGCAGAGTAATTGAGGCATCGACTATTACAGAACCATCTTCTTGCTGAGAAATATCCTTGGATAAATCAGCAATATCAGTAGTAAATTCACCGACTATTTCTTCAAGAATATCCTCCATAGTCACGAGACCCAATAAATCACCATATTCATCTACCACAAAGCAAGACCGTTTTTTCATTTTGCGAAAGTTTAAAATTTGAACATTTAACGGAGTTGCTTCTGGAATAAAGTAAGGAGGATCAGTAATTTTTAGAAGATTTTCCATATCGAGGCACTCGTCAAGTGCTAAATTGAGTACAGAACGAACATGAATCATGCCCACTAAATTATCGATTGTATCTCTATAAAGAGGTAAACGGGTATGTTGCGCTGTTTCTATTTGATCAAGCAGCTCATGCCAGGGTTGCTCCAGGTTAAGCCCCATAATATCAGACTTGGGCACCATAATGTCTTCCACTGTTGCTTGCTCAAGGTCAAGTAAACTTATCAGCATTGACTTATGTTCTACCGGTAAAAATCCACCAGCCTCATGCACTACTGAACGCAGCTCTTCCCCAGTTAATACCTCCTTTTTCATCTTATCAATTGAAATGCCAAACATGCGTAAAATAACAGTTGTTATCATTGAAATAGTTTGAACTAAAGGCGCTAACATATTCTGTAAAATTTTTAAGGGTAAGGCCGCTGCAAATGCAACCTGTTGCGGGTATAAAGCCGCCAAAGTTTTAGGTGTCATTTCGGCAAAGACCAAAATCAGCAAAGTAAGCAAAAGGGTTGCAAGAGCCACACCAGCATCTCCATACAATCGCTGGCCGATGAGAGTCGCTGCTGTTGAAGCCAGGATGTTAGCTAAAGTGTTGCCTATTAACACAACGCTAAGCAATTTATCAGGACGTGCCAACATCAGATTCACACGAATCGCTTGTTTATTATTCATTTTTACTAAATGACGTAAGCGATAGCGATTTAAAGACATCATTCCGATTTCTGAGGCTGAAAAAAATCCAGAAAGCACAATCAGAATTAGTAACGCAATCAGCAGAGTGGTTAGAGATAATTGCACTGCAGCTCCCCCAAATAATTTTTAAAGGAGTAAAAGTCTCGCTACAAAACTGACTCCCCCTAAATCAACGACTTGCATTGTAGGCCAGCAAAATTGCTTTGTATACTTTGGTCTGGCAAAAATCCCTTTGCACAGAATAATTTTTCTTAGACTCCCCACGTCATCCTAAGCATAGCGAGGGATCTCCGGCTGTGGCAAGGTGCTAAATCTCATGATTCCTCGCTGCGCTTGGGATGATGGGGCAGATGCAAAGCAAAACTCTTAAAAAATGAATGGTGAATTCTACTCTAAAAACCATTGTGGTATAGTATCGATTTTGCGCCAGAGAAATCATTATGTTTGAGAATTTAACCGAACGTTTAACCCGCACTTTTAAGAACTTAAGCGGTCAAGGGCGATTAACCGAAGAAAATATGCAGCAGATGCTGCGTGAAGTCCGCATGTCCTTACTTGAGGCTGATGTTGCTCTGCCTGTTGTCAAAGAATTTATCGAGCAAGTGAAACAAAAAGCACTGGGGCAGGAAGTTGCAACCAGTTTAAAACCTGATCAAGCCTTAATTAAGATCGTACATGATGAGCTCGTACATATTCTTGGGGATGAGCGTGTTGAACTGGATCTCAAAACCCAACCTCCGGCAGTCTTTCTCATGGCAGGTTTGCAAGGTTCAGGTAAAACAACTTCATCGGCAAAATTAGCACGGTATTTAAAAGAAACTGAAAACAAAAAAGTCATGCTGGTGAGCGTTGACGTCTATCGTCCTGCAGCTATTGCCCAGTTGAAAGTATTGGCTAAGCAACTTGATGTTGTCTTCTTTGATGCTGAAGCGCATGAGCAGCCTTTGGCAATTGCACAAAAAGCCCTGGAAAGTGCTAAAAAACTATACATGGATGTCGTCATTTTTGATACTGCCGGTCGCTTACATGTTGATACCGAGATGATGGCGGAAATTATAGCCTTGCATCAGGCCTTAAGACCTGTAGAAACTCTCTTTGTAGTTGACAGCATGACAGGCCAGGATGCAGCTAACACCGCAAAAGCCTTTCATGAAGCCTTGCCACTAACCGGTGTTATCTTAACTAAAACCGATGGTGATGCACGCGGAGGCGCAGCACTTTCGGTACGTCAAATCACCGGACAACCGATAAAATTCTTAGGTTCGGGTGAGAAAATTGACGCCTTAGAGCCTTTTCATCCTGAGCGTATTGCTTCCCGCATTTTGGGCATGGGTGACATTCTCACTCTTATTGAGGAAGTGGAACGTAAAGCCGACAAGGTAGCCAGTGAAAAATTAGCCAAAAAACTCAAAAAAGGCAAAGGCTTTGATTTAGATGATTTCAAGCGTCAATTGGAACAAATGAATCAAATGGGCGGCATCAATAGCATGATGAGCAAACTTCCTGGCATGAGCCAATTACCTCAACAAGCAATGGGGCAAATTAATGATAAAACGATGGCAAGAACAATCGCTATCATTAACTCTATGACAGGAAAAGAACGACGGATCCCCAAGATCATTATAGGCTCCCGTAAAAAGCGCATAGCCCTTGGTTCCGGGACGCAAATTCAAGATGTTAACCGTTTGCTAAAGCAATATGAGCAAATGCAAAAAATGATGAAAAAATTTACTAAGCCAGGCGGCATGAAACAAATGATGCGTGGTCTTGGTGGAATGCCTGGATTAAAAGGAATGCTTCCGGATGATCGTGAATAATCCAGGATTATTAGGGGCTGTTGACATTCACTAAGCTAATTATTTCGAGCACCGCATAAAGAGCATACACCTCTATGTGGGGTAGGGTCACAGAAAATGAAGGTTTGAACGCTTGCATATGGGAGAATTCAGCAGCCCCCTAAAATATCACTTCCAATGTCGAGTAATTTTTCGTACAATACACGGCATTTTTACGTAACTGCTCTAAATAGAGGATAATAATGGTCGTTATACGTTTATCACGCGCTGGCGCAAAGAAGCGCCCTTTTTACAATATGGTTGTTACCGATAGTCGCAAACGTCGCGATGGCGGTTACATTGAGCGAATTGGTTATTACAACCCCGTTGCACGTGGCCAGGAAGTACGCCTGCACTTGGAAATGGATAAATTGACTCACTGGAAAAACATTGGTGCACAATTGTCTGACCGTGTAAGCTCTTTAGTTAAAGAATTTGAGAAAAAAGCTGCTGAATAACGTGGATAACAGTACGGATTGGTTAGTCGTTGGTCGTTTTGGCCGACCTCATGGCATTAAAGGGTTTATTACCATTCATTCCTTTACGGAGCCACGTGAAAACATCCTGCGTTACACTGATTGGCATGCTAATATTGCCAAGCAATGGCAGCCCTTAAAAATATTGCATATCGAAGTCACTCATAAATCGATTCTTGCTCAAATTGAGGGTTTTCATGAGCGCGAGCAGGTAGGTAATTTAACTAACGTAGAAATAGCCATCTCTCGTACTCAACTTCCTTCGTTAACAGAGGGTGAATTTTATTGGCATGAGCTTGTAGGTATGCAGGTTATTAATCAACAAGGTCAGACTCTTGGTAAAGTAACTGAGATCATGCCGACTGGAGCTAATGATGTTTTAGTCATAGAAGGTGACAAACGTTATTTAATCCCTTATTTACCTGGTCAGTTTGTTATTGATATAGATGTCGGCTTAAGTCTTATTAAAGTTGACTGGGATTCGGATTTTTAGGAAATGATACATCTCGGCGTAATTAGTTTAATGCCTGAAATGTTTACGAGCTTGGGCTATGGGGTAGTTGGCCGCGCAATTGAGCACAATTTGGCTAAAATCGACCACTGGAATCCCCGCGATTGGGCGCCAAGACCCTATCGCCAGGTTGATGATAAACCATATGGCGGTGGGCCAGGCATGGTATTAAGCTATGAACCCCTGCATGAGGCAATTTCTCATGCTAAAAGTCAAATGCCAGTTGCATGCAAAACCATTTACCTTAGTCCACAAGGTAAGGTAATTCGTCAGGCAGATCTGAACGAAGTAGCAGCCAGCAAAAAAGCCATGCTCTTTATAGCGGGGCGTTACGAAGGAAT
Source organism: Tatlockia sp. (assembly GCA_013812775.1). Lineage (GTDB taxonomy): Bacteria > Pseudomonadota > Gammaproteobacteria > Legionellales > Legionellaceae > Tatlockia. The sequence goes on along the minus strand of JACCSX010000155.1, from coordinate 1,529 downwards.
TGATGAACGTATCATTCATCAGCATGTAGATGAGGAATGGTCCTTAGGTGATTTTGTTTTAAGTGGTGGTGAATTAGCAGCGATGGTATTTATCGATGCGATTATACGCTTGCTCCCAGGCAGCCTTGGGCATCTGGGTTCAGCTAATCAGGATTCATTTATGAATGGCTTGCTAGACTGCCCACACTACACCAGGCCGGCAACTATTAATGGCATGGCAGTACCGCAAGTATTACTAGGTGGAAATCACCGGGATATTGAATGCTGGCGTAGAAAACAAATGCTAGGTAAAACCTGGCTTAAGCGCCCGGATTTATTAGAGAAAATTGAGTTGAGTGAGACAGACAAGCAACTGCTTGTCGAGTTTAAATGCGAACAGGGTGATTCCTGAAGACTCCCATTTCGCCCATCTGTTTTTAGGGGCGGTGTAGGAAGACAAGGAATACCAATTTGAGGAGTGACCATGAGCAAAATTATTGATCAGTTAAATGCTGAACAAATGAAAGGTAAAGATATTCCTGAGTTTAGTTCAGGTGATACTGTTTTAGTACAAGTTAAGGTAAAAGAGGGTGCACGTGAGCGCCTACAGGCATTTGAAGGTGTTGTCATTGCCAAACGTAACCGTGGCTTGAATTCTGCTTTTACAGTACGCAAAATTTCTCATGGCGTAGGTGTTGAGCGGGTTTTCCAAACCTACAGTCCTATTGTAGACAGTATAACTGTTAAGCGCCGTGGGGACGTTCGTCGTGCCAAATTATATTACCTTCGTGACCTTGCAGGTCGTGCAGCGCGTATTAAAGAAAAATTAGGCACTAAAAAAGAAAGTTAATCCAAGAGAGACTCATGCTCATCGTTACTGCATTCAAAACTCCAACTGACTGGAGTACAGTACGATGAGTATTATTCTTCGCGTCAAGCTTCGACCAGCTCAAATCGGAATGTGAGAAAAATCCGCACTAATATAATAGTTTTATTTTAGAAAAATAAAAGCACAATTAAAGCTTCCTTTTTTAACTCAGATCTGTGTTATTTCCCTAATCCTCTTCCACAATTTAGATTTTTTAACATTCCTTGACCGTCAATATAGGGGCTAGATCTTTTTGATGAAGGTTATTGATTTGCATCAAGTATTTTACCATCTCAATATTTGTTTTATTTTCTTCCATTAAAGGAAATATGTAACTCCCCACGTCATCCCGAGCGAAGCGAGGGATCTCCCTGCAGTGGTAGAGATTTCTCAAAAGTACGATTCTTTTGGTTTTAAATGATGACCGTCTAAATATTTTTCCAAATAACATCAAAAAAACTCGAAAAATTATGTGGTTATGATCAAATAGCCGAATGAAAGACTACGAACAAATCATATCAACGCTTTTGATAAAGATTGCTGACCTAGAAAAGTTTGTTATACAACAAGCCGCAAGAATTGCAGACTTGGAAAAACGTTTGGATAAAAATAGCAGTAATAGCTCAAAGCCACCGTCTAGTGATGGGCTATCAAAACCACGACGCACGACTCCATTACGAGA
>JACCSX010000154.1 GCA_013812775.1 Tatlockia sp. | reverse complement strand
TTCTTTAAAGCGCCCACACAGTTTGTCTTCTCTATTCTTAATGAACCCGCCCCGTAGGCGTGCTGCGTATTCTACTCATCCATCGCTCCTTGTCAAACACTTTCTTTGATTTTTTTGAAAATTGTTTGATTGATCTTGCGTCTTAAAATCTAATTTCAAGAGATTCAAGTTTATAAAAAATAAGTTGTTTTTAGATCCATATTGAATTAATTTTGATTAAAATCATTAAGAACTATTCAGAGCGTAGGAAGTTAACAATAAAATATGGAAGGTTTAAATACGTTCATAACAATAAAAGGTCAGGTCATAACTATTCTTTTCATCATGTTGGCGAAATACCTGTTCTGTGCACTGCCAAACAGAGTCATCTAGTTTGGGGAAGAAAACATCGGCGTCAAATTGTTGGTGAATCAGAGTAAGATATATTCTGGAAGCGAAAGGCAATGCCTGTTCGTATATTGATGCTCCGCCAATTATCATTACTTCCTGTACGTTACCGGCTACAGCTAGCGCCTTAGGCAATGACTCGGCTACTTCGACCCCGCTGATTGTCAATTGCTTTCTGGTTAGCACAATATTGGTTCTTCCTGGCAACGGTTTACCTATTGATTCAAAGGTGTTTCTCCCCATGATAATCGGTTTTCCCATTGTTAATGATTTGAAATGTTGTAGATCTGCAGGAAGGTGGCAAAGCAATTGATTTGCTTTTCCAAGACCATTTTGTTCATCAATCGCTGCAATTAGACTGATTTCTGACATAGGCGCGTCCTCGTTTCTGACATTTTTTTAGCCAGCTTCACGGCCGCCAAGAGACTCCCTGCATCGGCTAATCCTGTTCCAGCCAATTCCAGTGCAGTGCCATGATCAACTGAAGTGCGAATAATTGGTAATCCTAAAGTAACGTTCACGGCTGAACCAAAGCTCGCGTATTTTATTACTGATAAACCTTGATCATGATACATAGCCACAAAGGCATCCGCTTTTTCTAAATTTTGCTGACTAAACATAGTATCAGCTGGAAAGGGGCCTTCAACGTTTATTGCTTTTCTTTTTAAACTATCGAGTGCCGGAATTATTAGATCAATTTCTTCCCGTCCTAAATAACCGCCTTCTCCAGCATGCGGATTTAAACCCGCGACATAAATTCTTGGATTAGCAATTGCAAAGTCCTGCTGTAAAGAATCATGCAACTGCTCAATTACCGAACAAACCAAATTTGGATCAATGGTCTCAGCTACTTTTTTTAAGGGTAAATGAGTAGTAACCAATGCAACCTTCATTATCTCGCAGACCAACATCATGACTACGGTTTTTACGTTACAATGTTTGGCTAAAAATTCAGTATGTCCTGTAAATGCTATGCCTGCCTGGTTAATTACGGACTTATGAACTGGAGCGGTTATAAGGGCAGCAAATTCACCTTTTAAACATTTTTCAGTGGCGAGAGTCAACATCTCAATAACATAGGGTCCATTGAGAGGATTTAACTGGCCGCAAACTACCGGGGCGACACAGGGTATAGATAATACAGTCAAATGGTTTGGGGCAGATATAATAGGGCTGGCAGGTTGATAATCAACGAAGGTCAGGTCTTGGTTTAATTCTCTTGCACGTTGGGCAAGCAATTCTTTGTCTCCCAAAATGACGAGAGGTAATTCATGAGCTGCAAGACTAAGGCATAAATCAGGCCCTATTCCTGCAGGCTCACCGCTACTGACAAGCAGGGGTTTCATGCTAATTCTTTGTCCATGATTTTTACATAAGCATCTGTACGTAAATGTTGCTGCCAATTTTGTACTACTTCTGTGAATTTACGCTGATGCAAGAATTGTCTAACTTGTTGACGTTTAAATGCTAAGGAATCATCAGTTTTCTTACGCTCTAAAACCTCAATCAAATGCCAGCCAAACGCAGACTTGATTGGTTTACTGATTTGCTTCACTGGCAAAGCATCCATAGCTTTTTCAAACTCAGGCACTAATTCCCCGGGATTTATCCAACCCAGATCGCCGCCTTTAACAGCGCTTGCAGAATCAAGTGAATATTGTTTGGCCATCTGAGTAAAATCTTTCCCGGACTTTATTTGTTGATATAAATTGTTCACTTGTTTGATAGCATCTTCACTGGTCATGCCTGCATCTTGTTTGACTAATATATGACGAACATGGGTTTTTAAAACCTGATGCTTTTCGGAATTACCAGTGACAGCTAGTAGTTTAATCAATTGAAAACCATTTCCCGTCCGGATTGGGCCGGCTACCTGACCTGCATTCATAGTGACAACTTGTTTGGCAAATATATCGGGAAGTTCCGCCAAATGGCGCTCACCCAAATCGCCACCTTCTAAAGCAAATTCTCCACTCGACTCTGCAATTGCCAAACGGCTAAAATCGTCGCCACGTTTCAATTTAGCTAGTAGATCGTTTACTTTTTGACGTGCTTTTTGCAATTGTTCGGTTGTCGGTTCTTCGGGTAAAGGAATTACAATATTTTGCAGATGGAAGGTTTGCTGGGATTTATCATCGTTTTTTGCGGTTTTCAGGTAATCTTCAACTTGTTCTGGCGATACCCTAATGTCGGTATTGATCGCCTTCTGTTGTACTCGACTTATTAATATTTCTTTACGGATATTTTCTCTGAAATTCTGCCAGGTTAACCCTTGCTTGCCAATTTCTTCCCTTAACTGGGTTAGTGTAAGATGATTTGTTTTTGCAATTTTAGCAATTGAATCATTTAAATCTGTGCTATCCACCGTAATATCATTTTGTTTTGCGAGTTGTAATTGTAAATCAACATCTATCAGGTGTTGTAAGACTTGTTTACGTAAGACAACCTCTGATGGAAGCTGCATGTGCTTAGCCAAGATTTGCTTTTTTAAAACCTCAACTTGTGAATCTAATTCACTTGCTGTAATTACTCCATCATTAACAATAGCTACTACCTTATCTAAAGGCTGTGCCGAAACAGTTAGTGCCGGCAATAGCAATATTAAAAATGCAATTCGTTTTAGCATGCCATTATCCTCTTATTATTCGTTAGCTCGGCAATTTAGGTTATTCTTAAGCAAAATACAAGCAATCTTAACTAATTTGAATCAAAATAAGTCCACTTAGGTTTGCAAGTGATCTACATAGCCAGGTATGAAGGTAAAGATTCTGCTCGTCGGATCTGAATTGCCTACCGCTCCAAGACCTTTTAATAAAATTTGTATGTAAAAATTGTTGTTGTAAACAGGACGCGCACTGGAATCCAGATTAGAAAATGCTCGTCCTCCAATTAAACGTACCGCCCAGCAACAATTGTCATACTGCACCCCTAAAAAAGACATCATCTCATAACGTTTACTAATGTTGTAATTATATCCGCCTAAGCTAGACCATTTAGAGCTAAAGGGCCAGGCATAGGAAAAGGTTAACTGGTGTAAGGGATTATTTTGTTGGTTGGGATTATAGCGGTAGGGATTATATTGTTCATAGTATTGGATATTGTTAAAGGCCGCCCCTGTGATATCACCATTAACCAGATAGCTATAACCCGCATTAATAATTTTATTTTCTGCTGGCTCATAATGAAAATTCACATGGCCATTATTCGTGCTCCCCGTAGCTGGGTCCCAGGCATAATCACCAGTGGCTATCCACTTAGGATTAAAATGATAAGTAGCTCTAGCTACCACAGGTGAACTTTTGGCTGTTGGTGATAGGTATCCGAGGGCTAAAGAATGGTCTTCACAATTGCCGTTTAAATTTTGACAGAGCATCACTCTTCTATTAGCAAAATATCGTATTTGTCCAAGAGAGACAGAAGCTTTCTCACCGCCAAACTCATCTGATAACCAACGTGAGCTAAGCGCATAGGAAAGTTGATTTGTATCACCTATTCTGTCAAAACCGGAAAAACGATTGTTTCGGAATAGTTGATCCTCATTGAAGATCATATAGGCCGAATCAAAAACCGGAATATTACTTTGATTGTGGTAAGGGACTTTTAGATAATAAAGACGAGGCTCCAGGGTTTGGGTAAAACTTTTGCCTGAAAAATTCGTATCTCGTTCAAAATATAAGCCACTATCGACACTATAACGCGGTATGGTTCGGTTAAAATTCGATTTTCTCTGAAAGGGTTGATTTTGCAAGTCATAATAATTTTCGACCAGCTCAATTGCAGGAGTAAAAAACCCCCAAGGTTTTTTGTAAGGTAAAGAAAGGACTGGATTTAAATGATAACGGGGGCCATCAGGCAGAGTAATAAACTGAGTGCCTGGCCACTTAAAATTATCAAATTGTCCTAACAACGCAAAATTAGCACCCAAGGGTAACTCATCATATCTTCCCTGAGCCATTAATTGTGGTAAACGCTGGTATATATCCGCGATTGGTGTTTCATCTCCAAGATGCAAAGTTTGATAACTCTGCGCCATCCCTTTGAAAAACCAATGATCAGTCGTATAGGAAAGATCAGCCTGCCGTAATAATTGTCTCTCAGTTAATATGGCGAAATTCGTACTAAAATCCCGCAAGAAATAATCGTCTGATACTTGTTGAAAATTGACACCAAGATGCAAATTGTGGGTTATTGATGTGCTGTTTTGTACATCAACGGCCCATCGATTGGACGATTTATTATTAAATAAAGGCTGGTTTTCATTTAAGAATTGCTTATAAGCGCGATCGTGGCCGAGAAAACGTCCCTGAAGAGTACTAAAAGAGGTAGCTGACAAATACCTGTACTGGCCTTCAAACATAAGACCACGCTTGGTATATAAATGCGGTGTTATAGTCGCATCATAATTCGGCGCCATATTCCAATAATAAGGGAGTGCCAAATCAAAACCACCCCTGTTGGAACTGCCAACCACAGGCATTAAAAAGCCTGACTTGCGTTTTTTTGAAGTGGGGAAACTTAGATAGGGCGTATATAACACTGGCCAATTATGAACATATAATCGAGCATTTCTCGCCACTCCTCTGTCATTTGCGGCGTCCAGTTTAATGCTATCCGCTTCGATTTGCCAGGCACTATCCTGCGGTGCGCAGGTTGTATAAGTTGCTTTTTGCAAAAAATAATCCTTATTCGCAAAACGTTCTACCAAACCAGCGCGGCCCCAGGCCGGCAAAACAGCACCGCGCTTTTCCATGTTAAATCGGTATAGAACATCTTCGACCTTGCCCGATTTATCCTGGGGATTCAGGGTCGCTTTTTTTGCTATCATTAAGCGACCAGCTTCCAAATATTGCACCTTGCCTAAGAGTTCAACTCGAGTAACCTGATTTGTTTTGGCATCTCGATAGACATAAGCGGTTTTGGCATTAACAATTCGGCCAGTTTGTTGTACTTCTACATTGCCTGATAATTGTGAACGGCCTTGGCTATAAAACGAAACTTCGTCAGCCTTTATCCTGATTAAATCGTCAGAAAGGGGTGTGATGACAATTGGCTTGTAAGAACCCCGACAAATAGTTGTGGAATTGTCAGTTTGCCAACCTAAACATTCCGCCACTTGCGAGCGAGTAGCAGCATTAAGCTCAGTATCGCGGGCAATAACGCAGGCTTGCACGGGCTCAACCATCAGATCGGAAGCATGAGAAACAACATGATACATACCAATAGCTATACAAGTTGTAGCCACTATCACAACATAAAGATAGCGATGACAAATTATTTTTCGTATTAATTGAGTTATAGAATCAAGGCTAATGTTCACCGCTACCAAAATACCTTATGATCGACCTGCATTTGATGCAGTTAATAAGGTTGAGGAGTATAACATGCATAATCGAGAAAACGCACTTAAGTTCTGGCT
>JACCSX010000123.1 GCA_013812775.1 Tatlockia sp. | reverse complement strand
CACTTATTGAAAGTTATGACTGCCAAAACTTGCAAATACATCATTTTGATCTGTATCGTATTCATGATGAGTCTGAGCTAGAGTATATTGGTTTTAGAGATTATTTTCAGGAAAAGGCTGTATGTTGCATCGAATGGCCAGAGCGTGCCTGTTATATTTTGGAGCAGGTCGATATTAATTTTACCTTTACAATTTCTGGGAGCGGACGTTTGCTGAGTAGTTCTGCATCAAGCCCCGCAGGAGAAAAAATTTTGGCTCGCCTTGCAGGTAAACAATGAATAAACGTACCTTATTGTTTTGTTTGTTAATGGTATTCAGTTCCTTCCTAACGGCTGCGAAATTGCTATCTATAGATATTAAACAAGATTCTGGTCATCCTTCAGTCCTGTTTAATCTTGATAGTGCTGTGGCACATAAAGTGTTTACTTTGACTAATCCTAATCGCGTCGTCATTGATTTTGAAAATACAGAACTGGCTGTTGCGCTTAATCGCGTCAATTTAGGTTCTAAACTAATCAAATTTATTCGTAGCGGCCATCCTAATCCACATACTTTACGCGTCGTTTTTGAAGTGAATCAGGTTGTACAAACCCGGACAAATTCTATAAATCCCTCCACAGCGAAACATGGTTTTTCAATCGATTTATCAGCCAATGAAAATCATGCAATGCAACTTATTAAAACCCCAACCCCCTCTAAAACCTTAGCTCCAGTTAAAACAGATAAAAGCATTGCGACTAGCAAGCCTATAGCTGTTCAACATCAACCGAGCCGCAATTTGCGTGATGTGATTGTCGTGCTTGATGCTGGACATGGTGGTAAAGACCCGGGGGCGAGGGGGCCGGGAAATTCTTCCGAAAAAAATGTGACCTTGGCTATTGCTTTAAAATTGAAGCAAATAATTGACAGGCAGCCGGGTATGCGTGCTGTTTTAACTCGCAACGGTGATTATTACATTGAGTTACGCGAGCGTTTAAAGATTGCGAGAAAGTACAACGCTGATGTGTTTGTATCCATTCATGCTGATGCCTTTATAAATCCATTATCAAGGGGGGCATCAGTTTTTGCGCTTTCACAATCCGGTGCTACCTCCGAGGCTGCTCGTTGGCTGGCGGAGAAGGAAAACTATTCTGAATTAGGTGGTGTTAATTTATCTGGATTGGATGACCAAAGTGGTTTAGTCCGCACCGTTTTAATCGATTTATCTCAAACCGCAACCGTTGGTTCCAGTTTGCATATGGGAGAACGCGTTTTGCGCAATATGCAGTCAATAACTGTTTTGCACAATCATAAAGTTGAGCAGGCGCGTTTTATGGTACTTAAGTCGCCAGACATCCCTTCAATTCTGATTGAAACAGGATTTATTTCCAATCCACGGGAGGAAAAAAATCTGACCAGCTCTAGCTATCAAACTCAACTTACTCAAGCTATTTTTCAAGGGCTTAAGAATTATTTTTGGGATTACCCGCCTCACGGGACACGGGTTGAGGCTTTAGCGACTAACTCCAACGTTCATTTAGTGAAAAAGGGGGAATCGTTACCAGCAATAGCGGCAAGATATCATTTATCAGTTGCTGCCTTGCATCTAACCAATCATCTTTCAAGCCCACAGCTGAAACCTGGACAAAAACTTGTTATTCCTTCGTCACTGCAATGAGAATACAGCAATTACCAGCGGCTATAGCTAACCAAATTGCGGCAGGCGAGGTTATCGAACGGCCTGCCTCTATTGTCAAAGAATTATTAGAAAATGCTCTGGATGCGGACGCGGATTGTATTAACATCGAAATTGGCTATGGCGGCTTAACCCAGATTAAAATTAGTGATAATGGCAAAGGCATTGTTGCTGAAGATTTGCCATTAGCAATAGCTGCCCACGCAACATCTAAAATCAGCCAGCTTAAAGATTTATATTCAATTACTAGCATGGGATTTCGAGGCGAAGCTCTGGCAAGTATCGCATCGATATCACGGCTGTCGATTAGTTCCAAACCGGCAGATCAGGAACATGCCATGACTATAGTTACAGATGGTGATGGAAGGATTGTTATTAGTCCTTGTGCTCGCAGCCAGGGAACCACGATTGATGTGCGAGATGTTTTTTTTAACGCCCCAGTACGAAAAAAATTTTTAAAGCCCGAGCGCTCTGAATTTCAAGCGATTGAACTTGTCGTTAAACGTTTTGCCCTCAGCGCGCCTCAGATTGCGATTAAATTAAGTCATAATGGTAATCAACAACTCAATTTAGCTGCGGCCATCTGCGATAAATCCCGATTGGCCCGTATCCGTAAATTATTAGGTAAAACCTTTGTCGATCAAAGCTATCATCTTGACATAGAGCATGCTGGTTTGAGTTTGCAGGGACTAATCTCTACAAAAGATTATCAGCGCAGTCAAAATGATAAGATCTGGGTCTATGTTAATAACCGTATGGTAAAGGATAAATTGCTCAATCATGCCAT
>JACCSX010000107.1 GCA_013812775.1 Tatlockia sp. | reverse complement strand
CATTAGGCCTAGTGTGTACGTAGACCCTGTTTTCGGTCAATATTAGTTCCCATTTGCGTGATGTAGTTGTCATTATCACCCGAAACACTGCTTTTAGGTTTAAAGTCACTAAAGATGGAGTTTATTGGGATTTGGATGAACTATCTAAAGTTAAATTAGACTCCAAAATATAAATATTAAGTGCATTACGCTTAAATAAAACCCTATGATCTTGACCGAAAACAGGGTCTACGTACACACTAGGCCATTTACGACCATTAATGAGAAAAACTGTCATATAGATATTTTTTTAGCTTGTTGTTTTTTAAAAAGCTTATTGTATAATAAAATTTAAATTAAATTGCTAGACAGGTCTTTGTTTTCTTGAGTTTTCTACCTAAAATTATTTTTCTTGAAAGTCATGCGGATCCAACAGTCAAAAAAGTGCTGATTCGATTAATTCCCTTCCTTAAACATCTAGACTATGAAGTCTATTATGATGAATACTCCGTAGGAGAGAATTTAGAAAAAGCTCTATTTTTTTGGCAACTCGAAAGTGCAGGAGATATGTTAAGAAGAGAACTTAAGATAGGAAAGATAAGTACTCCTAAAAAAGAAGACTGTAATTTAGCAAATGTATCATTTTTAGAAAATTTACAAGAATCCCAAATTGAATATAAGGCAATTGATAGAACGATACCCTATGGGACTGAAGAAGAAATTAGAATATATGCAAAAAGTGACCAGGGAATGAGAGAACGAGATCTCAATTTTTCTAATAAGTATGTGAATGAAGAGCGCGGAGTCTTTGGAGTACTGGGATTGGCACATACTCCCGGCTTTCAAGGAAACCTTCTTAAAGTTGTCCCAAAAGATAAAATTTCTTTATCGTATTGTTTTATCCATATCGTAGACCCTTTGGATGCGGCAGAAAGTGAAGAGAAATTTAATGAAATCAATGCCTCCTTGCCTTTAAAAAGCTTTGTTGTTAATGAATCATCCAGAGATGTAAAATCTATTGTCCGGGCGATTGCAGTTCAGATCTTAAAACAACACGTTCTTTTATATTGTGAATTCTTTAAAACCAAAGAGGAAAAATTTCAAAGTGAATATTCTGAAGCAGCAAAAGCCGCTAAAGAACTCAGGTCATCCATCAACAAAGCTATTATCAACCACTTGGATAGTGGCAATTTGAAAATGTTTAAAACTGTATGTATCGATGCTATTGACAAGGCGAGTACCGAATTAGAAAAACATCGTGGATGGAAACAATGGTTGGCACATTTTGCCAGTGCGATTATTTCCATATTAACTTTTGGATACTTCAATCTTAATTATAACTTGGGCATTTTTGGTTTATTTCCGACTAAAACTGATTCCAAAAGCAAGTTAGACAATCTAAATAAAACGGTTGAACACATGGATGAATTTATAGAATTAGGCTGTCAATTAATTTGAATAAAAGCAATAAAATCTGATTAAACAAGCAGATAGATTTTTCGACTTTGTCTGGAAAAATAACTCCAGGGATGCGGTCATATGCTTAACCGAATGCCATTGTCTTCCGTTCGACCCCTTAAACATTAGTAATATTAACAATATTGTAAACTGAGTTTACAAAGGCTATAATCTTCATTATCAAAATAGAAAGAAAATATAGTGTCTTTAAACCAATAAAAAAAACAGACAGAGAGCTTTTTGCTTTGATAGAAGAGAGAATCATGCAAACTAAATATGTTTTCTTGGCTCATTCACGACTCAGGCTTCAAGAGCGTGGAATATCTGAGCTAGATGTGCTCTATATTTTACTGGGCAAAAAAGGTTATTGTCGAAAACGAAATAAGCAAAAGGATAGCTTTGAAAACCCTTCTATAGTCGATTTAGCTCATGATTGGAAATATTGCATCGAAGGAAGTGATATTGATGGAAATAAATTAAGAATTATAGTGACTTTTATCGAGGATTTAATGCCTATAATCACGGTAATTAGGATTTAATAGGAGAATATAATGAAAATTAAAAGGGTAAAAAACTATGTCTATGAAGGGCTGGGTTTTCCTGTGGAATTAAGTCGAGTAGAAATGGTTTATATTGAGGATAGCTGGCATCCAAAAATTGATGTTCAAAAGGTCGCTGATGAGGTCATCGCTCAATTAGCTGTTCAAGAATCAAGACTTACGGGAAATCAAGTAAAGTTTATTCGTTCGTATTACTCGATGCCACTTCGAGAGTTTGGTGAAAAAGTTGTTCATGAATCTCACATGGCAGTTAGTAAATGGGAAAAAAAAGGAGAACTGGTAACCAACATGAACTCGAATACTGAGCATGAGCTGCGTTTGTATATTGTCGAAAAACTACTTTCCAAATCGAAAGAATCACAATCAAAGTTCTATGAAGCATATCTAGCAACAAAACGATTTTTTTTAGTTAATACCAATAAATTATCTATGCTTCGTGTGGTAGCAGCTTAGGGGGTATCGTAAGCCTTGCTGAGTAAGGGCTGTAAAGGATGATACTGATAAACCAGCGCTATATTGAATTAACCCCTCAAAGTGATTCGATTATCCCTGAGGGTCCATAGGGGGTGTATATTTCATTCTAAAATGGTCGAGGGGTGTATTAGAATCTATTTTTTTGACAAATAATAATCTAATAGGATATTATTATATCTGCTTAATAACTAAGCACACATCAACGAGGCTTAAACGAATCATGAAAATTACTTCTTAAGTACGCCCTAAGCACAGGGCGGTGATTAAAAAAACCAAATGGGTTTTTATGATCAACAAACACCATAGTCCCCTGTAATACTTAAGAGAATGACATGATGCACAAACCAATTCAATTTCAAAACCTTAGCCTTTCGTTTCCCCATAAAACTTGTTTTGCGGATTTTAGTGGTCAAATTACATATGGTAGTCGTATTGCAATGATTGGCCGTAATGGTTCTGGTAAATCAACGTTACTCAAATGGTTTGCAGGATTAATTGATCCCTTTGGAGGCGAAATTAAGTATCCAACAGAGTGGCGTGTTGGCTATGTTCCGCAACTCATTGATGCATTTGATTCGTTTAGCGGTGCTCAGCGCTTTAATAAAGCACTAACTGAAGCGCTCTCTCTAAGTCCTGATATTTTGATGCTGGATGAGCCCACCAATCATTTAGACTGCAATAACCGCCGATCACTTGTTCGAATGCTGCGTGCCTTTGAAGGAACGCTCATTATGGTAACCCATGATATTGAATTACTGAATGCAACAGTCGAGACCATTTGGCATATCGATAATGGACGGGTGGCTGTATTCTCTGGTTGTTATGATGATTATCAGCGTGAGCTGATGATTCAGCGTGTTGCTATTACTGATGAGTTAGCTGATTTAAATCGGAAAAAAGAACAGGCACACCATGCGTTGATGCAAGAACAGGCTCGTGCTAAAAGCAGTCGAATTCAAGGAGAAAAGCATATTCAACAAAGAAAATGGCCAACTATTGTTTCAGATGCAAAGGCCAGAAATGCACAGGAGACGTCAGGTCGGAAAAAAAGATCGATTAATCATAAGAAGCAGGAATTAATTGAACGTTTATCGGAGTGTCAGGTGCCGGAGATTATTCAACCAAAATTTTCTCTAAATGGCATAGAAAGTAATCAAACCTTGGTGACTATCAGTGGTGGTGTCGTGGGATATGAGGGGAACCTCCCTATTTTGCAAAATTTGAGCCTTTCCAGCAAATCGCGCGAGCGGATTGCAATCCAGGGGCACAATGGTTCGGGTAAATCGACATTGGTGAAAGCGATTTTGGGTGATAATTCCATTATAAGGCAGGGCGAATGGATACTCCCGAGATCACAGGAGATTGGTTATCTGGACCAGCATTATGGTACTTTGTCACAGGATATGACGGTTTTTGATACGTTGAGCGTTTTGTTGAGAGACAGATCGTATTTAGATATTAGAAAACATCTGAATGATTTTTTATTTCGTAAAAACGAAGAAGTAGCAGCAAAGGTTTCCACACTTTCTGGTGGTGAAAAAGCCAGGCTTTCCTTGGCACAAATCGCAGCTATTACGCCAAAATTGCTCATTTTGGATGAAATGACGAACAATTTGGATTTGGAGACACGTGAGCATGTGATCCAGGTTTTGCAGAATTACCCGGGTTCCATGCTGGTAATTTCCCATGACTCTGTTTTTTTGAAAGCTATCGGAGTTACTGATTGGTATGACCTAAAAGATGGATTGTTGAGCCCTATAAAATAACATAAAACATCAAGAACGTTACTTTATGTTATTTTATAGGATTTATTGATGAACACGGAATAGATCACTTATGAAAGGTTCGTTTTATGAAACTCGTTAGTGATGTCTGATATAAAATCCGTCTATTAAAATTGAGGTTATTTTAAACTAAAAAAAGATATTATTGAATTTCGTTACTAACTTCATCATCCGACGTCCCGGTCTATCTAAACATACTACATAAAGAG
>JACCSX010000102.1 GCA_013812775.1 Tatlockia sp. | reverse complement strand
TTGTCAACCTTGGTTTCCATAATTTCCCCAGATTATTTTTTCTATGTTACTCAATAGTGAGCATATTATACCTGTAAAACACTTAAGGAAAAATTATATGAGCAAAGGCAGGATAATGTTGAGCTTTGCACAGTACAATTTTCCTTACCCCCGTCATCCTGAAACGAAGCGAAGGATCTCAAGAACTGAGCCTCAGTCTTCGTCGTTAAGAGCTCCCTCGCTGTTGCTCGAGATAACGGGGTTTTTAAATTTTTGGCCTGTGTAAAGAATGTTGAGTCCCCAAGGCTGGATGAACAATAAATTAGGATTTTTCTTAACCTTTACAATTTTCAGCTTCGAAATTCTAAGAAAGAGTGGTAATATTATCGCCCTCCGGTTAAACACATGAGATGTTAAAGGCCTGAGTCGCATCTGTTCAGTCAGCCTATCAGCCAAACATTTGATGCCTTAAAATTTCTAATTATGTTTAGATTAGTAGTGAAAAAAAATATAATTAGTGCATCATCCTGTTTATTTTGTTATTATACTGAACAAATTTTATATTACTTAACCCATTTTTGGGTATGCTTCACTTACAGGAATTTTTATGCCACAAGACTTAGAAAACTTTTCTAGCCTCAATTTATCAGACAGCCTCTTAAAGGCACTTGAGGATATGAATTTTAAAACTCCCTCCCCTATTCAGGCAAAAACCATCCCTTTGTTACTGGAAGGACGTGATGTTATTGCACAAGCACAAACTGGTACAGGTAAGACGGCGGCCTTTGCTCTACCTATACTCCAGCGTTTATCTGCTAAATCGAATATAACACAGGCATTGATTTTAGCGCCAACTCGCGAACTGGCGATTCAGGTTGCTGAACAATTTGAAACCTTAAGCGCTCATTCAAAGGTCAGCGTTTTGGTTCTTTGCGGTGGTCAGGAATATCGACATCAATTAAAGCAATTACGTGATGGTGCTCAAATAGTAGTCGGTACGCCTGGACGTATTCTTGACCATATTGACAGAGGAACTCTGCAGCTTGATCAATTATCGACCTTTGTATTGGATGAGGCTGATGAAATGTTGCGCATGGGCTTTATTGAGGATGTTGAAACCATTCTAGCCAAATTACCCGCGTCCAAGCAAATGGCTTTATTTTCCGCAACTATGCCAAGTCGTATTCGCCAGATTGCGAATAGTTATTTGAAGGAACCTGTTTTTGTAGAAATTCGTTCCGAAACGGCAACAGTGAAGAGCGTTGAACAACGGTTTCTATTTGCAAATGGCGTCCAAAAACCAGATGCACTCTTACGTATTTTAGCGGTCGAGGAATATCAAGGCGTTATCGTTTTCGTGCGTACCAAAAGTTCTACCGAAGAAGTGGCTGAGCAGTTACAGCAGCAAGGACTACGGGCGATGGCGATTCATGGAGATATTACTCAGGCTTTGCGGGAGCGGATTATTTCCCAGTTTAAACAAGGTGCGATTGATATTTTAGTAGCAACTGATGTAGCAGCTCGGGGCTTAGACGTCGAACGGGTTACCCATGTTATCAACTATGACGTACCTCATGATTGCGAGACGTATGTGCATCGCATTGGTCGTACTGGCAGAGCCGGTCGTAGCGGCGTCACAATATTATTTATAACGCCCAAAGAATCACGAATTTTAAGTACAATTGAACGACATACACGCCAGCGCATCGAAAAAATTGTAGTACCTAATGATCATATGATCCAGGAAGCAAGACAGCGACGTTTTATGACCAATATTGCTGAGCGTATGCAACATGAGAACTTACCTGCCTACAAGCGAATTGTCGAAGAATTCCTTAAAGAAAATGAGGTTTCTCCGGTTGATGTTGCAGCAGTATTAGCCTTATTGCTTAATCAGGATAAACCTTGGCAGCGTGAATTACCAAAACCAGCGCGTCCGGCTAAAGAAGCTCGTGTTCGGGAAGGTGAATTCAAATCCAGCAGGGGCTTTGAGCGAAATGGTTCTAGTCGTAATGGCGCTGATCGAGTCAAAGTGGAGAAGAGAAATTTTGGTGATAATCATCCGCAGGAGTTGTACCGAATTGATGTCGGTCGTGTTCATGGTGTGAAGCCTGGCAACATTGTGGGTGCTATTGCGAATGAAGGTGGCCTGCAAAGTTGCAACATTACTGGTCTTAAAATTCATGATGACCATTCTACTGTTCGTTTACCTCAAGGCATGTCGAAAGAAGTGTTTCAAGGTTTGAACAAAGCCTGGGTCTGTGGCCGCCAATTAAAATTAACTTCCTTAGGCGCTGCCTGATAGATAGCTGGACCACGCCATTTTTGAAATTTCAATTATGGCGTGATTGCAGTAGCTCCTGTATTGGCTTGGGTAGTATGGATTGAACCCTTTTTGTTATAGTGGTTTCATGTTTTTGCCATAGGGTGCCAAGAAAGATAATAGCCAGGCCAATAACAGTTAAAGCAACTGGAAAGAGTATGGAATGTTCAAATATTGAACTCGCAAGATGGCCAAGATAGCCCGCAACGCCGAGCCCTCCAAAGATAACAAATACTTTTCTCACCAGGATAAGTCCTACACCGATTAGAATCAGATTAATGCACAAATATACGAATTTCATTAGTTCACTATCTGAATACTGACCGGACAAGCCCCCCCAGAAAGCAAGAACGCCAAACAAATAAAGCCAAAAAGCGTAATCGCCAGAATGCCGGGATCTTATATCAACCCAGAAAGCAAGAAGCAGAGTTACCAGACCGAAATACATCGAAACCATAGCTCTTAAAAGTAAATCAGAGTCATCCTTCACAGCAATCATGGCAGTTAAATCCATAGACATATACCAAAGTGTTACAGCGATTGGCATAATCATAAACGGATAACGATAAATCCAGGCTAAAACTACCCCGACCATTAGAGTAGCTAATTCCATTATAATCCAATGCCATTTAACATAAGTGTGATAGTCCCGATAAACAGTTTCATCAGGCCAGAAGCCTAGACCACGCTGTAAACCATAAATAGCCAGAGGTGTTAAAGCAACAACAAAGGTAGCGCAAATGCCAGCGGGAATTACGTAGTTTTTATGTTTAAATAAAGAAGATAAATACAAGCCTATTGCTGCATAGGCTAAAGATATGAAAAAGATTCCCCATCCGCCAAAGCGTTCCCAACCAAGACTCATGAATAGTGTCATGGCAGCGATGGCAATTAAGCCGCCTAAATAATAGAGGACATTAGTGGTATTAAAGCTTGGTGTTTGGTTAGTTTGCTTTTGCAGGAAATCTAATAATGAATCGGCTTGTTTTTTAGAGATAATCTTGGCTTTAACGGCTTTAGCAAGAGTATTCGGTGAAATATTCATCTAATCTATCTCATGTGATATTTTTTACCTTGATTTAAAGTATAGAAGCTATTTATATACTTTAGATAGACAGATTGTAAAAAATAACTTTCGTATTTATAATCCCACTCTGGTTAAAAAAAACATTTTAAGGTTTTTCAATGAAAGTTCTGTTTACTCTGTTTGCACTCCTTTTATCAAGTCTGGTTCAATCTAAGCCATTGAATAATATTATTATTTTTGGAGATAGCTTATCTGATACTGGCAACCTCTATAAATTGTATCAAATTCCTTCCTCTCCTCCCTATTACAAAGGCCGCTTTTCAAATGGTCCAGTTTGGGCGGAAGTCTTGGCGGAGTCCTTTTTTCATGATAAAGCCAATGAACATTTACAGGACTACGCCTTTGGTGGTGCTGCGATTGCAGAAAAAGATACTGATGACGTATTCTCACTACAATTGGAAATTGCTACCTATTTAGGCGCTCATCAAGATAAGGCTGATGAAAACAGTTTATTTGTAATATGGATTGGAGCGAATAATTATCTCATGACTCCGTCAGATGTTGATGGCACTTTAGCCAATGTAAATAAAGGGATCAAAAGCGGTATACAAAGTCTGCTCAAAGCCGGTGCTAAACATATAATGCTGGTTAACCTACCCGATTTAGGAGCCGCGCCTTTTTCAAAAGAATTTTATTCAGATGGAGAAGTTCCTGCAATCAGAGAAAAACTTTCTTTATATTGCCGGCGCCACAATGAGCTTTTATTAGAGACAGTCGCTGACTTAAAACAAACCCATCCTGAGATTCAATGGCTTCATTTTGATGCGGGCTCTAAATTTAAAGAATTTCTGGATTCGCCTGAAAATTATGGAATAAGCAACACTAAAGACGCCTGTTACTCAAGTAAAGCTGATAAGCCCACCAATAATTCAATGGTAAATATTGCGGCCAAAGTAATATTGAAATTAGATCCCGGTAGTTGCGAGGGTTATCTCTTTTTTGATGGCGTCCATCCTACTGGCCCAGCTCATAAAATAATAGCAGAACATGCAAAGGCATATTTAGATGCAGAGGGTGTAGAGTTTGCTGCTTAAGGCTTAGAGACAAGTTATTTTTTAAAGACTGATGGGTCTCCTCGCGAGAGAGGGTGGAGATGGTAAATATCTGTATCCCAAAATACCGTTCGCGCGGTTCTTCGAGGGTCAGGATGCTCGGGTTTAGTGAATTCCTAAATACCGTTCGCGCTGTCCTTCGAGGGCCTCAGGATGCTCGGGTTTAGTGAATTCCTAAATCCCGTTCGTGCTGTCCTTCGAGGTCCTCAGGATGCTCGGGTTTAGTGAATTCCTAAATACCGTTCGTGCTGTCCTTCGAGGGCCTCAGGATGCTCGGAGTAATGAATTCCTAAAGACCGTTCGCGGTGAGGAGGAGCGAGTAGCGACGTCTCGAACCGTCAGCCTCGATCTTAATTCGGCAAGGAGCTAAAAAAATGTATTTAGAAGGGAGGCAGGTCAAGAAAATTATGAAATGTTTTTTTTGC
>JACCSX010000101.1 GCA_013812775.1 Tatlockia sp. | reverse complement strand
TTCTTTATTATTCATGCTACAGCTCTCCTATTTGTAAAAATTATAACAATTCTTAAAGAGCTGACACACTTATTTGAACACTACCTTTATATATTGGCCGAGCTATTTTCTGAGGGGAATATTGATGACCGTTTTAATAAGTTCTATTTTCTCTGTTCTAGATTAATCCATGAAAAGGCTATTAAACGCATGGAAATTAATTTTATCAAAGAAACCTGTGAGTATCTTAACAACCATATTTTGGCTAATGATGAAAACGACTTGTGGAAAACCTTCTTTAAGAAAGGGAACAATAAGGAAAGATTTTATCAATTATACAAAAAACTCGACCCAACTCCTTCATTTGTAATCAACGATTATTATAATTTCATGCCGCACTATGCCAACATCACAATTAGCTATGCCATTTATTCGCCACATTTAAATAGCAACAACAGCGGTTTTCAACACTTAGCTCATGCCCAGCCATCAAGCTATGTTGATCAGAGTAACAATCAAATCCCGTTGCAAAACAATAGAAATTACTCAATGCAGCAGGGATTTTTTTCTGTAATACAGCAGGAAAAATCTCAACCCTACTTACCTATAAATCCTGATAATTCTATGTAGTCTTAATTTATATTTATACTTTTTATTACAGGTAAAATATTTGGTAAGTAAATATTAAGCTGCTTCCTAACTGTTTTTATAAATCAGCAGTTTCTAAATGATGTAGGATCTCTTGAATAACGATATGCTGTTTTGGCAAATCTGCTATTTGCTTTTGTAGTCTTATTTGCCAATGTTGATGCAACTTAAACCTATCCTTTATCATTTTAGTCGTCGGTTTAAATGAATACTTTTCTTTAATAATCAATTGTATTTGTTCAAAGCTAAATTCAAATTGTTGCTGTCTATTTAATAGGAACCAAATATCATAAATGTCTCTTGGTTCATCACGATTCATATCAAATAGCATTCCTATTTTATGGGCTAATATAGTATTAGCAGTCATGACATTGAGTCGCGAAGTCCTATCTTTTAAATCACTATATGACTCAATAACACCTGCTAATTGGCTTTCTCCGTAAATAGTTGTATTCATGTTAAAATCAATTTTAATTTCTTTGGGTGCGCCTACGATCTCTTCAAAACCATCGTAGTGCAGATACATTATTTCTCTAGATTGCATAGATTGACTTTTCTCCTCATCAATCGTTACAGTTATATTCGCCTCTTCTTTTATTTTTTCTATACCTAATAAAAATTGAAGAAGTTGATTCTTTGAAAAACTCTTATCAGAAATTAAATCGATATCCTCAGAAAAACGATGATCTTCAAAATATATCTTTTTTAATGCTGTACCACCATAAAAAATAAAATAATTTATGATATCACTTTTGGATAATGACCATAATATCCAACTAATAATATAATCCTTTTCAATTGTTTCCGCAGGAACTTGATATTTATTAGCAACTCGATTTATTTCACCTATAGAGATCATCTGTTCAAGTACGCTTTTATATTTTCAATGTTAATTCGAAGGTACCATTTTTTATAATATTTACCCACCTTTTCACCTATAGGATCAAGTAATATATAGTCGTGATTTGCCTCAATTACCTCATGCAATCTTGACAAATATAAGCCACCAATATTTAATGACTCGGCTATATACCCCAAACGTTTAACTGCTGCTTTATTCGCGTATCGATAACTATATTCTATCATTTTTTCCCAATTTATCTTTGCATGTATGCTCCAAAACCCTTTAACAAGCTCAGTAAGACCACCACAATATTCAGTTCTACTTAAACAATCTAAAATGGTTCGCTCTAGATCACTGACATTAACCTTTTCTTGCTTTGAAACCCATTTCTGCTCAAGCCCCCAAAAATGCTCTGGTTTCACATAAACAAAATGATATTTGATATGATAAATTTCTTTATCTCTGCATCGTTTAGATAGAGTTATTTGAATTTCTGCTAGGGCATGCGTCGTCATCCCATGAAGTCGCATTGCAGCATAATGAGAAATGTAATAATCATTATCAGTAACTAAGGCCTTAGCTATTAATGGCCAATTACTGAGTTGAGTAGACTCTTGTTGCGTTTCAAATAAAAGATAGGTACTTTTATTTAAACGGTAAGCAATTTTACGCTTTATAAGATCAATAATAAATTGC
The DNA here is from genome assembly GCA_013812775.1 of Tatlockia sp. GTDB lineage: Bacteria > Pseudomonadota > Gammaproteobacteria > Legionellales > Legionellaceae > Tatlockia. Next base: position 12,512 of record JACCSX010000101.1, on the reverse strand, counting down.
GTTGCCTCTCGGCTACTTTTATTTAGTAAATCTTGGGCTTCTTTAAGAGTAAAGATAGTTTGCCCCCTTTCCTTAAGTTCGGAAACAAATTTTGCACTTACAGGCCCAAGTGTCTTAAATTGATGCTTTTTTATATTCATTATTATATTGTATGTCGCCAATAAAAGATGTCAACCTGTTTCTAGTGACATGAAATATAATTATGCGTTTAGTAATTATTCAACAAGACCACTGGGATTATACAAATAATAGGTGGTTATTTTGGATCATGCTCTTCCATACTTATAAAAGAGTTCCCTGGTTTTGTATATTAATCAGTAACCTAGATCTTGTAAGAATGCATTATAATTTATAAATTCCTGTTCCAAACGAACATTATCACCATAAGTATTATTCTTTAATGCCTGGTAAAGTTGCATTTCTTGGACAGCTAAATTGGTTAATTTAGCATAGGTAGGTTTGTGTTCCTTGCTCCAATGAGCCTGGTGATATAATGTAGATTCATTCATTAAAAATGATTGGGTTTGAGGAAGATGCTATTTCTTATTATCAATCTAAAATCCATTATTCCGGAAGCTTTGAAAGACGGCTGGATACTTATAAGCTCTCACTGCTAAATAACAAAAACCACCAGCACAGAAGCAGTATCAATTTGCTCTCTTTTTACCGAGTGAAACTTTTCTGTCTTTCCTCATCAGCATAGGGTGTAGAACTCTGATTAGGGCAATTAAAAAGAATTGGACTATATTTATTTGTTTTCTCAGATACTGTTATTTTTTCCTGTTCAGACACTATCTTTTTTTCGGGACTGACATTCAGATAAACCAATTTAGTAAATTCTAATTTAGTTCGAGATAAATCCTTTATTACCTCATTAATGATTTCGGTTACACAAAGCTCATTTATAATTTTGTTGTTATTGAGACTAAGTTCATTAGATGTTAGTTGTTCAAGCGTGGCAATGATTGCTATGAGATTATAAGGAAATTTATGCAAATGTTTTTTAATCATCGTCATCAATTTAATATTCAATACTGATAGGTCTTTTTTATTTTCATCAACAATTCTAATGATGCAATCCAAAAATCCAACTAAACCTAATATTTGCGATTCAATGTTTTGTCTCTTTATTTTTTCCTTCATGAAAGACTGACATAATTCTTTCGTCTCATTTCGACTAAGGGATGCAGTTTTGGTATTTGTTATAAGATTTGCTACAATCGCTGAGATTGTCAAACTAATGGCATTTTTAACTTGCGTTTTAATCAGTTCAACTTCCTTATCTACCTTCCAATGACCAATTATGTAATTGATTTTTGCCAACTGCTCAATATGTGTGGTATTCAGAGCGGCTATATTCCTATTAAAACATTCACGGACCTGGTTATATAGGTGTGAAACATAATTATTAAAAAAAACCGGTTTTATATTTATACTGCTTATAAATAAAGCATCCAAATTATTTATATCTCCATCATGAAGTGTCGGCGTAAATTCGCGGTAGTAGTTCGCTACGCATTGGTATCTTGTTGCCAGTTGTATCAATTTACATGCAGATAAATCCAGTTGACTATTTATAAGTGCTTTGATTAATTTTTCTGCAATAGCCAGCTCCTCTGAAGTAGGATTTCGACTATACTGACTTTTACAAATCTTGATTGTTGATTCACAACCAAGTGACTTAATAATATTGCTGACATGATCATCTATTCTTAGAAAGCCTATATTATTCACTTCAAAATGAATGCTTCCCAGCGTAATCTGAATCGCTTCATCGAGGTTAGTACATTTTTTATCTACAGAATGTATCCAGTTAATCTCATTGCTTAGAATTGATTTATAGCAAGACCTATCGAGTATTAATGAAGAATCTTTTAGTTTTTTCTGATAATACACACCATTATTGTAAATGGTATCAATATAGTAGCCGGTTGATTGTGTGGCTTTCTTTAGCATGTCTCGAATCAGACATAGTTCTACTATTGATTCAGGTCCTGTTGTTCCGATTGTCCAACTCATTTTAAATATCGTTTCTTCAAAGTTGTAAGGACTGTAATAGAGAATATCTTTAGGTATACGATGTTTTATCTTTGCATTTTCATAAAAATTGATCATCAATGGATGATTTGGAGTGCATATAAATGCATCATTACCGAGAGTTTCGCGACCTTGGGTAAATTGGGTTATTTTCAGTATGACCTCTTCGTCTGAATCAAATAATCCCTCGTAATTCAGAGGATTTGTCTCATTATCAACAGTCTCATCACTATCAAAATAGGCTCCACCAATTTTAGATAAAATGCTGTATCTCAATAAATCGCTTGATGCACCATAATTAGGTCTCAACCTATCAATGTGATAGCGTGAATACTCATCAACGACCCCTTCTTCTGTTATATCTTTTAAAATAATTTTTGGATTTTCATTGAATTCAAAAATAGAATAGTAATCTGCCAGCCTAGTTGTTGTTTTTTTATCAATCCATAAAAAGGTTTCAAAATCAGGATTTTTATCCGCCCATGCTTTGATGCGTGCAATATTATTTTCTGGTAATAATTTTTCACCACCAGCCCAGATAAAATGAATTATTTTGGGTATAGGCATCCTCTTAGACCTCATCTACGTATATTATTAAATCGAACACTAAATTCATTATAATAATCAGAGCATTGTTATGGTTTTTGCAACGGAGTCTTAAGCGCAACATTCTAAACCTAGTTGTTTGAATCAATTTCTTGCATCCATTTTTTCTAAAATATTTTTTTGCAGAATCTGCCAATACATTACATCTAAAATTGGTCATTCATTGATTATTACCTAATTTTTGTTGGTAATTACCTTTTATCCCTGCATCTATTGCCTGTTTGGGCAAGTTTTTTTTATCTGAAGACAAGGGCAGAATATTGGATTTGTGGGGGATGCATTATACAGCCAGTAAAAACCAAATGATACATTTATGGGGGAAGAATGACTTTTAACTTTAATATTAGAGAAGCATGCAGCGCTGATCTTTCGAGCATAGTACCATTACTGGCTAATGATTCATTAGGTACTATTCAAGAGTGAGTAAATCAGTTAATTACTATATTAACAGGGAAAAAGGAAAGACCTGACCCTATGCTTTCTTCTCTATGAACGAAAAAAAGTCGGGCCAAGGGCCCGACCTAAACAACTTTCTAATTAATGGCTAATTGCTTACACCACATTATCAATCACAACGGTGAATGAGGTTGAGACACTACCGCAAGCATTAGTCGCAACCACAGTAACTTCAAACTCGGTTCCTTGAGGAGGGATTACGCCCGGATTAATCGTAATTGTACCGGATGAATCAATAGTAACGATGGGTGCCCCACCGTTTGTGGGAGGTGAAATAGAAACGGAGTAACTAAAGGGAGTAGTTCCACTAAATATATCGGTTGTTGGTACAATATTGGGTTCGCCATCTTCTATAAACTGATCGTCTATTGTGCCTATCACTGTAGGAGCTACACAAATATTTGGAGCGGGAGTTGGGGTTGAAAGAGGTTGTATGATATCAACCTTCGAATCAGTAATTGCCAGAACTTGAGGTAAATAAATAGCCGGACTGGCAATCCACGAATTCAAGGGCATGTAAGTTCGGCGCAGTGGGGCGTCTTTATCTAAATAATTAGCGGTTAGTGCAATTTCTTTTAAAGCATAGCGAACACCAATGCCTACGTTGTAGGTATTTGGTAAGCGATGCTTTCCATCTACATAATTTGCATCAACACCTATTGACCAATTCGGTCTACTTGGCAGCGTGTAGCCGATTCTTGCATGGTACATATTAAATGGCTTACGAAATCCAGCATTAAGATCGAAATCTGTATAGGCACCTAATTGCTGATTATAGTTAATAGAACCACCGAATCCTTCGGCATGGTGGCGGCCTTGATAGATTGCGTCATACCGGACATCATCGTAATTAAGCTCTGCTCCAATCCGACCCGTTTGCCAAGGCATAATACTAACTCCCGGACTGACGTAACCTGCATCGGAGCCAGCTATTCTTCTATATTCGATATAATTCTGTTGTGCAGCTAATCTGTTTGTAAAAAATCCACTTCGTAAAGAAAGTTGTTTATTTGGGGCATGAGAATATCCAGCCTTTAGATTAAATTGAGGATGATAATTAAACTGACTTAAATCATATTGATAATGTGCACCAAAAGCACCTTGCCTAACCCATTCTCGGCTATTTCCACTAAAAAAGGCATAGAGAATATCTTGTTCTAAAAATTCACCAGAAATTTTAATCCGTTGATTATCAAAAAATTGCCAGCCCAGTGTGGCACCAAAACGATAATTTCTTGGTCCAGCTTCTCCTAAAAGAGAAAAAGCGCTGCGCTCAGAAATTGATTGTGAATATTTTGCATTGGCCGTCGTGCCCACGTAGGATCTAGGATCGTCTCTTTGAATGGAGGCTTGGGTTAAAGTGCAACTGAAGAAGAGAGTAATTAATGCTAAGGTTTTTTGTAAATTTTTGAACATTCCATAATCCTTATTGGAGCGTAAGAATATATAATAATTAAATTTTTAAGTGCAGGATAGTAAAAATATAATTTTTTAAAGAAAAAGGTGAAAAGCGTCAGGTCTTTCTTTTTTCCTTCAAAAAAATTTTTATTAGTAATTTTTATAAACCAAGTTGCTTCTTTATATTAAAAACAGTTATTAATCCACCTAAATTCTCTCCTTATAAAGGAGAATTTTATAATTAGTCAGTTGAGTTTTCATCAAAAAAAGAGAATGTGGATTTGCCTTTTGCTTTACCATGGTACATAGCTATATCTGCGTTTTTAAAAAGTGTTTGAATATCTGATCCATTTTTAGGATACATTGCTACTCCAATGGTGATAGACGTTTTTATGTACTGATCGTCTATTTTAATTGGGTTATGAAAATTTGTTAAAATACGTTCAAAAATTTTGATCAAATCATTATGTTCATGAGTTTCTTCAAAGATTAGTCCAAACTCATCTCCTCCTATCCTCGCTAGATAATCAATTTTTCGCAGGTGTGGAATTATCAAACCTGGTAAAATTATTAATAATTTATCACCATAAATATGACCAAATGTATCATTGATGGTTTTAAAATTATCAATATCAATAAAACAGACTCCTAATTGGGTATTATTTCTCTGGGCTCGCGCTAGGGAATGTTCCAGATAGTCAAAAAAACTGAGGCGATTGGGTAACTTAGTTAAAGGATCAAAATGAGCCATTTTTATTAGTTTCATCTCATTCTCGAGTCTTTCAGTAATATCACTAAAAATAACGGCGGCGGCCTTAACCTGATGATTAATTATGATAGGGATACAAGTGTATTCAACCCACAGATGGCTATGGTTTTTTTTCAAAAATACAGCCTCTTTTATCTTGATAATAGTTTTCCCCTGAATAGCATTAGGAATCGGTAAATTCACGATTTGAGCATCAGGGGATGCTGTTATTTTCTCATCCAGAACTTTATTTATTGATTCATCATTTAATTCATCACTTGAATAGCCTAGTAATTTTTCCGCAGCAGGATTTATAAAAGTGATCTTATAATTTATATCTATCCAAAATATACCTTCACTAGCCGCATTTAAAAGTAGTAAGCTTTTTGCTTTTTCAGTATTTAATTGTGCTGTTTTTGCTTCGACAAGAAATTGAATTAAGTAGCGCTGACCATAGAGAATAAATAAAATGAAATTCATCAGCACACAAAAAAATAGAGTTGCGGTTAAGGCTGACCATACCTGCCAGGAATATTCATGATTGATAATAAACGGGGATAAAGTAGCTCTGATATCCCAGGTTGAATTGGCAAAATTGTTTTCATATGAGATGTGAAATAATCGAGTTTGCCCCAATTGATTTTTTTTATTATTAATCTCAAAAACAGGTTTACCATCCAATCCAGGTGAATATAACTTGAGTGATAGGCTGGAGTAATATAAAAAATTATCGAAAATTTGATTAAATACCTTAACCAAATTTATTTGCAGAACAGTATAGCCAGCTAATTCGGCCTTTCGATAAACAGCAGAGGTGATGAACACCGTTTCTAATTGACTATTTTTAATTAACTTTATAGAGGTTTCTTTTGGAGTTTTAAGGCTATCAAAAAGAGTTGGAATTGCTGATAAATCATAACCATTAGGAAAGATATTTTGGTTTCTTGATGCGTTAAAAAGAATAGGAAAATACAATGATTTTTTATTTGAAGGAGAATAGTTTCCAAAATTTTTATCTGAAATTTCAAGATTATATTTCCTTTCAAACTCATCACGGTTGGTTACTTTAGGTACCCAATATATGGATTGAATAATTGGATTTTCTTGCAATAATAAATTTGCTTGATTTTGAAACACCTCTTTATCTATGGTAGGAGTTATAGTAAGAAAAAGCGACATCTTTTGAGCTGTTTCAGTAAGGTCATCACTCAGGTGATTTAGTCTTTGTTGGGTTAGAGTAGCGAATTTTGATTGCACCCGTTTTAATTCAGATTGGCTATAAAAAATATGAGCAATTATAACTATTAGAAATGTAAGGCATAAAGGAAGCAGGATAGGAAATATTCTAGGTCGCCACAACTTTCTGGGTCTAGCGAATGAAATCAGAAAAACAGGGGTAAAAATTAAAACTCCGATACTGTCTCCAATCCACCAGGTTGCCCAGCTCAATGCGAAGTTATCCCAGGGCATAACATGAAGTATACACAGACCCAGGTTTCCTATTGTAGCTGCGACAACACAGGAAATAGGGCCCGTGAGAAGGGCAAAAACAAGAATTTCTTTTGGAAGATGTAAGGAATTTAACCGGATAAAACGTTTAACAAGCCACCAGCCTAACAATGCCTGAAGCAGCGCACCAATACCCGTTATCAATCCAATAAATAAATTCAAAAAATCAAATACATTACCAGCATTATTAAAGGTTACATAAAAATTAAGGAGGAACGAGGCAATAAATATACCAGGTAAGATACCCAGCCCCCAAACGAGAGTAGCGCCAAGCGCAATCCCTGAGGGCGCCCAAATTGCTGTGGCATAGCCTGGAGGAACGGCCAATAAGAGTCCTAGAAATCCCGTTGAGATATAAAAAAGCACAACCGCTAGATTATGTAAGAGTAATTTTTTTAAAGGTGCCATAATATTTACTGTAAAATAAAAACGGGAAGAGCACAATTCTTTCTTTAGTCAACATGCCAAATTGAGCTAACTCGGAAATTTAGAAAGAGTCAATCACTGTTTCGCCAATTGACTCAGAAGATTGACACAAGAGGTCGTTTTAAAATAGAGCACAAAATAGCGACTTTAAAATGATATTTTATTAAAAACCACTCTAATTGATTAATATGGAAACACTATCGGTTGTCAATATTAATGTCCTTCAGAAAATAAATGACTGGTGTGAGCTAATTGCTCTTTTTTTCAGAAACAATAACCCTATCCCCGCCAGAGCGAAGGCACCAAATGCGATAGGACCATAGGGAAATGCATGCGACATATAAAGAGAAATGCCAGAGACCAGTAGCAGAAATAATGCTGGAACTACTTGTAGAATATGAGCACGCAATTCCATCCCAATGAAAATGACTGTTAAAGCTATGGCAATTAGCCATGTATAAGAACCCACAAGACTATAAATTGAATTAACGCCGCCAATGACAGGATCATTATATAATCGTTGAACTATTTCATTGATAATGTTTTCATTGATTCCGTATGTCTGTGTATAAGTCAACAGCCTGCCGACTGCAATACCACCTACTGCATCCAAAACTGTATAAGTGATTAAAAATAAAAATAAGTTAAGACGTATCAACCAAACAAGAACACTGTCATTCGTTTTCCGAGACAAATAATAAACGGCAATTGCCATTAATCCAAATAAAAAGGACTGTGAATAATGAATGTAGAGCCACTGATATTGCAGGTTATTCAATGAGTGAAAGACATGATCTTTAAAGCCTGTCGGGTGGAACAATTCTATAAAAGACAAGATTGCAGGTACGATCACTAATAACAGTATTTCAAAAAAATATGCTACTCCGTTCATCAAAATATCCAAATTTTGGTTTAGTTATTAAATTTCATTATCAATATAAAAATAGAAGATTCAAATCCGCAAACCTCATCTTTGTAACTTGGCATTAATGGTTTTTAAATGCAACAATCAAAGGTTGATTATTTACAATCTCTTAAACTTTATTTATTAGATAACTTTCTAACGTTTTTAAACGGGTTACCCGGTTACCAGAGATCTCAATAATTCTTGGATGGCTATATTTTGGAAATATATCAAATACATCATCCCTATATATTTTTTTAAAACATTGATCAGCGGCTTTTCGAAAAGTGGGATTCTCTTCCGTATATTCGATAGAATTTCCTTTGGTGATAGGCAAAAATAAGATTATATCTAAATTGTATAATGCGTCTTTTACATCTGGAAATCTTTCAGAAACCTCTGTATCAGTAACACCGATAGAATCTTGATCGGTCACGCACATGGCATAAGCTATAAAATCCACTGGGCATCTATCAAAAATAACGTTTGGTTCGTTTGATAATTTATTAATTTGGTCAATGCTATAATCAAATTGCTCTAGTAAACTATCCAGACTTGGCTCTAATGATAGCTCCATTGTTTTTTCATCTTGCAATTTGTAATATGGCTCAAGCTCGCATTTGTAATCAGGATGAGTTTTGATAAAGTCCTCTATTAAGGTACTTTTTCCTATAAAATGAGTACCAGAAACAGCAATGCGCATATTATTATCCTCATTTATTTACAAATTACACTTTTTCTAATTGCTCAAACTCTGCTAATGATGCAAAAATATCAAAAACCATCCGACCCAGGGCGGTTGATGTATCCACTGGATCATTCAAACTGATTAGTTCTTAGCCTAAAGAAGAGGGATAGATGGATTGTGTTTAGCTCAGAATCATTGATCACAATAAGGAAAAATATTCAAAATTGATAATTCTTTCTTTTTTAATAACTAGATTACAATTTCGAAGAATGACAAACCCTATTAGACAAATCTTCATTCTGAGTAACTTCCTCAATTTTTGATCGATTAAAAATAGTAAATGAGGCATAGGGTTCGCCAGTTGCATAGAATCTACCGGTTTCAACGCTAATAGTGGGAATATTTTTGAAACTAATACTGTAATTTGTTTTTCTGTCATCAGGTTTGGATGAAGTACATTTTAAATCAGGATTTTGAGTAGGTACTTCCAGTAAATAATAGCGTCCCACATGTTTCATATTCTTCAAATCAAAACCAAGTTTAGTCAGAAATTCTTTATCCTTTTCATCGGGTTCTTTTTTGCCAAAGGGAATATACATTTAATGTCCTCTATTTGTTGAGATAACTCGATTTTATAACATAAGATTCAATTATTTAAGCCCAAAAAATTACACTTAAACTAATATCTAAAGATGCTGAGTCAATTTATCGCAGGATAACATCTCAATAACAGCAGATAATTCAAAGAAAAAAATAAAAAGGCATATGCAATTAACCTCTCACCCCAGCTAAACATGAAACTCTTGCTGGCGCTCTAAAAACCCCCAAATAATTCCATTCACTGTTCATTAAGAAATCCCAGTTATTTCATCCTCCTATAAGTGTTAAACGTTTCTATAGAGGCTTATTGATTCCTTGGTAGGTAGAGTAAATATAATCATTGTGGTAATATTTAGCACTACTAGAGAAGGATTTAACAATTTTGAGGGAAATTATTAGATAAGCTATGCTGGATAGGAGTACCGATTATGCGCGAACAAAGAGAGCCCCATTATGACCCAACTCTCCAATTACCCTATTTGCCTATTCAAGTGCCTACAGAATTGACCACAATTTTGAGTAAAGATAAGCATTATGAATTACTTCAAATTACAATTGATGAGGACAAGGTAACTGAGGAACATGTGAGATTTAATAATTTTTTTAATCACGTTGGTTGGCAGCAGGTTCCCTTAGTTGTTTTATACCAATTAGATAATTTGACTGAAAAATTGTTTGCTACCAGGGACCAACAGTATAAGTTTGAATTTTTATTTGATAAAACAAATATTTCTATCATTATTCCCGATGAAATGAACCATAAATTATTAAGTTTCTTAAGACATTATAAACCTAGAATTAATTATGCCTATTGTTGTATCCATTTTGCCTATGAGCTTTCCTATGGTCGAGGAATTATTCCTGATATCGATGAAGGATTTGGTTATTATTTTAAAGACTCACAAGAGCCCTTAGACGAAACAACATTATTATCTGGCGATATTATTCATCTTTATAATGCTGACAAAGATATTAATCGGTTTGCACAAGATAATCACTGGGCAGTCTATATTGGGCAAGGGTATTATTTATCATTATTTGGTAATGCAGGTTTTCTTTATCTTACCAATTTAGAGGCGATGAATATATCATTTAACTTAGATAAAGCTGTAAAAGCCACAGTTATACCATCGCTCAAGAAAAAATGTATTAATTCTCTCGAGAATACTCTTATTCTTAACAGTTCAGAACACTTAATAAACTCGAAACAAACTATGTTTAATTTTAAAAATGTAGACCGACCCAGTTGTGATTTAAATATCCAAAAAAGGACCTTAAAGTAGCATAACCACTAATTATTCATGGGCATTCCTGCCGAATAAACCAGTTTAGGGTATAAACCTTTTCCAACAGACCAGACGTATATTCAGATTTTTTTTTGGGTTTTAAATCTTATTCTTTATAATGTGTTCTTGGAACGCATCCCTTAAAAATCAGTCCATTTATTTGTTTAACTAACAACTAGTAATATGACTACATCTAATAGCGATTTTATCGAAGTAATACATTCAACAAGCGGTCTAACTGAAGCTTGCGACATCAAGCAAGGGTTTCATTTCTGCTTCAATGGGAAGTACCTTTGTTGAAAAGGCAAGAGTTTAGAAAAAGTGTTACAAATTGCTACATCACTTTTTTCACAACTCTAAATTTTTAGCATAACTCATTGATCAAATGGTGTTCGGAGGGACTCGAACCCCCGACACCTTGGTTCGAAGCTTGATGCTCTAGTTAGAAAACCATTATAAATCAATCGCCTGCAACGCATCAAAATCACGAACTACTGCCCAGAACTGCCTAACACAGCTACAGTTATGCCACAATTCAAGACACAGTAAATGTCTTTTCTTCTATGACCCTAATTTCTTATCTTTCCTTTTCCCCGCATCATCATACACGTCATATTTTCTCTTTTACCTACTGCAATAACGGTTACTATTAACTGATTATCTTTTACTTGATAAACCAATCGGTATCCTGATTGACGCAGTTTTATTTTGTAACAATCCTTAAGATACCCCTTAGACTTGCTGAAGGGATATGGGGATTTTCAAGCCTTTGCTTTAAGGCTTTTTTAAACTGATCTTGCAAATTTTTTGCTAGTTTTTACCATTCTTTCAAAGCAAGCGGGTGAAAATGAAGTTCATAATTCATCGATATTAACTTTTATAGAGGTAAAGGGCTTTAATAGCCTTTGTTCAACTACTTTTTCCAGCTCATTTTCATCCACCAAATCCATTAGGAGTTCATAGGTTTCAACCGGTATGAGATAGGCCGCTGCTGTATTGTGATTTAGTATGGCAATTGGTTTTCCATGAGCATCCTGAATTAATTTGCTAGGGTTTTTCTTTAATTCACTAATACTAGCTACTTGGTTTGCGAATAAAGTTTGCATAATGTTGACCTATATTAAATACCATTAATGGGTCTAATTATAGGTCTTATTTTGATTGGTAGTCAAGGGCAAATTTGAATGAAACGAAGAAAGCCCAGGCTGGACTGTAAAGCTCAGTATTATTTTAGAGGCTTGCTAATTACCTTTATCAATAGAATTTCTCGTGTTTTATTTCAAGCCCAGCTCAGCGTCGTCTCAACAATATTATTTATACTGTTCAATACAGTATCAGAATGATATGGCTCGTAAGGACAAGGAGGTTTTGCTGTTGCAAAAAAACCTTTCCCACATGCCGCTGCAACAATACCACCACTTATCACTGCAAGTCCCACCGCCACAGGAGGTAAATACACTGCAAGCAAAGCACCTACTATAATAACTACCGTACCTATAAGTCCTAAAACAGCACCTTTTACTTTAGCATATTCATCGTGTGATTCGTCTGTAGGAAAAATGGCATGGACTCTCCCATGGAGTTCCAAGCCCTTTTGATGAAGATCTGCTTTTCTTTGATTTAGATCATCGTAGTGTTTATCTACCAATGAAGCCATAAACTGATTAGCCTCAATCTCAAATGCTGTAATATCTTTAACTAACTGGTGTAATTCATCAAAATTGCTTGATTGAAGAAAGATGATTTTCATGATGTTTTCGATAAGAATCCAGTTGTTTTTACTGAGGTCTTGCTTAAACTGTTGGCTTTTTGGTATCGTCTGGATTAGTAATCCCTTGTTTGTATACTCTAGAA
>JACCSX010000091.1 GCA_013812775.1 Tatlockia sp. | reverse complement strand
AACAAATTCGTTATTACTAATCCCAATTCTATGTTCAGCTCAATCAATAGATTTCACTTCTGCTTCATGCAAATACTTGCATTGCTCATAATTGCCCTTCATAATACTAAGCAATTCTTCAGTTTTATTAAGCCATTCAAGAGCAACTTCTTTGCTTAATTTAACTATCAAATGAGGTTGGTAATTTTTTAAGAATTCCTGATAAGTAAGAAAATCTTCACCTTCTTTGGGATCAACAAAATGCCATCGATAAAAAGGAGTAATCTCTAAAAAAATTTCAGAATTTTTGTTATATATCCAAATACCCACTTCTCTCGAATCCCATAATAAATATCCCATTCCTACCCATATTTTCCTTAGTTCGTAACAAAAGAACAAATCTTCCTCTTTATCTTGGAAATATTCATTAGCAAGATGACCTATATCCTTTATTATAGAAGGATGCAATTGCAGTTTATTATTTATTGCCTCTTTTATCGAATAATTTAAATCTTCAACTGCCATCTGAATACAGTGAGACTCATATAGTAGATAGCTTTGCTCTTCGTTATAGAGAGTTATGATTACTTCTTCACAACCTTCTAATTTGGTAAGTGGGCAAGGCAATATTGCTTCGATAAAAATAGTATTGTCTATTTTAAGGATTATATTATTCACAATTTAGCTAATCAATTAAAGAGATTAATAATTTCCCATTATTCTAAATCTACTACCCATTCAGATACTTTTTCTTTTGGTTTCCTATTTGGTATAAAGTCATAACATGTATCTGGTGTAAATTGTTTATCACCAATTCTATTTCTATAGAGATCAGCAAAAAGTATGTGGTTTTGAACATATACCTTATTGTCAATCTTATACATAGGCCACCAGTCTATATATGGACCTGTTTTTGGATCCTGAACATAGGTAACAAGACATGACTTGTCATAATTTTGCAGTCTTTCAAGCCCTTCTTTCCATTGCCTCTCAAAATCATTTCTGGACCAGTATTCAAGACCAATTGGAACGCTTTCCTTGAAATTCCCAATTGTTATCTGTCCCCATATAGATAGGACACCCTCAATCGCGACTTCTTGTTTTTCAATAATATTAATTTTTACTTTCACAGTATTTATATTAAAGGGAGTCAAGGTCAGCTATCCATTCTGATACTTTTTTCTTTTTTCTATCAGGGATAAAACTATAGCAGGTGTCTGGTGTAAATTCTTTATCACCAACTCTATTTCTATAAAGGTGCGCAAAGAGCATTTGATTTCTGACTAGGATCTTATTATCTATTTTATATAAGGGCCACCAGTTAATAAAAGGTGCTTTTTTTGGGTCTTGAACATAACTAACAAGGCATGACTTATCTTGAATTTTAATTCTTTCTAAACCTTCTTTCCACTGCTTTTTATAGTCTTCTAAAGTCCAATACTCAAGAGCAATATTAAATCTTTCATTAAAATCACCTATAGTAATTTTACCACGTGCACAAGGAACACCTTCAACAACTATTATCTCTTCTCTAATAACTTCTATGGATATATCCATCTAAACTTTCCTAAGTAAGAATGAGTAAACTTTTTAATTTTTTTCTCAAGTTAGTAGTCCTTTTACACTAGATTTGTTCAGGTTAATCAATAGAGCTAACTTCAGCTTCATGAAGATATTTACATTGTTCATAATTCCGCTTCATAATGTTAAGCAGCTCTTCAGTTTTATTAAGCCATTCAAGAACAATTTCCTTGCTCAGTTTAAATATACAATGAGGTTTATAATCTTTTAAAAACTCTTCGTATGTAATAAAATTCTCACCTTCTTCAGGATCACTAAAATGCCACATATAACTAGGTGTAATTTCTAAAAATATTTCTCTATTTTTGTTAAATAACCAAGTACTTGTTCCTCGAGGACTCCATACTAAGTATTCCATACCTATCCACATCTTTACTTTTTCTCTCCTAAAAAATAACTCTTGGCTACTTTCTTGGAAATACTCATTAGCTAGATAACCTAAATCTTTAAGGATAGATGAATGAATGCCTAATTCATTATTTATTGCCTGTTTTAGCAAATTTCTTAAATTCTCTATAGCTATCTCAATACAATTATATTTATAAAGCGTATAAAACTGATTCCCAAAATGAAGATTAATAGTTACTATTTCACATCCTTCTAACTCATTAATCTGACACGGTAGTATTACCTCAATAAAAGTAGTGTTGTCTATATTGAAAACTATAGTATTATTCATTATTTGAATCCTTAACAATTTTCCCTTTTCTATTTACTAATCCATGCTCTTTTAGTACCTCTCTCATATCATCTTCAAGGTTTTTCCAGGACAACTGGTATCCATGATATAACCCCTTGCTTGTCTCCTTTAAAACAACGAATTCGTCCTTGCTAATGCCAATTCTATGAGGTGAAGTTGGCTTTATCTGAATTGAGTTATCTAAAGCAAGTTGACCATTTGTGGGCGCAGGACTTTTTGGACCACGACTATCTGGATGATGATAAGGAGCGTCTTTATATTTGCCATTAATACCTATAGTAACAGCATCTTTTAATTGCGACCAACTAGAATTACTATTCGTTGATTTTAAATCTTTTACTGTTTTTTCTAACGTTGTAATTACATCAGAGCGTTTAACTATACTAACTGAGTCAATTTTCTGTACAGCTATTGTTTGTTCAACTTTTTGTTTACCAAATTGAGCTTTTAACTTCTCTACAGCTGTAGCATATTTATAGTCTTGGTTAGTTGAGGTAAATTAATACCAAGCTGCTAAGAACAACGCTCTACTTCAGGAGTTAGCGTTATTTGCAATTTACTATAGTTGAGTAAACACCCAATTTATAACACGTTTTATCAAGCTTACGTTATATGAAATTTTACTAAAACAAATAGCACCTCTAGAGCTAGTTATTTTCATCCAAATCTACCGTCCACACAGAACCTGTTGTATTTAAATTTTTAGGTATAAAATCATAACAAGTTTCCGGTGTAAAAGGCTTAACACCTATTCTCTTTTTATACATACTTCCACAGAACATATGATTCTTTATAACAAGTATATTTTTCTTTTTATAAAGTGCCCACATTACTATCATAGGATTACCTAGAGAATTTTGCACAAAGGTCACTAAACAGGACTTTGCATTAGTTTTAATTCTTTCTATGCCTTCATACCATTGTTTTTGATAATCTGTAGCTGTCCACCACAATATCGGCATCTCAAACTTCTCTTTGAAATCTCCTATAATAATTTCTCCCCATAAGCATGGCATATCCCAAACCATTTCTTTTTTTTTATCAAGAACTTTGATTGAGAAGTTTTTCACTTTATACCCCTATTGAACTTAAGTAGTTCGTTAAGCTTAGACTAGGATAAGCTTTCATCATCTAAGTTTATTACCCATACTGATGCTTTAGGATTTGTTGGTTTACGAGGTATAAAATTATAACAAGTTTCAGGTGTAAAAAGCTTATCACCTATATATTCTTTGTAAGTGCTTCCACAAAACATAAAATTATATATAAATACTTGTTTACTACGTTTATAAAGGCCCCACATATTTATCAAGGGTGCTTTTTCAGGGTCTTGTACACAAGTAACCAAACACGATCTATTATAGTTTCTAATTCTTTGTAAGCCTTCAGCCCATTGTTGTTTATAATC
>JACCSX010000080.1 GCA_013812775.1 Tatlockia sp. | reverse complement strand
GCACAAAGAACAGCTTCGCGATTTACAGATAGAAATGATTGACCGCTTTGGCCTTCTTCCCCAACCAGCAAAAAATCTGATCTTGGTAACTGAACTTAAATTATTAGCAAGCCAATTAGGTATTAATAAAATTAATTCAGCCCAACAGAGCGGCAAAATTGAATTTAGCGACAAACCGCAAATAGACCCGGCAGTCTTAATCAGCCTAATCCAGGTCCATGCAAAACGCTATCAAATGGAAGGCCCAACACGTCTACGATTTACACTGGATAGCCTTTCGCATGAGGATAGAATTTTTGAGATTAAAAATTTGTTGATTAAATTAGCGAACACTGGAGTTTAGCTATTTTTCCATCGATAAAAATCGGTTTTATCCATATACACTCTTAAGGGAAATAAATGACCAAATCATCGGAACGGATATTTTCAGTAATTCAATATTTAATGCATATATTGCTCGAACTGAAAAAGAATATGAAAAATTATCCCCCACTTCAAAAGGGTATAAAACGCTCTTCAACCAACTCAGCAAAATGTCTGCAACCCAACCCCAGTTTACCAAAGAACTGCTACAGACAATCAGGGTTCCGGTCTGGATTGTGGATGGCGACCATGAAGTGGTTAAACCTGAGAATACTAAGTTTATGGCAGCGCATATTAAGAATTCGTATCTGCTGTTTCAGCCCTGGGCCAGCCATTTTTCTTTTATACAAGACCCGAAACAATTTAATAGCGATGTACTAAAATTTCTTAAAATAAATCCTTAAGTCGCGAAGTAGCCCTGAAATAGGAAAAGCCTTGCTTATGAAATTAGGTGAGCCAGATCTCAAAAGCTCGGCTAGCTGACATTAGTGTACTATCTTTATTCACCATAAGTTTCGATAAACTTTTTAGATGAGCGTAGTTTTTCTTTTAGTGATTCCATTTCTTCAGCCAATAAGACCGCTTGTTTATCAGAAATAATTTTTTTGCCATCCTCAAACATTTTTGTTTCTTCATCATCAACATGATGTTCTACAATCTGTATGAGCTTACCTAAATTGATTAGCCATTCGCTCTCATTTTCTGAGCTAATCTTGGATATGGCTTTAAGGGCTTTTTTAATTTCCTTATGCTCATCGGTACCATGCTCTGCATCTTCTTTTCCTTTAGGCTTCTTTTCTAATGCTTTATAAAAAGTGTCATGCTCAGGATCTGCATGCAATTCCAGTTCTTTTTTAATTTCAAGAAATAGCTTTTCTCTTTGCTCCTGATTTTTAGAAGCTGTAATCTCTTTAAATAATTTTGAAACTTTTAGATGATCTTTATGTAAATAGGTGTAAATATCCATTTCATACTCCTTAGATGTAGAATAAATACTATAAATTTTTTAATTTAAAATAGATAGATAATTAAATGGTTTTTGCTGCTTTATGATTAAATAATCCCCAATTTGCAATATAATAAAGCTAATGTGGGAAATATTTTGCTCAGTATGGTTTAGATAATATCAATTCGATGTTGACTAATCTTATCAATAATATCCATTGGTAAGCGTTCTTTATTGAAAAACTTAAATGCAGTTAGTTGTAATTCAGCATTCGCTTCAGCAATAGTTTTATTAGATTTTTCGAACAAATCTGTGTCCTGATATTTTTTAAAAAAGAGGCCAGAATGATGTTTTTTATAATTATAAATTTTCTCTTCCGAACCTGTTAGCAGGGTTAGCGTTGGTGTTATTTCTGCATCTATAATTAAATTGGCGGGTTCAAAAGCTGTAACTATTTTATTAACTTTATAAAATTCATCAGTTGGAATCAATGCATAATCCATTGAGTGATCTGTAATTTTTTGGTTAATCACTTCAGCGGCAAAGATAAAGGGTTCGATTAATAGGGTATGTAAAAAATTGAATAAGGGTTCACTAAGAAAATATAATATTATGGTGACATAATAACTAACTATCCCAATTGCTAAAACCGCCAGCCATAATAAAGCTCCAAAGATACTATCTGTTTGACCTGGCCCTTGTTTTAGACTTGAAGTTAAATCTTGCAGAAATTTAAAAAGATAAAAAAAAGGATTTATTCGATTTATTCCCCATTTTAAATTCTTTTTCTCAAATAAAATTTCAGTCAATTTCAACTCTTCATTTTCCACAACAGTTATTAACTCATAAAAGGTGCGAAATAAAATATGAAAGGGACTTTTAATAAAATCATTAGAAGTTTCTTCCTCACCCCTTTCAATGACCGCTAATAAATTTATCCTAGCCTTAAAGGGGTCTGAGTCTGGTATAAAAGAAAGAATAAACCCTAGACCTAAATAGCGTCTGATTTGCTTTTTATAGATTAATTTTGCAATCAATGCTTCATCTATAAATTTTTTATTAGTCGATTCCAGCAATAATGAATTGATCTTGGAATTAATAAATAAAAAACTGAGGGCTTTGTTAAGCATAGAAGCTCATCCGTTCAAAAAGGCAATTATATTTCAATATGTATTATTTGTAAACTATTTGTAGAATTTAATTATTTTAAAAAAAGGCAATTGACTATTATTTGACAATCCCCTCTCTACTTACCTTTTTTTCTTTACGAGGCCCAAAATTTGGAATCTCAATTATTTATGTGTAACATGATTTTTTTTCGGGTTTTAGGCACAGAATCCATTAGCCCCCCAATAATTTTTCTTTCTTAAAAGGATTTAACAAATGAGAAAAAAAATAAAACCTCTGATAATTGCCTCGTTATTATTACATTCTATTTCAAACTTTGCTCAACTTCCGAGGGGCTTTGTCTGCCCAACGGTAGACACAGTTAACCAAATAGTTGCTAGCAGCGGTCCACAGTATATTAATGTGGAAGGATTAGGAAGATTCTTGGTAAGAAGGCCGCCATTGGATGAAAGAGAAACGGGCACAATTTTTATAGGGGCGGCTATTACTAGTTGTCGGCTTACTTGTATATATGATAGGAACATCTCAATTATACAGTTTGGCAGTTTCATTGAAGTTCACCCCGAAAACGAGATGAAGTTTCCTTCTGTTCCTATATCATCAAAATTCTGTAAGAATAGCGACCCAAGTATGTGTGCTGTTTTGACAGGTTGTAAGTAAATAAGCAACGAGATAGTCAAGAAGGTCTTTCAATTATGGTTATTAAACGGGTTGGTTTTGCTTGCAAATATATGGATTCAAATCAAAATCAAAGTAAAAAAATTCTAAAAGAAACACAGCAAAATTATTCTGAAAAAACAACAACTATAAAATGGCTTGAGTCAAAATCCAAGGACGAAGCAGAGAAAAAATTATGGGAAATTATTAATCACAATACTAGCTCTGTCAATAATCTTATTGACTTCGTTGGACATTTAGTTCCAGAACAACGAATGGTACGTATTGGTAGCGATCAACTTCCGGGTTTTACCCATCCCAACCTTCAATATTTTTGGCAACAATCAGATGTTCTATCCTTTCTTGAAAAAAAATACTTCAAAGCAGGTGAGCACGCCCGCAAATTAGATGTACGCCTGAGCATGCACCCAGGACAATTTGTTGTCCTTGCAAGCTCTACACCAGAGGTGGTTGAACGCTCTATTGCCGAATTTGAATACCATGCCAATATTATAAGATGGATGGGCTACGGTAAAACATTTCAAGATTTTAAATGCAACGTCCATATTTCAGGAAAAGAGGGACCTGAGGGCATTAAGTTAGTTTTAAAACGATTATCTCCAGAGGCACGAAACACAATTACAATTGAGAATGATGAAATGACATGGGGCATTGAGGCAAGCTTAGAGCTTGCAGACACCTTGGCATTAGTACTGGATATTCATCATCATTGGATTAAAACAGGGGAATATATTCAAGTAAGTGACGATAGGGTTTGTCGTATTATAGATAGTTGGCGCGGTGTTCGACCAGTCATTCATTATTCTGTTTCACCGGAAAAAATATTAACCAATCATCCTATAGATATTCTACCTGATATAAATCAATTACTCTCTGAAGGCTATAATAAAAATCAGCTAAGGCAGCATAGTGAGTTAATGTGGAATAGTGCCTGCAATGACTGGGCAGGTACGTTCAGGAACCATTTTGATATCATGATTGAAGCAAAAAATAAAAATTTGGCTAGTATTCCCTTCGAAGTTTCAACTCGGCACTTTACAAATAGTTAAAAATTCAACTGGACGAATATCAGCGCCCCTTTGAATTTATTAAAATTTAAAGGGGCAAGGAACCTTTAACTTAGCGCGTACCCCCAATCGTCAACGCATCAATCTTTAATGTCGGTTGACCCACACCAACAGGGACAGACTGCCCTTCTTTTCCACAGACACCGATGCCACTATCAAGAGAAAGATCATTGCCTACCATTGATATTTTTTTCATAACCTCAGGCCCATTTCCGATTAGGGTCGCCCCTTTTACTGGTCTGGTCACTTTACCATCTTCAATAAGATAAGCTTCAGAAGCTGAAAATACAAATTGTCCTGACGTTATATCTACCTGACCACCGCCAAAATTAACAGCATATAACCCCCGCTTGACTGAACGGATAATTTCCTCAGGGGGGTGTTGACCAGCAAGCATATAAGTATTAGTCATGCGCGGCATGGGTAAATGCGCATAAGACTCCCGGCGGCAATTACCAGTAGGCTTCATGTTCATCAACTTAGCATTCAATTTGTCTTGCATATAATTGACCAAGACACCGTCTTCAATCAGGGTTGTGCATTGGGAAGGGGTTCCCTCATCGTCAATAGTGAGAGAGCCTCTACGGTCCTTTAAGGTGCCGTCATCAACTACGGTAACACCTTTAGCTGCTACTTGTTGCCCTAGGCAACCTGAAAATGCCGATAAGCCTTTGCGATTAAAATCACCTTCTAAACCATGACCAACCGCCTCATGTAAAAGCACACCTGGCCAACCCGGGCCGACAACCACTGTCATTGTTCCAGCGGGAGCGTCTTCTGCGTCCAGATTATTTAAGGCCTCACGTACGGCTTCACGAGCATAACTCAGGGCCTTGTCTTTCTCAGTGAAATAAGAATAAGCAACACGTCCGCCACCACCTGAACGCCCGGATTCACGACGACCGTTTTTATCTTCGACAATAACACTGACATTTACACTCACGAGCGGCCGGATATCAGCTGTCATTTCGCCGTGCAGACCCACAACCATCACGACTTCAAAAGTACCAGTCAGCGAAGCATTGACTTGGATAACTCGAGAATCAATTCTCCTTGCTTCTTTATCGAGGGCCTCAAGTAAAGCAATTTTTTCAGCTTTTGTCATTCCTTCAATGGGGTTTAATGGCTCATAACGAGCGATAGGCGTTGTTATAATTTGAACGGATTGCGAAGCCTTTGCACCAGCAAAAGCGATTGATCGAGCTGCATCCGCTGCACGCTGCATGGCCGGCAATAAGATATCATCGCAATAAGCGTATCCTGTTTTATCACCACTCACGGCCCGAACGCCAACACCACGATCAATAGAGTAGCTGCCAGTTTTTACTTCTGAATCCTCTAAAAACCAAAATTCATGGCTTGAACTTTGAAAATAAAGATCCGCGTCATCAACATGACGACTGATCATGGAACGTATCAATTTTTCCAAAGTCGATTCATCAAGTGATGCCGGCTTTAAGAGTAATTCTTTGGCAAAATCTAGTGCCTGAATCATAATTTTATCTCCAAAAAACGTTCTGTTTTCCCTTTTCTGCTCAAGGGTATATCTCAATTATTGATAAGCACATGATGCTCATTGGTAGGAAACTTTAAGCGTATTTTCCGCAATTCCTGCAGGTCAATATCAGCAGTTATCATATCTACCCCAACCCCACAGCTGGCAAGCACTTTCCCCCAAGGTTCAACAATCATACTATGTCCGTAGGTTTGGCGCCCATTATCATGTAAACCGCCCTGGTTTGGCGCTACCACATAACATAAATTTTCAATTCCGCGCGCTCTCAACAATGGCTCCCAATGCGCAGCACCGGTTACAGCGGTAAAGGCTGAGGGAACTGTCAGAATTTCAGCACCGCGATGAACTAATTGGCGGTATAGTTCGGGGAATCTTAAGTCATAACATACTGTTAATCCAACCTTGCCGACTGGAGTCTCAACTACAACCAGTTCATCGCCTCTTTCAATGGTTGCTGATTCCTCATACCTTTCCTTTTCAGACACTAAAACGACAAATAGATGGATTTTGTCATAACGAGCGACAGCTAAACCCTTATTATCAAAAACAAGACAAGATGCTCTCACTCTATTATTGAATCCTTGCAAAGGCAATGTTCCTGCAATCACCCACAAATCATATAACCTTGCAAATTGCGAAATTTTATCTTGAATCTCACCAGCAAGGTATTTTTCAGCGATTTGCAGCTTATCTTTTTCCCCCATCCCCATGAAAGCAAAATTTTCAGGCAAAACCAACAAATCAACTTGCCTTTCTTTGGCTTCAATACAAAAACATTCGACTTGTTCGAGGTTTTTATTTATTGAGGCAGAGGAAATCATTTGTGCTGCAGCAACTTTAGGCATAAATTTGTCCAAATATAATCTGTAATTTTCAACTCTATCCTTATAATTATAACTCAGATGAGTTGTAGAGCGAAAAAAATAGCTCTTGCCAGTGATAAAACATCGCTATAAACTTGAAATGTCAACACATTGCCCCCAAATATGCTACACTAAAATTAAATAATCTGGAGTTATTGTATGAACCGAAATAACGTCACAACCTTAAGCCAGGGTAATGAATCCGTACTTGCCACCAATAAAGTACTACGCAATACCTATTTATTACTCTCTATGACTTTCCTCTTTAGTGCCTTCACAGCGTATATGTCCTATGCCTTTGCTGTAAGACCAATGAATCCACTGCTCATGATAGCAGGTGTCTACGGACTGATGTTTTTAACACAGGCGCTAAAAAACAGTCCGCTAGGTCTTATCTCTGTCTTTGCTTTTACCGGTTTTCTTGGCTACACCCTTGGACCGATACTTAATTATTACATCGCCAGCTATTCCAATGGACCACAGTTGATTGGAGCGGCTCTTGGTGGAACTGGTGTGATTTTTTTCGCTCTATCCGGTTATGCCCTGACAACCCGTAAAGATTTCAGCTTTTTAGGCGGGTTTCTTTTTGTAGGTGTGATGGTGGCGGTACTTGCTATGATTGCAGGCATCTTTTTCCATATGCCAGCTCTGCAGTTAGCTATATCAGGCCTTTTTGTACTGATTGCTTCTGGTTTAATCTTGTTTCAAACAAGTGAAATTATCCACGGCGGTGAAACAAATTATATTTCCGCGACAGTTTCTCTCTTTGTCTCGATCTATAACTTATTCGTTAGTCTATTGAATTTGCTAAGCGCATTTTCAGGTCGCGATTAGAAAATCTCATAAATTTAAAACCCCGGTAAGCTAACCGGGTTTTTTTTTAGGAAAAAAAATGAATTCAAAAGTTTTTGTTAACCGTATTTTGAATATGAAAAAAATCAAATTTATTGGTTTGGATATGGATCATACTTTGATTCGTTATAATACAAAAAACTTTGAATCCCTAGTCTATAAACTGGTCTTAGATCTTCTCGTTAAGAGCAAGCATTATCCAGATCTTATTAAGACCTTTAAATTCAATTTTGAAGATGCCATACGTGGCCTCATTATCGATAGTAAAAATGGTAATATTTTAAAGCTCAGCCGTTATGGTGCTATTCGTCATAGTTATCATGGCACAAAGCAAATTAGCTATGCAGACCAGAAAAAATTTTATCGCTCTATTTATGTTGATTTAAACGATCCTAATTATTTTGCTATCGATACCTCATTTTCGATTGCCTTTTGCGCCCTTTTTAGCCAACTTATTGATTTAAAAGATGAAAATGTGGATGAAATGCCAAGTTATGCCACTATTGCTTTGGATGTATTGTCTACGGTGGACAAAATTCATTCGGATGGTAGTTTAAAAGCCTGTATTTCCAAGAATCTTGACCATTATGTACTTAAAGAACCAGAAGTTGTTGAGGGGTTGAAACGCTTTATTTATTATGGCAAGAAAATTTTTATTCTTACTAATTCTGAGTTTTTCTATTCAAAACTGCTATTGGATTATGCGATTAATCCTTTCTTGAAGAATGGTGAAACCTGGGAAGATTTGTTTGAATATGTCATAACCTTGGCTAATAAACCTCGTTTTTTCTACGACAAACTAAGGTTTTTATCGATTGATCCTAATAGCGGAACGATGACTAATACTCAAGGAAAAATTGTTCCAGGCGTTTATCAAGGTGGATGTGCTACAAAATTCACTGAAGATTTAGAAATCAATGGCGATGAAATTTTATACATCGGTGACCATATTTATGGCGATATTGTCCGCTTGAAAAAGGATTGCAATTGGCGAACAGCGCTGGTCGTTGAAGAACTGGGTCAAGAAATTAGCTCACAAAAAAACGCCCTATCCATAGAGAAAAATATCGTGGCATCGATGGATCTAAAAAAAGTGTTGGAAGAAAAATACCTTGCTCTCCATACTCAAGATATCGAAAAAAATTCACATCACTATGAAGCTGAATTGCAGGAATTGCAAAAACAAATTGCAGCTATCGATTCGGAAATATCAAAATTATTAACCGAAGAGCAAGGCTTTTATAATTACCGCTGGGGACGTGTCTTTCGTGCAGGAGCCGAAGAAAGTTATTTCGCTCATCAGGTAGACCGCTTTGCCTGCATTTACATGGAAAAATTAGCTGACTTACTCGAACAATCGCCCCTAACCTATTTTCGGGCTCACAGGCGTTTATTGGCGCATGATTTTGAGAATTAACATTTAATTTCCAGATCCGTCCATGCCGACTAAAGTGGATTATTTGGGGTAGCCTGATCGGCAGTATCTACGGTACCTTAAGGCTATTAAAAGGATAGATTGTGAGAAATGTATAAAAATGATGCTTATCCACCCTGTTGCCAAGAGGCTCTTGCCCTAAATAAAGAAGGTAAGTCTGCCATCGTTTTATTGGTTACTTTGGTAAGATTTAAACTATCGCGTTTTTGTTGATAAAAAACACCGAGTGGCACAGGAAATTCCGGGAAATGCAGTCGCGCCAAGCGCATTGCAGCAATGTAATCAGAGGAATCATGGTAGCTGAGCGCCTCGCCTTCGTTTGTTACTTTCTTAAACTCTTCTTTTTCTAGCGTTAAGGCCCACTCTTTCTCTGCACCAAACTTAAAGGGTTGTCCTTCTTCCAGGACGATTGTCTTTTCCGCACGATTTGTCTTCACTGCAAAGGCATCAAAGGCTCCATGATTAAAAATATTACAATCCTGATAAATTTCCACAAAAGAAGTTCCTTGATGCTCATAGGCTTTTTTGAGAATTGCTCCCAAATGAGTCGGATCTTTATCCACAGCGCGGGCAACGAAGCTGGCACCTGCAGCAAGAGCAAGTGCTATAGGATTAACAGGTTCATTCGATACTCCCTGCGGTGAGGTCTTGGTCACCTGCCCCTTTTGCGAAGTGGGTGAGAATTGCCCTTTTGTTAAACCATAGACTTGATTATTTATGAGCAAAATATTGACATTAACATTACGCCTTAAACAATGAATCAGATGGTTACCCCCGATGCTTAAGGCATCACCATCTCCGGTTATCACCCAGACCGTTAAATCATCGCGCATCGCCTTGAGGCCCGTTGCTAGAGCGGTTGCTCTGCCATGAATGGTGTGAAAACCATAGGTATTCATGTAATAAGGTAAGCGTCCTGCACAACCGATGCCTGAAACAAAGACATGCTTTTCTGGTGCCAGGCCAAGCTCTGGTAACAAGCGTTGTAAGGCCGCTAAAATGGCATAATCGCAGCAACCCGGGCACCAGCGAACCTCGGTTGAATTTGTGAAATCTTCTCGTGTATAGTTGCTCATTTAATACCCTCAGCTTTCGCCGACAGTTTTTTTGCAGGCTCGGTGACTTCTAATTTTATAGCATCAACAAGATAACTCACAGAAAAGGACTGACCATTACACTGGCTAATTGATTTGGCATCTACCAGATATTCGGCACGTAACAACTGACACAAATGCCCGGAATTTAATTCCGCCACTAAAACCTTATCGAAACTGGCCAGCAATTTCCCTAAGTCAGCAGGCAAGGGATTTAAATGACGAAGCTGAACAAGGGCAATAGCTAACCCTTGAGCATTGCATTGACTAAGAGCCGATTTTAGACTGCCGTAAGTACTACCCCAACCCAAAATTAAAATTTTGGCATTTTCATCGCCTTCAACCACTAAATCGGCATATTCACGGGAAATACCAGCAATTTTATTAGCACGTAAGTTAACCATCTTTTGGTGGTTATCAGCATCATAACTGACTCGCCCTTCTTCACCCTGTTTTTCCAGACCCCCTATTTGATGAATAAAACCTGGTGTGCCAGGTACATTCCAGCTGCGTGCCAATTGCTCATCACGCTGATAGGGTTTGGGACAACGATTAAACTCAATTTTAGGAATTTTAATTGATTCTGGCGAAGGAATTTTCCATGGCTCTGCAGCATTAGCAAGATAGGCATCAAGCAATACGATAACTGGAGTCATGTATTTGGTGGCTATGCTAAAAGCCTCAATAATCGTGTAAAAACAATCTGAAGAAGAGTTAGCTGCAATCACGGGCAGTGGTGCTTCCCCATGACGACCATACAAAGCTTGGCGCAAATCACTTTGGCTAGTTTTAGTAGGTAAACCAGTGGAAGCACCGGCACGTTGAATATCTACCAAGACCAACGGCAATTCTGTCATGACTGCTAAACCAAGACTTTCACTTTTTAAATCCAGACCTGGGCCGGATGTACAGGTCAGGGCTAAACAACCGCCGTAGGCCGCACCAATACAAGCACAAATTGCTGCAATTTCATCCTCAGCCTGTAATAATTGAACGCCATAATCAGCTAATTTTGCGCATTCTTGCAAAATTCCTGAAGCAGGGGTGATGGGATATCCTGATACAAATAAAGGTATTTGCGTCCCGACAGCCAATGTTGCCAGCGCCAGGGAAACCGCTTCCACGCCGGTAATCTGGCGATATTCACCAGATTCGCGGTTTACCTGGCCAATCATAAATTGCCGACGGCTTAGTTCAAGAGTCATCGCATAGTTAAAACCCGCCAATAGTGTTAACTCATTCGCTTTTGCAATCTGCGGCTGCGCTTTAAATTTTTTCTTGATAAAAGCGATACAGCTTTCTGTAGGTAAATCAAAAAGCCAGAGTACTAAACCCAAAACATAAAAATTTTTTGATTTCTTAGCCTGAGCATGATTAATATCAGCAGCGGCAACTGCCTGGATAGTCTGGGTGATTAATGGTAGGGAGATTAAATGATAATGTTCGGCCACTTTATTAAGAAAATCAGGATTAAGTCCTGCTTTTTGCCAGTCTTTCTCGGAAAAACTGTCTTCATTAATGATTAGCAATCCCCCCTGATTGAGATGCTCAAGTGAATTTTTTAACGCTGCGGGGTTTAAGGCGACTAACACATCCAGCTCTTCACCCGCGGTGAAAATTGCATGTTCTGCCATTGCTAACTGAAAGCCAGAAACACCGGCGACGGTTCCCGCCGGTGCTCTGATCTCAGCCGGGTAATCAGGTAAAGTCCTTACATCACGTCCGGTCAGTGCAGCTGTAATGGTTAGCTGCTCCCCCACAAGCTGTACACCATCACCGGAGTCTCCGGTAAATCGAATTACAATTGAGTCAGTATTTGCCATAATTTTAGCTTCCGGCCTAAGACAATTTGCGTATTTAGGTTTAGCTAAGCGATTTACATGCCAACTCGTTCTTTTCCAGGATATAAGGATCTGGATTTCAAAACCCTTCCCCCTAAAAGATGGTCGATTGCCAGACGCATGATGAATTTAGCAGATTTCAGTACGGCTAATGTCTCTAAACGCCCCTCACTCAGAGCC